>JAGWMP010000021.1 GCA_028871705.1 Gammaproteobacteria bacterium
CGCGCGCGCATCTCGGCGTTGACCCGCGCGACCAGCTCGTTGGTCCAGCTGGCCGCCTCTTCGCGATTGCGCCAGTCGACGCTGACCCGCACCAGCCCGGTGCGGCGGTCGCGCTCGGCATTCAGTATGCGCGCGTCGAAGTAGTCGATACCCCGTGCCATTGTCGGCTGCGGCCGGAACCAGCGGGATTTCCAGCGGTCGTGCGCCGCGTCCCAGGCTCCGGGAAAGAGCCGCGGCAGCAGATTGTGGTCGGCAATGAAGCGCTCGAGAAACTCGGTCGAACGCAGTACCGCGAGCGACTCTTCGACCGACAGGTTGCGCTGGTCCAGCCCGCCGACGCCGGCGAGAGCCGCGACGCTGCTCAACTGGCCGAGCGCTCCCGACAGGCCCCCGATGCTGCGCTCCACCTCGGTGGGCGCAAGCACTGCGGTCGCGCGATAGATGGGAGTCGCCAGCAGCCCGTAGGCCGTGAAGGCTCCGCCGACGATGCAGGTGACGGCGAGCACCACCCAGCGGTGCGCGGCCACCAGCCGCCCGATGGCGCGCAACTCCGGCGACCCGCCGCCCGCGCCGCGGGGTTCTGGACCGGGGAGAGGTTGGCTCACGTGATCACGCCCGGTCTACAGCGAGTGGACCGCCGCCACGGCGATCGCTACGTTGTAAAGAATGGTAGTCACCGCTGTCCACAGAGGCAGCGGTGGCAGATGTTCGACGTTCAATGGAACGACGATCGTATCGCCAGGCTCGATATCGGCCGAGCCGCTGCGTCTGAACCAGCCGCCTTTACTACCCGCCACGACACTGCCATTTGCCCGCACGACGTAGATCCCGGAGGCGTCGGCGCGGCGCGTGGTGCCGCCGCTCTGCGCAACGTAATCGTCGCGCGACAGATGCGGGTTATAAAGGTGCGAGGTCGCATCGTTCACCTCGCCGATGACCGTCACCTGCTGCTCAAACCGTGGGATCGCCAGTTGATCACCGTCGCGCAGGAGAACGTCGGCGACCGATCCGGCGGGCTCCTTCAGGAGGCGCGGCAGGTCGATCACCATGCGGCCGACGGCGTGGCTCTGACGCAGCTCGACCATCAGCGACTGCGCCAGACCCAGAGTCGCCGCTCCACCCGTTTGTCCCGCCGCGACCGCGCCACCCAGGGCGAAAGAAGTGATGCTGCGCTGCATCTGTTCCGCCAAGCGGTCGAGTTGCTCTTGTTCGCGTATGCGCAGCGAGTCGCGCGTGAAGACACTTCCCTGCGGAAAGGCGTAAGCCGTCAGGCCGCCGGCCCGCTCGATCACTGACTTGAGAGTCTCACCGCGCCGGATGACGTAGCTCCCGGGGAAGCGCACTTCCCCCTTGATCGTCACGCTTTCCTGCGCGCCCCACAACGGCACCTCTTTAACGGTGAGCCGGTCGAAGGCCCGCAGCGGAACGTCGGCCGCCGCGTCCCCGCGCATCGCGGCCGCCAGATCGACCTCGATGAGGTCGGTACGGCGCGCACCCGTCGCGACGCTGTACCGGGCGAGCTCCGCCTGTCCCGCATAGGCCGCATCCGCGGCGCCGCCGCCGGCACGAATCAGATCACTCACCCTCATCCCGGGCTCCAGCGGGTACTCACCCGGCACCTTGACCTGCCCTTCGACGTACACCGTCTCGGTCGGCTGACCCGCGGTGCCCTGAACCCTCAGCTCATCGAGCAGCGGCTGGATGACGTGGTCGCGTCCGGATGCGAGGTCGAACACCGTGACGCGATCGCGGGGGCTCAACTCGACGTCCGCCGGCGAGCCCGGAGCCTTGAGCGCCGCCGCGAGATCCGCCGACAGCACGCTGATGCGCCGGTCCGGCGGCAGCTCGCGGCGGATCAGCAGATAATGAATGTCGGCATCAGGCCGCAGCTCATCGACGGAGCGGATCACGTCCGAAAGCCGGATGCCCTGGCGATAGGCGAAAGTACCCGGCGTGTACAGGTGTCCCTGCACGACGATTCCCGAGTCCAGGGTCGGACGCAGGCGCATCACGCGCACGAGGTCCCCGTTACGCACCGGCTCTTTGCCCGCCGCGACGGACACGTCGATGGGCACGACGATCCGATGCTGGCTGGCATCGATGCGGGTCACCATGACATCGCTGACATCGGCTTCCGGTGTCAGACCACCCGCGAGCTGCAGAAGGTCCGCGACGCTCGACTCGCTCTTGATCTCGTAAATGGCCGGGCGACGTACCTCGCCTTCGATGCTCGCCGTCGGCCCCACGGCCGGGATAAATATGACATCTCCCGGCAGGAGCTTCGCATCATCGGTGGTGTCTCCACGAATCAGCAGGTCGTAGAGATCCAGTTCCCGAACCAGTGCGCCGTTGCGCTTCAGCTGGATGTTGCGGAGCGACCCGGCGACTTTGGCGCCACGCGCCGCGTAGAGCGCCGAAGTGATGGTCGCGAGCCCGCTCACCGTGTACGAGCCCGGATACTTCGCCTCGCCCAACACGAACACCTGGATCGAGCGCGTATCGCCCATCGAGACACTTGCGTGGGTGCCGATCATCTGCCGAGCCACGCGCGCTTCGATCCCTGACTTGAGCTGCTCGAAACTCTGGCCGCCGACGGGCACCGGGCCAATCTCCGGAAGATGGATGGTGCCGTCGCGCGCCACGGTGAGCTGCAGAGAGCGGTTCTGGTTGCCGTACAGCTGCACGTTGAGCTGATCGCCCGGACCGACGACGTAGCTGGACGGGACCGGGACGTTGGTCACCGGCGCAAACGTCGAGATCCCCTCATCGAAGAGGTCGTAGCCGAAGGGCTTCAACTGCTCGGTGCCGGTCCGTTTGATCGGCAGCCGCGTCAGCCGGACGTCGATGCCGCGGAATGCCGGCTCGACCTTGAGGCGCAGCGTGGCCTGCTCCTCGGTCAGGCCGAGGAGCGCGATCGGCGGAAAGCCGGGGAGGCTCAGGGCGCCGTCGCGCGAGAGGCGATAGGGGTTCCTGGAGCGGATCAGCGCCATCAGAGCGTCCAATCGCGCTCTGTCCACCTCGGACAGCTGCGCCTCGAAGGCCGTGATCGGGCTGCCGTCGGCGTTCTGGCCGTTGGGGTTCGGCGCCGCATTAGCCCCTGGCGCGCCGGCCTGCGTCGCCGCCTGCGCCAGGGCGCCCGCGCTGCCGAGTCCCTGGGCCGGCGCCGAGTACAACGCCTGCAGGTAAGGCGGAATCCGGCGGGGCGCAAGCTGGTAGTCGATCTCGATGACGACCCAGTCTTCGCTCTTGAGCACCGGGATCAGAGTCTCCGTCCCCTCTTCGCCTTCCGCGCTCCTCTGCCGCTCGCGCCGCAACTGCTCCTGCTGATCCGGCTGGCCGGACTCGCCCATGCGCCGCGATCCCGTCTCGAGCGCGTTCCCCGCCTGGCCGCCGGTCCCGAGTGCGTTGCGTATCGCCTGCTGCTGATCGGGTGTGAGCCCCTGGAAGGTCTGCAGCTGGTCGGGGGTCGGCGTGGCCTGCCCCTGCGCCCGCTCGCTGGCGAGACATAGGCAGAGCGCGCTGAGCAGCAAACCTGCCAGCAATCCCCTGGAGCTAACCGTCACTCGCATCGCGGACCCTTGTGCTTGTTCATGGCCCAAACTTCCAGATTGTACCGGATGGGCGCCGGACGCAGGCACTCTAGCGCCGCCACTCCCGAACCCGCTCGAGGAGCTTGAGCACCGGGGCCGGGGCGGCCTGACCGCCCACGGAATCCTCGACCGCCGGCACGAGCTGCTCGGTGAGCTTCTTGCCGAGCTCGACGCCCCATTGGTCGAAGGCATCGATGCCCCATACGACGCTCTGCGTGAACACACTGTGCTCGTAGAGCGCGATCAGCCGGCCGAGCGTCGCCGGGTCGAGCCGCTCGAAAAGCACGATCGTGCTCGGGCGGCTGCCGGGATGCACCTTGTGCGGAGTGAGCGCCTGCACCTGCGCCGCGGTTAGCTGCTGCCGCTCGAGCTCCGCGCGCACCTCCGGCGCACTGCGCCCGGTCATGAAAGCCTCTGCCTGGGCGAGGCAGCTTGCGATCGCGAGGTTCTGTTGCGGCTGATTCCCGCAGGAGGACCGTGCCGGCAGCAGGAAGTCGAGCGCCGCACGCGGTGTACCCTGGTGCAGCAGCTGAAAGAACGAATGTTGCGCATTGTTGCCGGGCTCGCCCCAGATGACGGCCGCGGTCTCGCATTCGACCGGACTGCCGTCGAGCATCACCGACTTGCCGTTGCTCTCCATCTCGAGCTGCTGCAGGTAGGCGGGGAAGCGGCGCAACGAATCGTCGTATGGCAGCACGGCGAGCGTCGGCAGCTTCATGAAGTTGATGTTCCATACGCCGAGGAGCCCCATCAGCGCCGGCAGATTGTCCGCCCACGGCGTGCCGCGGAAGTGCTCATCCATGGCATGGCCGCCGCCGAGGAACGCGAGGAAGTTGCCGCTGCCGATCGCGATCGCGAGCGACACGCCGATCGAGGACCAGATCGAGTAGCGTCCCCCGACCCAGTCCCACATCTGAAATCGGTACTCGGGGTGCACCCCGAACTCGTCCATCGCCTTGCCGTTGACCGAGACGGCGGCAAAGTGCGCCGGGACCGCCGCGCGTCCCAGCTGCTTCTCGAGCCAGGCGCGCGCGGTGAGCGCATTGGTGCGCGTCTCGAGCGTCGTGAAGGTCTTCGACGCGACGATGAAGAGCGTCGTGCGCGGATCGGCCGACTCGAGCACTTCGGCGAGGTGGCAACCGTCGATATTCGACACGAACTCGCAACGCGGCGCGCCAGTGGTATAGGCCCGCAACGCCTGTACGGCCATGGCGGGACCCAAGTCCGAGCCGCCGATGCCGATATTGACCACCAGCGTGAAGCGCTGGCCCGCGCTGCCACGGATCGCTCCGCCACGCACCCCGTCGGCGAATGCGAGCATGCGGGCGCGCTCGGCGAGCACCAGTTTCTCGATGTCCGCGCCGCCCACCGCGCCGCCCGGCGGCTGACGCAGCGCCACGTGCAGCACCGCACGACCCTCGGTCGGATTGATGATCTCGCCGCGCCACATGGCATCCATGCGCGCGCGCAGCCCGACCGCATCGGCCAGCGCCACGAGCGCCCCGAGCGCGCTCGGGTCGAGGCGCTGGCGCGAGAAATCCATGAGTAGCCCCACGGCTTCGCGCGAGAAGTGCTCGAAGCGGCGCGGGTCGCGCGCGAAGAGCTCGCGCACCGGCTCCCCGGCCAGCCGCGCGGCGTGCGCGGTGAGCTCGCTCCACCCGGCCGTCCGGGGCCCGGATACCAGATTGCTGCCCATCGATTCTCCGGTCGCGCTCCGCGCGCCTCAACGGCGGTAGAAATCCCTGATGGCCGCCACCACGTACTCGAGCTGCGCTTCGGTGAGCTCGGGGTATATCGGCAGTGCCAGCGTCTCGCGGGCTGCCCGCTCGGACTCCGGAAAGTCGCCTTCCTTGTGACCGAGGTACGCGAAGCATTTCTGCAGGTGCAGGGGCACCGGATAATAGATCTCTGTACCGACCCCGGCCGCCGCCAGATGCGCGCGCAGCTCGTCGCGGCGTTGCGCACGGATGACATACTGATTGTAGATGTGGCGCGCTCCGGGAACGGTGCGCGGCGTCGCGACGTTCGCGGCGGTGCCGGCGCGTTCGAAGGCCGCATCGTAGAAGGCAGCGTTGCGCTGCCGCGCCGCGCTCCAGGCATCGAGGTGCGGCAGCTTCACGTTCAGGACCGCCGCCTGCAGCTCGTCGATGCGGAAGTTGCCTCCGATGAACTGGTGGTAGTACTTCGGCTTGCCGCCGTGCACCCGCAGGATCTCCATGTGCTCGGCGAGCGCCGCATCGTTGGCGACGCACATGCCGGCATCGCCGAACGCCCCGAGATTCTTGGTGGGGAAGAAGGAGAGGCAGCCGATGTCGCCGAAGCTGCCGGCGCGTTTGCGTGCCGCATCCTCGGCACCGATCGCCTGCGCGGCGTCCTCGAGCACCTTGAGCCCGTGGCGCTGCGCGCTCGCCATGAGGGAGCGCATGTCGGCGAGCTGTCCATAGAGGTGCACCGGCATGAGGGCCCGGACCCGCGCCCCCGTCGCACGCTCGATGAGATCGCTGCCGCGCCGCTCGCAACGCTCCGCCAGGAACGCCTCGACCGCCCGCGGCGACAGATTGAACGTGTCGGGCTCGATGTCGCAGAACAGCGGCCGCGCCCCGGTGCGCGCGATCGTCCCGGCCGTCGCGAAGAACGTGAAGGGACTCGTGATCACCGCGTCCCCGGGGCCGATGCCGAGCGCCATCAGGGCGAGGAGCAGCGCATCCGTTCCCGAGGAGACGCCGACGCCACGCCGGCACTGACTATAGGAGGCGACGGCGGCCTCGAGCGCCTTGACCGCGGGCCCGAGGATGAAGGCCTGACTGGCGCAAACGCCCGCGATCGCCGTCTGGATCTCGGTGGCGAGCCCGGCGTACTGCGCCTTCAGATCAAGGAGGGGTACCTGCATGGCCCGCCATTCTAGCAGCGTCGTGGCGAGTGGCCTGCCGAAGTGCCGGATGGATCAGCGCCGGTAGCCGTAATACTCGCAGAACCACTCGACGAAGGCGCGCACCCCGACCTCGACCGGGGTCGCCGGCCGGTAGCCGACGTCGCGCACGAGGTCCTCGATGTCGGCGCAGGTCTCGGGGACGTCGCCCGCCTGCAGCGGCAGGAAGTTCTTGATCGCCTTGCGCCTGAGGGTCTCCTCGATGAGCTCGATGTAGCGCAGCAGCTGTACCGGACAGTGGTTGCCGATGTTGTAGAGTCGAAAAGGCGCGAAGCTCGAGGCCGGATCCGGCGTGTTGCCGTCCCAGGCCGGATCGGGCGCCGCGACACGCTCGGATGCGCGCACCACGCCCTCGGCGATGTCGTCGACGTAGGTGAAGTCGCGCTGGTGATGGCCGTTGTTGAAGACGTCGATCGGCTTGCCTTCGAGGATATTGCGCGTGAAGAGGAACAGCGCCATGTCCGGCCGTCCCCACGGCCCGTACACGGTGAAGAACCGCAGTCCGGTCGTCGGCAGCTTGAAGAGCGCCGAGTAGTTGTGCGCCATGAGCTCGTTCGCCCGCTTGGTGCTCGCGTACAGCGACAGCGGATGATCGACCCCGCGGTGCACCGAGAAGGGCATGTTGGTATTGGCGCCGTAGACCGAGCTGGTCGAGGCGTACACCAGGTGCCCGACCCCCGTATGGCGGCAGCCCTCGAGGACGTTCAGCGTGCCGGTCACGTTGCTCGTGATATAGGCATGCGGGTTCTCGAGCGAATAGCGCACGCCCGCCTGCGCGGCGAGGTGGACGACGCGCGCAAACTTCTCGTGCGTAAAGAGCGCGGCGACCTGCGCGGAGTCGACGAGGTCGAGCTTCACGAAGCGGAAGCCGGCATGAGCCGCGAGGCGCTTGAGACGCGCCTCCTTGAGCGTGACGTCGTAGTAGGCGTTGAGGTTGTCGAGCCCGACGACTTCGTAACCGCGATCGAGGAGCTTGAGCGCCGTTGCCGCGCCGATGAAGCCGGCGGCGCCCGTGACCAGGATCTTCACAGGCGCCCGTCCGTATCCGCCGCGCTGAACAGATGCTTGATGTCGTAGAGCACGTGCGGCCTTCTGCACAGGCGCCGCACGCCGCGCACGCCGAGCTCGCGGAACTCCCGGTGCGCCACGGCCAGCACGGCCACGTCGTAGTGGCGGGGCTTGAGCGAGCCGGTGAGCTTCAGGCCGTACTCATGCCGGACCTCGGCCGCCGCCGCCCAGGGATCGTGGATGTCGACCCGCGCGCCTTGTTTGGCGAGCTCGCGCACCACATCGACCACCTTGGAGTTGCGGATGTCGGGGCAGTTCTCCTTGAAGGTGATCCCCAGCACCAGCACCCGCGCACCTTTGACGTGAATACGCTTGGCCGCCATGCGCTGCATGATCTGACCGGCCACGTAGAGCGCCATGTTGTCGTTCAGGCGCCGACCGGCGAGGATCATCTCGGGGTGGTAGCCGATCTCCTGCGCCTTGTGAGTCAGGTAATAGGGATCGACGCCGATGCAGTGGCCGCCCACCAGGCCGGGCCTGAAGGGCAGGAAGTTCCACTTGCTGCCGGCGGCCGCCAGTACCTCCTCGGTGTCGATCCCGAGCCGGTTGAAGATGAGCGCCAGCTCGTTGATGAGCGCGATGTTGACGTCGCGCTGCGTGTTCTCGATCACCTTGGCCGCCTCGGCGACCCGGATGCTGGAGGCCGGATGGGTCCCGGCCCTGACGATCGATCCGTAGAGCTTGTCGACGAGCGCGGCGACTTCGGGGGTCGAGCCCGAGGTGACCTTTTTGATGGTCGTCAGGCGGTGCTCTTTGTCGCCCGGATTGATGCGCTCGGGGCTGTAGCCGGCGAAGAAATCCTGATTGAACTTGAGCCCCGACTCGCGTTCGAGGATCGGCACGCAGACCTCTTCCGTGCAACCCGGATAGACGGTCGACTCGTAGATGACGATCGCCCCGCGGCGCAGGACCTTGCCGACGCTCTCGCTGGCCCGAACGAGCGGAGTCAGGTCGGGACGCTTGTACTCATCGATGGGCGTCGGCACCGTCACGATGAACACCCGGCAACGCTTCAAGTCCGCGAGCTCGGTCGTGAAGCCGAGGTGGCGTGCGCTCCTGAGCTCCTCGCGCGTCACCTCGAGCGTCGTGTCACGCCCCGTGCGCAGCTGCGCCACGCGCTCGGGCTTGACGTCGAAGCCGAGCGTCTCATAGCGCTTGCCGAACTCGACCGCGAGCGGCAGTCCCACGTACCCGAGACCCACCACGGCGATGCGGCAATTGCGCAGCGTCAGCACATCGTCACCTGCAGCGCCTCAGGCGCTCGAGCACTGCACGGCCGCCGCCGGCGCCGCGGCCCCGGCCGCCGGCCACAGGCACCGGCCGCCGCTCGCACGGGAGATGAGGGCGAGCAGCGCCTCGTGCGCGCGCACTTCCTCCTCGCTCGCCGCGAGTATCGGCAGCGCGAGCCCGGTGCGCACCAGCTCGCGCACCGGCCGGGTACCATCGGGTCCGCGCGGCGCGGCGGCTTCGGCGAGGGCGAGGGCGCCCTGTCCGCCGGTCATCGCGAGATAGACGTCGGCGAGGATGCGCGCATCGAGCAGCGCGCCGTGCAGCTCGCGATGGGAGTTGTCCACCTCGTAGCGCCGGGCGAGCGCATCGAGGTTGTTGCGCTGACCGGGGTGCATCTCGCGCGCCAGTGCGAGCGTATCGAGCACCTGGCACACCGCGCCGATGCGCCGCAGCTCCCCCGGCAGGCGCCCGAGCTCCGCATCGAGGAACGCCACGTCGAAGGCGGCGTTGTGGATCACGAGCTCGGCGTCGGCGAGAAAGGCGAGCAGCTCCTCGTGAACCTCCGCGAAGCGCGGCTGGCCGTCGAGGTCGGTGCGCGAGATGCCGTGCACGGCGAGCGCCGCGTCGTCGATGTCGCGCTCGGGGTTCAAGTACCGGTGGAACGTACGGCCGGTGGCGCGGCGGTTGACGAGCTCGATGCAGCCGATCTCGATGATGCGGTGCCCGAGCTCGGGCTCGAGTCCGGTGGTTTCGGTGTCGAGCACGATCTGGCGCATGGCGGGGGAGTCTACCGCAAGGCGGGCGACTCGAAGGCGTCGATCGCCTCGTTCGCGAGCCGGTCGACCCGTTCGTTATCGGCGACACCGGAGTGGCCCTTTACCCAGTGCCACTCGAGACGATGCGGCACGATGAGCTCATCGAGCCGCAGCCACAGGTCCTGGTTCTTCACGGGCTTCTTGTCCGCCGTGCGCCAGCCGCGTGCCTTCCAGCCGGCGAGCCATTCGGTGACGCCGCGGCGCACGTACTCCGAATCGGTATAGATGCGCGCCGCGACCGGCCGGCGCAGCGCCTCGAGCGCGCGGATCACCGCGGTGAGCTCCATGCGGTTGTTGGTGGTGTGCGCTTCGGCGCCGAGAATTTCCTTCTCGTCCGTGCCCCGCTTGAGCAGCGCCGCCCAGCCGCCGACGCCGGGAGTGCCGCGGCAGGCGCCGTCGGTGTAGATCTCGATCACTACAGGCCCGAGCGGGTCGTCGGCTTGACGAGGCCGCCGAGCACCGCGGGCCGCTCACGCAGCCGCGGGCGGATCGGCGTCATCGTGTAGACGCGCTTGCGCGCCTTGAGGAGATAGGCCCCGGCGGGCAGCGGGTAGGTGAGTCCCGGGCGCAGCACGCGCGCCGTCCCGTCCTCCGGGGTCACGCGGCTCCAGGGACCGAGATGCAGGTAGCGCGACGCCGTGACGATCTCGTAGCCGAGCAGCACCAGCCACTCACGCACCAGATTGGGCGAGAGCACGCGGCGCATCCCGGGCGGAAAGCCGCGGCGGCTCGCCCGCGAGCGCAGCCCCCAGAGGCTCCACGGCCGGAACCCGAGGATCAGCAGTTGCCCCTCCCCGGCCAGCACGCGGTCGACCTCGCGCAGGATCGCGTAAGGGTCGGGGGCGAACTCGAGCGTGTGGGGAAGGAGCGCCGCATCGATCGAGTCGCTGGTCACGGGCAGGTGCGAGGGGCGGGCCAGGATATCGGCACCGCCCGGGAAACCGGGCGCGGCGATGAGGCTCTGGCGGCGCGTGCGCCCGCGTGCCAGCAGCTCCCGCGCGCTGCCCCAGGCGCCGATCTGCAGCAGCTCCCAGCCGAAGACGTCCTCCATCGCCTCGGCGAGAAGCTCGGACTCGGCGGCGAGCAGCGAGCGGCCAAGCGGCGTACCCCACCAGGCGGCAAGCGCGGCGTCGCGGTCGGGAATGGCTGAATTGCGAACTGGCACGATGCTAAGGCTGGTAAATATGTGAACTTACCGGTTAAATTCCCGGTCCTGAACCAGTAGCGTCCCAATTCCAAGGACCCGTGCCCAAGGATGAGGCGTCGGGGAACTTAGCACGCCTACCGGGGGTACGGAACGTTGACGACGGCAGCAATGAGAACCGCGCGACAGGCAGTGCTTTGGCTGGCACCGTTGGTATTGGCGGCGTGCGCCAGCGCCCCCGCTGCCCGCCCGGGCGAGCCGACCCCGCAGGCGAGCGCGAGTGCGCCCGCGCCGGCCCCGCAGCTGCCGGTCATGCTCTCCGGGGTGCCCACCCCCGCACCCACCACAGCCCCACCTGTCGCGGCACCCGCCGCGGCCGCTGACGAGGCGCCTGCTGCTGCGCCGGCAGTCCCGGCCGAGCCCGCGCAAGTGGCACCGCCCGCCGCCGGCACCAGCGCCCCGGACGGCGCCGCCGCCGCCCCCATCGATGGCACGCCGGCGCCTCCTGCGCAGTACGCCGACCTCTTCGCCCGCATGCGCGCCGGCTTCAAGCTCGATGACGGCGAGGAGCGCCGCGCGATCGACCAGCAGCTGCATTGGTACGCGAACAACCCCGATTACCTGCAGCGCGCCTTCGGCCGCGCGGATCTTTATCTCTATCACATCGTGAGCGCGCTCGAGGCGCGCGGCATGCCGCTCGAGCTCGCGCTGCTGCCGGTGGTCGAGAGCGCCTTCGAGCCCTATGCCTACTCGCGGGCGAGCGCCTCGGGCCTGTGGCAGTTCATTCCCGGCACCGGCTCACGCTATGGCCTGCGGCAGGACTGGTGGTACGACGGGCGCCGCGACATCGTCGAGTCGACGCGCGCCGCGCTCGATTACCTGCAGTCGCTGCACGATGAATTCAACGGCGACTGGCTGCTCGCGATCGCCGCCTACAACTGCGGCGAGATCATCGTCGAGCGCTCGGTGGCCATGAACCGCGCCTCGGGGCGGCCGATCGACTTCTGGGATCTGTGGCTGCCGAAGGAGACGCGCGCCTACGTGCCGAAGCTCCTCGCCATGGGACGCCTGGTGCGCGACCCGGCCGCCTACGGCCTCGAGATCACCCCGGTCGCCAACCAGCCCTACTTCGCCCGCGTCGCCACCGGCGGCCAGGTGAGCCTCAAGGTCGCCGCCGAGATCGCCGGCATCACGCCCGAGGAGCTCTACGAGCTCAACCCCGCATTCCACCGTTGGGCCACCGATCCGGTCGGACCCTACTACCTGCTGCTGCCGGTGGATGCCGCGGAGGTCTTCACCCAGAACATCGCCCAGCTCACGGCCGATCAGCTGCTCGGCGTCACGCGCTATGCCGTCAAGCACGGCGACTCGGTCGCCTCGGTGGCGGCGCAGTTCCACACCACCACCAACGTGATCCGCGAGCTCAACGACCTGCCCGAGGGGCGCCTCACGGTCGGCGACGAGGTGCGCGTCCCGAGCGCGGACACGCAGCTGCCCGCCAAGGTGCTGCTGGCCGCGGCGCGCGTCGACGGCCACGTGCGCGGCCGCCGTCCTCACGTGCAGGTGGTCCGCCGCGGCGACACGCTCTGGTCGATCGCCCGGCGCAACGGCATGGACGTGAACACGCTCGCGGTGCTGAACGGCATGCAGCCCGGTGATGCGCTACGCGCCGGCCAGCGGATTCGCGTCACCTCGGCCGGCGGCGGCTCCACGGGCCACGCACGCTCTCACCGGCACGTCGTCTACACCGTGAGGAGCGGCGACACGGTGGCCGGCATCGCGCAGCTCTTCCAGTGCAGCGTGCCGCAGCTGCTCGCCTGGAACGGCCTCACCGCGCACCCGCACATTCACGCCGGCCAGAAGCTGCACATCCACGTGGTGCGCCACGGCTGAAGCCGCGGCGCGGTCCGCGCGGGACTCGCGCCGGGCGCGACTTCCGGCATAATCGGGCCGGGAGGACTCAACATGGGATTTCTCGCCGGCAAGCGCGCCTTCATCGTCGGCGTCGCCACCGACCGCTCGATCGCCTGGGGCATCGCCCGGGCCATGCACCGCGAAGGCGCGGAGCTCGCCTTCTCCTACGTCAACGACAAGATGAAGGAGCGGGTCGAGCCCCTCGCGCACTCGCTCGGCTCGCGCCTCACCATGCCGCTCGACGTGACCGTCGACGGGCAGATCGATGCGGCCTACGAGCTCCTCAAGCGCGAGTGGGGCGCGCTCGATGTGCTCGTGCACGCGGTGGCCTTCGCGCCCCGCGAGGCGCTCACCGGCAACTTCGTCGCGGCGACCAGCCGCGAGGGCTTTCGCATCGCGCACGACGTGTCGAGCTACAGCCTGACGGCCCTCGCCCGCGGCGCGCAGCCGCTGATGGCGGGCCGCGCCGGGGCGCTGCTGACGCTCACCTACCTCGGCGCGATGCGCTCGATCCCGGGCTATAACGTCATGGGCCTCGCCAAGGCGAGCCTCGAGGCCAACGTGCGCTTCCTGGCGGCGGACTTAGGTCCCGCCGGGATCCGCGTCAACGGCATCTCGGCCGGACCCATCAAGACCCTCGCCGCCGCCGGCATTCCCGGTTTTCGCAAGATGCTGAGCCGCGTCGCCGAGATCGCCCCGCTGCGCCGTAACGTGACGCTCGAGGACGTCGGCAACACCGCCGCGTTCCTGTGCTCGGATCTCGCGGCGGGCATCACGGGGGAGATCGTCTACGTCGACGGCGGCTTCAGCACCGTCGGCATGAGCTTCCCGCTCGAGGCCGGCGAAGGCTAGTCGAACGCCTTCGGGTTCTTGCGCACGTCGGCCGTGCGCCGCATCTCGGCGACATAGGCCATCACATCGCCCACCCCTTCGCGCCCGGCGGCCTGCTGGGCGCGGTCGGCCTGCTCCTGGGGAGTCCCCGCCGCGGCCGCGGTGCGCACCGCGCTCACGTCGATGAGCGCCGCCCCGCCGCTCTGCAGTGCGAACGCCCGGAATACCGGCGTCTTGCCCGGCCGCGGCGCCGCGAATACCGCGGTGCGGATCGGCGCGGAGATGGAAGGGTCGTTACGGCCGACGAAGCGGGCGGGCTCGGCGTGTAAGCCGAGCGACTGCGCCACGGCCTCGAAGGGCGTGCCGGCTTCGAGGCGTGCGCGCGCGCCGTCGGCGGCCTTGAGCGCCGCGGCGGTGGCGCGCTCCTTGCCGATCGCGGCGACGATCTCGGCGCGCACCTCGCCGAGGGGTTTGGGTGCGGGCTTGCGGTGCTCGACCATGCGCACGATGACGAGCGCGTTGTCGCCGATCAGCACCGGTCCCCCGAGACGCCCGGCGGCGAGCGGCGGCTCCCCGAAGAGCAGGTCCTGGAGCGGCTGCGCGGCACCGAGCGGGGCGGCACCGGCGCCCTTGAGGTACTCAGGGATGTCGCCGCGCTCGAGCTTGAACTCCTGCGCCAGCGTACTGAGCGAGGCGTTGGGCTCGGAGAGGCGCGTCTCGAGCTGCTCCTGGATCTCGCCGAAGCGGTCGGTCGCCTGGTTGCGCTTGAGCTCGGACTCGAGCTGCGGCCGGGCCTCCTCGAAGGTCTTGCCCTTGCCGGCCTGAATCTCCTCGAGCTTGATGATGTGGTAGCCGAACTGCGTCTTCACCGGCCCGCGGATCTCGCCGGGCTTCATGCTGAAGAGCGCTTCCGCGAAGGGCGGCACGAAGGTGCTCTTGTCGGCAAAGCCGAGATCGCCGCCGCTCGGGGCGGAGCCCGGATCCTTGGAGTACTGCCTGGCGAGCTCGCCGAAATCCTTGCCCGCCTTGGCCTGGGCGAAGAGGTCCTGCGCCTCCTTGAGAGCGGCGGCGTCGTCATTGGGGCTGGAGACGGGAATGAGGATGTGGCGCGCGCGGCGCTTCTCGGGAGTGGCGAGCTGGCTCTTCTCTTTCTCGTACTGCGCGTGCAGGTCCGCATCGCTCACCGTGAGGGTGCTCTCGAGGCTGTCGAGCTTGAGCTCCGCGTACTCGATGTGCGCCGACTCGGGGGTGAGGTATTCCTTCTCGTGCGCCTGGTAGTAGGCCGCCACGGCCGCATCGTCGGCCGGCGCGCCCGGGAACTTCTCGGCGGGCAGCGTCAGGTACCGCACCTCGCGTTCCTGGTCCTCGAGCTCGCGCAAGCGGGCGGCCTCGACCGGGGTGAGGAAGTCCGAGCCGCGGATCGCGGCCTCGAGCTGTGAGCGCTGCAGGTCGCTGCGCAGCCGCTCCTGGAAAGCCGCCTCGGTGAATCCGGCGCGCGCCAGCGCATCGCTCGCGGCCGCCGGGGAATACTGGCCGTTGATCTGGAACGCGGGCTCGCTCTTGATGGCTTCGATGAGCTCATCGTGTCCGACGCGGTAGCCGAGGTCGTGGGTGCGCTTGTCGAGGAGCGCATCGCGGATCATGCCCTCGAGTACCTGGTCCTGCAGCCGCGCGCGCAGCTCCGCCGGGAGCTCCGCCCCGCCGAGCCGCTGCTGCCACTGGGACTGCTCACGCAGCCAGTTGTTGCGGGCCTGCTCGAGGGTGATCTTGGTGCCACCCGCCTCGGCCGCGTAGTTCGGCTCTCCGAAGCTCAGGTTGACGATGCCGTAGGCACCCCAGGCGGCAAATACGATCGACAGCGCCCCTACGAAGAAGTAGGTGATCCATTTGCGCTTGCCGCTTCCCTCAGTGCCCTTGAGGGCGTCTCCGATGCGCTGAAGCATGTGTGGGCTGGCTTGGCTCTCTAGGTCGGGTGGCGGAGCGGACGGGACTCGAACCCGCGACCCCCGGCGTGACAGGCCGGTATTCTAACCAGCTGAACTACCGCTCCGAATTGGGGGGCGAATCCTAGCGGATAGAGGAATCCGCCTACAAGCGGTTTCGGGGAGCGCCGGGTATCCTTGCCGCTGAACCCAGGACCCACCAAATGGTCAACCAAAAGAGCTGTTTGCGCGCTATGCACGGGTGGACCCGGCCCCCGCGGGGGTACGGTTCACGCGTTGCCGTCACCCGAAGGATCGCGGCCATGAGAACCCTGGAGAGACTCCTCCCGCTCCCCGCCCTCACCCTGGGGAGCCTGATCCTCGGGAGCCTCGCCCTGGCGCCGCCCGCCGCGGCGTCGCTCGGCGCCGACATCGGCTCGGTCGAAGCCGACCGGGTGGTCTTGAACGGCAAGGTCGCGATCCGCAACATCGCCGGCTACGAGGTCCGCGAGATCACCACCCCGGCCGGCGTTCACGTCCGCGAATACCTGACGGCGGGCGGCACGGTGTTCGGCTTGAGCTGGCAGGGACCGGTGCGCCCGGATCTGCGGCAGATGCTCGGCAGCTACTACGCCCGCTATGCGCAGGCGGCCGCCGCGCCGCACGCCGGCGGCCACCGGCACCTCGCCGTCGAGCAGCCGGGACTCGTCGTCGAATCGAACGGCCGCATGCGCGCCTTCTACGGCCGGGCCTGGGACCCCGCGCTCCTGCCCGCGAATTTCCAGGTCGCGGACCTGCGCTGACTCGAAAGCTTCAGGGAGCCTCGCATGCATACCTATCGGGTCTCGATCCTGGCCTCGCTCGGCCTGGCTTCGCTCGCGCTGCTCGCGTCCTGCGGCGGCGGCGGCGGCGGCGGGCTCGGCTCCACAGGCGGGGGAGGCGGAACGAGCGGCCCGAACACCGTGCCGCTCACCGTCGAGATCGGACCGGCCGGTCCCGCCTTCGTCAACATCGCCTTCATCACGCTCACGCTCTGCGCGCCGGGGACGCAGAACTGCCAGACGATCGACCACGTCCAGGTCGACACCGGCTCCTCGGGTCTGCGCGTTGTGTCCTCGGTGCTCAACCCCTCGCTCCTCAGCGCCCTGCCGCAGCAGTACCTCGGCGGCACGACCGTGCCGGTGGCGGAGTGTGCGCAGTTCGCCGACGGCTACAGCTGGGGGCCCGTGATGTCCGCCGACCTCGAGATCGGCAGCGAGAAAGCGAGCGCCATCCCGATCCATGTCATCGGCAATCCGAACTTCACCCAGGTCCCGGCCGACTGCTCGGGTCCCGCACCGAACGAGGAGGACACGGTCATGACGCTCGGCGCGAACGGCATCATCGGCGTCAGCGTCTTCGCGCAGGATTGCGGGACCCAGTGCGCCACCGCGGTCACTACCGGCACCTACTACGAGTGCCCGCCGAACGGCGCCGTCTGCACTGGCATCACCGAGGCGGTGACTCTGCAGGTGCCGAACCCGGTGGCGGCCTTCGGCGCGGACAATAACGGCGTCATCGTCGAGCTGCCGGGCGTCGCGGCCAATGGCGCCGTAAGCGCCACGGGCTCGCTCGTCTTCGGCATCAGCACCGAGACCAACAACACGCTCGGCAACGCCACGGTGCTCGCCATCAATGCCACCACCGGCACGATCGATGTGACCTTCGGCGCCGTCGACTATCCGCTGAGCTTTCTCGACAGCGGCTCTAGCGCCCTGCTCTTCAACGACAATGCGCTCAGCGTCTGCGCCACCGGCCTCAACGGCGCGGGTTTCTACTGCACCCCCGCGAATCTCACGGCCACCATCACCACCGCGAGCAACATGCAGCTCGCGGCGAGCTTCACCGTCGGCAACGCCGGCACGATGCTGCAGCAGAGCCTCGCCGCCTACCCGCAGCTCGGCGCGCCGCTCGGCATCGCGGCGCCGCAGACCTTCGACTTCGGGCTCCCCTACTTCTACAACCGCAACGTCTTCGTCGCCATCGAGGGCATGAACGCGGGCGGGGCGACCGGGCCGTTCATCGCCTACTGAGCCCGGGAGGCCGAGCGCGCCGCCGGCGCAGCGCGCGTGAAGCGGGCGCGGCCATGGTGGGCGGCATGAGCGGCTGGCGCGAGGAAGGCTTCGAGGTCTGCGTGGCATCATAGGGGCATGAGCCCACTGCAAAGGATCTTCGCCGTCCTGGTCCTGGCGCTGCTCGCCGCCACCGGCTACGGCCTGTGGGCGACGCGCCCGCCCGCCTCCGCCACGCCGCTCGGCGCGCTGCGCGCCGCGCCGCAGGCCGCGAACGTTCCCGGGAACACGTTGCCGGCGGTCGATGAGAGCACGCTCGTCGCGGCGCAGCGTCTGGCGCGCTTCGCCACCACGCCCGAAGAGGCGCCGTTGGCGCAGACCGCCGTGCAGCTCGCCGATCATGAGCTCGACCTGGCGTTCGCCGGGGCGCTGCGCCACCTCGAGGCGCATCCGCCGGTGTTGAGTCCCGAGGCGCTCGCAATCCAGGAGCGTCTCACCAGGGCCGAGCAGCGACTCGCGGACGACAGCGACCGCGTCAAGCATCTCACTGGCGCGCTCGCGAAGGGCGCCGACACTGCCAAGGCCGCCATTCAGGATCAGCTCGACCTCGCCCAGGCGCAGCAGCAGCTCGACCAGGACGAGGTCGCGCAGGCGAACGACGATCTCATGCGCGCCGGCGGCAACGAGCACCAGCGCATCGCAAAGATGCAGCAGGAGCACGAGGCGGCCGCGCAACGCCGCCTCGAAGCGCCCACCGCTGCGGCCACCGGGGTCGGCACGCTCAAGGGCCTGGTCGGCGAGGTCCGTCAATGGATGGCGCTGCATCGCCGGGTGTACTGGCTCGGCAGGGCACAGGCCCATGCGGCCGAGAGCGCCGCGCAGCTCGAAGCCGAAGGCAAGGAGCTCGCTGCCGAGTTCGCCGCGCGCAAGGAGCAGGCGCGCGGGACGCCGGGCCCCGCCGCGAGCCCTGCGGGCGCAGCGCCAGAAGCCGCGGCGCCGGGGGCGGCCCCGGCCCTCTCAAGCAGCGCGCTCGCTGCCGTGACGCGCCATCTCGCCGCCGAGCAGAGCCGACTCACCATCCGCGCGCAGCGGATCGCCGCGCGTCAGCGCCTCGCCGAGACCTACCGGCAGTGGGGCGTGGTCGTTGAGGGCGAGGCGAATGCCCTGCTGCACTCGTGCCTCCTCGACGTCACGATCGTGCTCTCGCTGCTCTTGCTGCTGATCGTGATCGACCGCTCGCTGGAGAAGCTCCTCAGCCGCACCAGCATCGACCGCCGCCAGGTGGCGACGCTGCGCAGCGTGGTCGGGGTCTCCTGTCAGGTGGTCGGCGTGGTGGTCATCCTCCTGGTACTGGTCGGCATGCCGAATCAGCTCGGCACCATGATCGGCCTCGCCGGTGCGGGACTCACGGTCGCGCTCAAGGATTTCATCATCGGCTTCCTCGGCTGGTTCGTGCTGATGGGCAAGCACGGCATACGCGTCGGCGACTGGGTCGAGATCAACGGCGTCAGCGGCGAGGTCGTCGAGCTCGGCATCTTCCACACCGTATTGCTCGAGACCGGCAACTGGACCGACGCGGGGCACCCCACCGGCCGCCGCGTCACCTTCACCAACGCCTTCGCGATCGAGGGCCACTACTTCAACTTCTCGACCACCGGCCAGTGGTTGTGGGACGAGCTGCTCGTGATGGTGCCGTTCGACCGCGATGCGCATCGAATCGCCGCTGCGATTCAGCAGGAAGTGACCGAGGCGACCGCCGAGAGTACCCGGCAGGCGGAAGCCGAGTGGCAGCGCGCCGCGCGCGGGCGGCAGCCGGGCTTCACCGCGCAACCCGGCATCGCCATCCGGCCGGCGCCCGCCGGCGGCGGCATCGAGATCGCGGTGCGCTACGTGACGCGCGCCTCTGAGCGCTACGCCTTGCGCGCCAGGCTCTACCAATCGGCGGTGACGCTGCTGTCGCAGCCGCAGCCGGGAGCGGCACGCCCGTGAGCGCGCGGCTGCCGGCCGTGTTTCTCGGACACGGCAACCCGATGAACGCGCTCGAGCAGAACGCCTGGACGCGCGCCTGGGCGGCGCTCGGCGCGGGTCTCGAGCCGCGCCCGCGCGCCGTGCTCGCGATCTCCGCCCACTGGTATATTCCCGGCACCGCGGTGACGGCGATGGCCACACCGCGCACCATCCACGATTTCGGCGGCTTCCCGCGCGAGCTCTACGCGGTGCGCTATGACGCCCCCGGCGATCCGGCCCTCGCCGAGCGCATCGCGGCGCTGCTCGCGCCGCTACCGGTCGGCGCCGATCTTACGTGGGGCCTCGATCACGGCACCTGGTCGGTGCTGCGTCACGTGTTCCCGCGCGCCGACGTCCCGGTGGTGCAGCTCAGCATCGACGCGACGCGCCCCCCCGCGTTTCACTACGAGCTCGGCGTGCGGCTGCGGGCGCTGCGCGAGGCGGGCGTGCTGATCCTCGGCAGCGGCAACGTGGTGCACAACCTCAATGCTTACGCCTGGGGCCGCCATCCGGCCGAGCCTTACGATTGGGCGGTGCGCTTCGAGTCGACGCTGCGCGCGCGGTTGCTGGCGGGCGATCACCTGTCGGTCGTCGACTACAGCGCTTTGGGCGAAGACGCCCTGCTCGCGGCGCCAACGCCGGAGCATTATCTGCCGCTCCTGTATGCGCTAGGCGCGAGCTTTCCCGAAGAGTTGGTTACATTTCCGACGGACGGTATCGATGGCGGCTCGGTCTCGATGCTCGCGGTACGCTTCGGCTGAGCTCAGGTGACACCGATGCGATCCTGGTGAACGTGAGCACCGGCGAGATCCTGCAGGTCGAGTACGACGTGTTCGACTAAAGACCGATGCGCCGCTTCAGATCTGGTGGGTGCTGACGGGCTCGAACCGCCGACATTCGCCTTGTAAGGGCGACGCTCTACCCGCTGAGCTAAGCACCCTGGTTTTATTGGGCGAAATCGGCTGCGCCGATTTCGCCGGACATCACTTCGAAAACCGCCGGCAAAGGGCGCGGCCTTTGCCGGCTGGGCCCGAAGACCCCGAGCCCGGATCCTAGCCTCTTAGTGAGCCGGGGGCACCACTGACTTGACGCGCCGGCCGTTGCGCCGGCCGCGCTTATCCTCTCCCTCCGCGGGAGAGGGCGGCGCGTCGGCGGCCTGCTGCGGCAGCGGCTGCTTGGTGAGCGCCACCGCGAGCACCTCATCGATCCACTTCACCGGCTTGATCTCGAGGTTGCCCTTGATGTTGTCGGGGATCTCGACCAGGTCCTTCTCGTTCTCATCCGGGATGAGCACGGTCTTGATCCCACCACGGTGCGCCGCCAGGAGCTTCTCCTTGAGCCCGCCGATCGGCAGCACCTCGCCGCGCAGCGTGATCTCGCCGGTCATGGCGACATCCGAGCGCACCGGGATCTTCGTGAGCGCCGAGACCAGCGCCGTGCACATGCCGATGCCGGCGCTCGGGCCGTCTTTCGGCGTCGCGCCCTCGGGGATGTGCAGATGCACGTCGTGCTTCTGGTAGAACTCGCCCTCGAGCCCGAGCACCTGGGCGCGGCTGCGCACCACGGTCATCGCCGCCTGGATCGACTCCTGCATCACCTCGCCCAGCTGACCGGTGTGCTGCAGCTTCCCCTTGCCGGGAACGACCGCGGCCTCGATCGTGAGGAGCTCCCCGCCGACCTCGGTCCAGGCGAGCCCGGTGACCTGGCCCACGCGGTTCATGTCCTCGGCCTTGCCGTAACGGAAGCGCTTCACGCCGAGGAACTTGTCGAGGTTACGCGGCGTGACCGCGACCGACTTCTGCTCCTTCTTGTGCAGCAGCATCTGCTTGACGGCCTTGCGGCCGATCTTGGCGATCTCGCGCTCGAGGTTGCGCACGCCCGCCTCGCGCGTGTAGTAGCGGACGATATCGAGCAGCGCCGAGTCGGACACCTTGAGCTCATCGGGCTTGAGCCCATTGCTCTTCATCTGCTTCGGCACCAGATAGCGCCGCGCGATGTTCATCTTCTCGTCCTCGGTGTAGCCGGGGAGGCGGATCACCTCCATGCGATCGAGGAGCGGCGCCGGAATGTTGAGGCTGTTCGCCGTGCACACGAACATCACCTCGGAGAGATCCAGATCGACCTCGAGGTAATGGTCGTTGAAGGTCGAGTTCTGCTCGGGATCGAGCACCTCGAGCAGCGCCGAGGACGGATCGCCGCGGAAGTCCATCGACATCTTGTCGACCTCGTCGAGCAGGAACAGCGGGTTGTGCACGCCCGCCTTGGACATGTTCTGCACGATCTTGCCCGGCATCGAGCCGATGTAGGTGCGCCGGTGGCCGCGGATCTCGGCCTCATCGCGCACGCCGCCCAAGGACATGCGCACGAACTTGCGGTTGGTCGAACGCGCGATGCTCTGCCCGAGGGAGGTCTTGCCGACGCCCGGCGGTCCCACCAGGCACAGGATCGGCCCCT
>JAGWMP010000264.1 GCA_028871705.1 Gammaproteobacteria bacterium
TGAAGTGCGTGCCCTTGAGCGCGCTCTCGGAGAACAGCACGCCGTTGTTGGCGAGGATGCCCACCGGGTAGCCGCCGAGGTGCGCAAAGCCGCACACCAGCGTCGTGCCGTAGAGCTCCTTGAACTCATCGAGCGCGGAGTCATCGACCAGCCGCGCGATCACCTCGCGGACGTCGTAGGGCTTGCGCAGGCTCGCGGGCACGACGCCGTAGAGCTCCTGCGGGTCGTAGTGCGGCTCGCAAGCCGGGCGCGGCGGTGCGGTGTCGGACGGGGGCTTCAGGCGCGCGACGATGCGCCGCGCGATGGCGAGCGCGTGCGTATCGTTCTCGGCGTAGTGGTCGCACACGCCCGACTCGCGGCAATGCACCTCGGCGCCGCCCAGGGACTCGGCGTCGATGTCCTCACCGGTCGCCGCCTTCACGAGCGGCGGTCCGCCGAGGAATACGCGCCCCTGGTTGCGCACGATCACGTTCTCATCGGACATGGCGGGCACATAGGCGCCTCCGGCGGTGCACGAGCCGTGCACCACGGAGATCTGCGCGATGCCCCGGCCCGAGAGCGTCGCCTGGTTGTAGAAGATGCGCCCGAAATGCTCCCGATCCGGGAACACCTCGTCCTGCGCCGGCAGGAACGCCCCGCCGCTCTCGACCAGGTACACGCACGGCAGCCGGTTGTCGCGCGCGATCTCCTGGGCGCGCAGGTGCTTCTTCACGGTGATCGGGTAGTAGGTACCGCCCTTGACCGTCGGGTCATTGGCGACGATGACACACTCGCGCCCGCTGACGCGGCCGATACCGGTGACGATCCCCGCGCCGGCGATGTCGCCGCCGTACATGCCGTGCGCGGCGAGTTGCGAGAACTCGAGGAAGGGGCTGCCGGTGTCGAGCAGCACCCGCACCCGCTCGCGCGCCGAGAGCTTGCCGGCCGCGCGGTGCTTGTCCACGGCCGCCTTCGAGCCCCCGCGGGCGACCCGGGTCACCTCGCGCCGCAGATCCTCGGCCAGGGCGCGCATGGCGCGCTCGTTATCACGGTATTCCTGGGACTGCAGGTTGAGCCGGGAGGCGATGCGGGGCATGGGGCCTTGCCATGATTGCCGGTTTGTCCGACAATCATACGATCCCGCCCAAGGAGAGGCAAGTCCCATGAGCCCGCTCGACTGCACTGACAGCGATTTCGGTCTCGGCACCGAGCTCGAGGAGATCCGCCGCGAGGTGCGCCGCTTCGCCGCGGAGCAGATCGCCCCGCGCGCCGCGGCGATCGATCGCAGCAACGAGTTCCCCCGCGACCTGTGGCCGGCGCTCGGCGCCCAGGGGCTGCTCGGCATCACCGTACCCGAAAGTCTCGGCGGCGCGGGCCTCGGCTACCTCGCCCACGTGATCGTCATGGAGGAGATCTCGCGCGCCTCCGGCTCGGTCGGCCTCTCCTATGGCGCGCATTCGAACCTGTGCGTCAATCAGCTGCGCCTGAACGGCAGCGAGGCGCAGTGCCGGCGCTACCTGCCCCAGCTCCTCTCCGGCGAGCACGTCGGGGCGCTCGCGATGTCCGAGCCCGGCTCCGGCTCGGATGTCGTGTCGATGCAGCTCAAAGCCGAGCGGCACGGCGATTCCTATGTGCTGAACGGCCGCAAGATGTGGATCACCAACGGACCGGATGCCGACATCCTCATTGTGTACGCCAAGACCGATCCGGCCGCCGGCCCGCGCGGCATCAGCGCCTTCCTCCTCGAGCGCGGCACGCCGGGATTCGCGAGCGCCCAGAAACTCGACAAGCTCGGCATGCGCGGCTCGAGCACTTCCGAGCTGGTGTTCGACGACTGCCGCATTCCAGCCGCCAACCTGGTCGGCGCCGAGCACGGCGGCGTGCGCGTCCTCATGAGTGGGCTCGACTACGAGCGCGTGGTGCTCGCCGGCGGCTCCCTCGGATTGCACGCCGCGGCGCTCGACGTGGTGCTGCCCTACGTGCGCGAGCGCCGGCAGTTCGGGCAGCCGATCGGCACCTTCGAGCTGATGCAGGGCAAGATCGCCGACATGTACGCCACGCTCAACGCCGCGCGCGCCTACGTCTATTCCGTGGCGCGCGCCTGCGATGCGCGCACCGTGCGGCGGCGCGATGCGGCGAGCTGCATCCTGTTCGCGGCGGAGCGCGCCACGGCGGCCGCGCTCGATGCCATCCAGGCCCTCGGCGGCAACGGCTACATCAACGACTACCCGGCAGGCAGACTCCTGCGCGATGCCAAGCTCTACGAGATCGGCGCCGGCACCCAGGAGATCCGCCGCATGCTGATCGGGCGCGAGCTGTTCGAGGCGGAAGCGTGAGCGTCGCCTTCGCCCCGCTGACCCTCGAGCCTGCCTACCGCAAGGTGGCGGTGGCGATCGGCGCGCGCATCCTGTCCCGCGCGCTGCGCGAAGGCGAGCGGCTGCCCTCCGAAGTCGAGCTGGCGCGCCAGTTCGGCGTCAATCGCTCGACCGTGCGCGAGGCGCTGCGCGAGCTCGAGAGCCGCGGCCTGGTGCAACGCCGCCCGGGCTCGAAGCTGATGTCGGTGAGCCGCCCGCACCACGAAGCGGTGGCCGCCGGGGTGAGCGATGCCCTCCTCCTGCACGACGTCACGGTGCGCGACGTCTGGGAGGCGCTCACCATCCTCGAGCCGCCGCTCGCCGAGACCGCCGCCCGCACCCGCAGCGCCGCCGACCTCGCCGCCGTGGCGGCCGCCGCGGAGGCCTTCGCCGCGGCACGTCTCGACGCGCCGCAGGCGGTGCAGCGCTGCGCGGAGTTCTTCCGCTGCCTCGGCCGCGCCACCCACAACCCGGTGCTGCGCCTGGCGCAGGAGCCGCTGCTGCAGCTGCTCGAGCCCTCGCTCGCCGTCATGATCGACAACGTGCCGCAGGCGCGCAGCCGCATCGCCACGGCGCAGCGGCGCCTGGTAGACGCGCTGGCGGGGCGCGATGCGCGCGGGGCCCGTGACTGGATGGCGCGGCACATCCGCGATTTCAGCAAGGGCTACGAGCTCGCCGGCATCGACCTCGGGCTGCGGGTGACCCCCGCCGTGTGACGCGCGTCACGTCCCCGGCGGGTGGGGACACCTTCACATCGCCGCGGGCTTGCAGAGGGTATGCTGCGGCCCGACTCATGCGGGCAGCCGTACCGTCGCGAGGAGTAGTCCGATGTCAGGCCTGTTGATCGTGCTGTTCCTGTTCATCGCCCTGGTCGGTTACCTGGTCGGCGCCTACAACGCCCTGGTGCAGGTGCGGGCCGCGGTGAAGCTCGCCTGGTCCAACATCGACGTGCTGCTGGTACAGCGGCACGACGAGCTGCCGAAGCTCGTCGAGGTTTGCCGGCAATACATGCAGTACGAGCCGGGGGCGCTGGAGCGCGTCATGAAGGCGCGTGCCGGCGTCGACGCCGCGCGCTCGAGCGGCAACGTCGCCTCCCTCGGCCCCGCGGAGCGGGAGCTGCGTACCGGGCTCTCGGGCCTCTATGCCGTCGCCGAGAACTACCCCGAGCTCAAGGCGAACGAGGCGTTCCGGCACCTGCAGGACCGCATCAGCGGCCTCGAGACCGCGATCGCCGACCGCCGCGAGGTGTACAACGACGCGGTCAACACCAACAACGTGCGCATCGCCTCGTTCCCGGGCGTGCTGATTGCCGGGCTCGGCAACTTCCCCGAGGCGGCGCTGCTGCACTTCCAGGCGGACGAGAAGGCGGACGTCGACCTGAAGGCGGCGTTCTCGCGCTGAGGGCGCGCGAGCGCGCCATCGCCGCCGCCGGCGCGCAATGGTCACCCACGGCATACAGAACCCGCTGGTCATCGCGGGCGTCGCAGGGCTCGGCGCTCTGCTGTGCCTGTACGCCTTCTTCCGCCGCCTGCGCCGCGACCGGCTGCTGGCCGATACGCCGCTGGTGCACATCCGCTCGGCGGCGCAGGGCTACGTCAAGGTCGCCGGCCAGGCTCGG
>JAGWMP010000265.1 GCA_028871705.1 Gammaproteobacteria bacterium
CCCTGTTCGCGCAGGATTTCCCCGACGAGGGCGCCGAGCGCGTGCACGTCGTCGCGCAGCGGCTCGTGCTTGGGCGGGAACTGGATGTCGCCGCGATTCACCCTCATTCCCAGCTGTTGGCGCGCGCCGCGAAGTCCGGGCGCTGCGGACGCACCACGCAGAAGCGCTGCCCGGTCGGCGCCTCCATCACGTACCAGCTGCGCACCGCGCCGACGCGCTTCGCGCCGAGCTTCTCGAGCCGCGCCACCTCCGCCTCGATGTCGTCGGCTTCGATGTCGAGGTGCACGCGGCTCGGGTGCTCGACCTGCTGCACCTCGAGGTGCGGCTGATCGGCGGCGGTCGCGAGCAGCCGGTAGGCCGAGTCCTCCGCGGCCGCCGAAGCGCGCAACGGCAGGCCGAGCGCCCGGCTCCAGAACTGCGCGGCGGCGTCCAGGTCGTCGGTGCGGCAGTCGATGATGAATCCCGCGAGACGGCTCTTGTGCATGATGGGTTCCGGCGTGGTAGTGCCGGGGGCATTGTACCGCCAGGGGCGCCGCGGACCGGAGCGGCCTGAGAACTTCGGCGCGGGCGTGCGCGCGTGAGGCCGATCAGCGACTCTGGCGGGCGACGAACAGGCTCTTCGGCAGCCGTACGTGCACCCCGACGTTGGGTTTATCCACCAGCTGCGTGACGGCGACGTTTCCGGCGATGCTGACGAGCTGATACGCGGACTGGCGAGTCAGCCCTTGCTGCGCCACCAGGAAATCCACCATCTCCTGGATCGCGGTCCTGGTGGCGACATCGAGGTCCGGATCGGTCGCCATGCTGATGTAGTCGGTGGGCGTCTCCGCCCGTGGCCACACGAGCTTCATGTCCTTGCGGACGATGAGCCGCAGGCGCGCGCGCAGCGAGGTTTCGATCGCGGTCTGATCGACCTCGCCGTCGCCCTGCGCCGCGTGTCCGTCGCCGACCTCGAACAGGGCGCCGCGCGCGAAGACAGGAATATAGAGAGTGCTGCCCGCCACCAGCTCGCGGTTGTCGAGATTGCCCGCGTGGCGGCCGGGTGGGTTGCTGCTGAGGCGTCCCGCCTCCGGCGCGGGAGCGACGCCCATGCTGCCGAAGAAGGGCCGCAGCGGAATCACGATGCCCGGAGCGAATTGCGCGGTCATGCGCTGGCGGTCGAGGGGGATGATGCGGACGGGTACGTTGGCCTCGCAGTTCTCCGGCAACACGCCCTTGCAGCCGTTGTAGCCGTAGTCGAGCGCCAGCTCGATGCTCTCGATCCTGACCTCGAGGACGTCCCCGGGCTCCGCCCCCTCGACGTAGACCGGACCCGTCAGGATGTGACCACCGGGGCCGCGCCGCTCGCCGGTGACCTCGCTGACGATGGCCTTGAGCGAGGATTGGATGCGCTCATCGGGGACGCCGGCCCGGGCGAGCCCCTCCGGTGTGTTGGTCAGCAGCGTATCGACATCGATGCTGTCGCCCGAGGGGATGCGCAGCACGGGCGGCGCTTGCGACCAGTAGTAGCCGTAAGCGACCGTCGCCGGGGTGGCTTCGAGGCGGTGCACCCGCGGGGACTCAGCGTGCGCCACGGCCGCGCCGAGGCATGCGAGCAGGCTTACGCGCAGCAAGCGGTATTCCTGCGCCACAAGCCGAGCAGCAGCAGTCCGCAAAGCTCCCACCATCCGCAGGCGCCCCCGCCGCCGGCTCCGCCGCCACCGGTGTGCACCACCTGCACGTTCGCCTTGCCGGCCTTGACCTGGGTCTCGAAGTCGGTGAGTGCCGCGTCGAAGTGCGCGATCATCTGGTCGGCCGCGGCGTCATAGCCCGCGCCGCTGGCGGCGCGCTCCGCCTGCGGAGCATTCACCAGCGTGGCGCTTCCCGCACGCGTGTCGACGCCGCCGGCGCGCAGCACCAGCGAGCGCGTCACGGGATCGACGACCGCCAGGTCGAGCAGCGTCGAGACATCGTAGCGGTTGCCCTTCAGCACGTACGCGCCGACGATCGTCAGGTAGCCCAGCGACCAGTTGTTGGCGTCGCTGTTCGTCACCTGGTCGTAGGACACGAGCGCCATCAGGTCGAGGGAATAGAGGCGCTGCACGGCGGCGAGGCCGTCGTAGCCGCGCTGCGTGGCGAGGTAATAGTCGGGGATGACGACGATCTCGCCGATGAAGCTGCGGTCCTTGAAGCGGTCGCGGACGCGCTCGAGCAGCTGCTGCTTCTGCGCCGCGGTCGGTCCGCCACTGCCCGGGGTTGCGAGGAACGTCAGCCCCACGCGCAGCGGCAGACGCAGCTGCGGGATGCTGTTCTCCCGGGGCGGGACCTTGCCGTCCGGGTACAGGAAACCGACGAGGCTCGAGGACTCCTGATGCCGGGCGCGGCAATTCGGCGCGCACCAGAACTCGGCGCAGCCGCTCACCGCCAGGGCCACGAGCGCGATGACCGCAACCCGCAACGTACGCATCGAAACCACCCCCGCAGCGCCACGGACACGCGGCATCGCACCGCCGCGAGTCTTACCGATCCGGCTTTGCCGCGTCAAACGGCCCGCACGCAGCACCCGGCCCGTCCGGTGTCATGCATCTTGAATTGATGTATGATACCTATGAGACGGAGGTATCAAGGCAATGCCACGGCGAAATGCGAGCTTCACCCGCGGGGTATCGGAGCTGCTGATCCTGCGGCTCCTGTCCGACCGGGAGATGTACGGCTATGAGCTCGCCAAGGCGGTCCAGGCGGTCACGCGCCGCGAGATCCGCCTCGGCGAGGGCCTGCTCTATCCGACGCTGCACGCACTCGAGCTCGGGGGGCTGCTGCGCTCGCGCCGCGAATCGGTCGGCGGCCGGCCGCGAATCTACTACCGCACCACGGCGAGCGGCCGCAGGCGCCTGGCGGGTCTCACGGAACAGTGGCGGCGTGCCAGTGCCGCGGTCAGCTCCGCCCTGGGAGGAAAAGCCCATGCCTGAAAACGAGTTTGCCTCGCTGCAGGAGCGCTTGTTGCGCGGCGGCATCGCCCCGCGACGGGCCGAACGGCTGCTGTTGGAGCTGAAGACCCATGCGGCTGCGCTGCTCGAGGAGGAGACCGCCCGGGGACAGGCGCCGGAGGCGGCGCAGGCGGCGGCGCGCAGCCGCCTGGGGAGCGACGATGAAATCGTGCGCAAAGCCCTGGAGCAACCGGCGCTCAAGTCGTGGGGCGCGCGCTGGCCTCTCATCGTGTGCGTCCTGCTGCCGCCGGCCGGACTGCTCGCCGTGTCGGTAGGCACCCTGAGTGCGCTCGTCGCGTTGGTTGCGGTCAGCGAGCGGGTCGGCGAGCGGGTAACGATGCTTATCGCCTGGCTGGTCCTCTACGGGTTCCCGCTGCTGTGTGCCTTCCTCCTGGTGCGTTACACGGTCACGCGCCGGCTGGGACTGGCCTGGCCTCTCCTCGGACTTCTCCTGATGGCGGCGCTCGGCGCCTGGAGCACCTTCACCGTGGTCTGGCCGCAAGCCGGCGTTCAGGGCCGCCTCAGCGCGGGTGTGGGCGTGAGCACCGGCTGGCTCGCCCTGATGCGCTTTGGGGCGCGCTGGGCGGCGACGGTGGCGGTGGCCCTCGCTCTGTACGTTCTGCAGCGTCGTGACATTAGAGCAGGAACGCCGCGATAGCAGAGCCGCGCGTTTTTGGCGTAGAAGCAGCCACACGCCAGCCCATCCCGCTGCAGATTCGCCAGGATGCGATAATTGCACGGATTATCTTCTCGGCATGGCCGCCTGCGCGGTTTCCCGAGAGCGGTCGTTGCGGCACTCCGTGGCGCGCATGTTTGAGCCGTGAGGGGCTTGCCCTCGAAAGCAAGCGGGCCCTCGCGCGCTTTCAGTGATATATCCCACAGAAATACATCTTGTGGGATATCGCCCC
>JAGWMP010000266.1 GCA_028871705.1 Gammaproteobacteria bacterium
GCGCCGCCGGCACACGCCGCACCGGAACGCCGCGCAGGAAACGCTGAAGAGCCCCGTCCGCGCCCTCAGGTGCGCCGGCGCTTCTTCAGCTCCGCTTCGACGATCGGGTGCACGAACTCGCTCACGTTCCCGCCGAGCACCGCGACCTCGCGCACCAGGGTCGAGGAGATGAAGGTGAACTGCTCCTGGGGCGTGAGGAACACCGTCTCGATGTCGCGCTCGAGATGGCGGCTCATGTTGGCCAGCTGGAACTCGAATTCGAAATCCGACACCGCGCGCAGGCCGCGCAGGATGACGCTCACCTGGTGCTCGCGGGCGAAGTCCACGGTGAGGTTCGCGTAGCCGAGCACCTCGACGTTCGGCAGGTCGCCGAGCACGCGCCGCGCCAGATCGACGCGCATCGCCAGCGGGAACATCGGCGTCTTGTTGGGGTTGGCGGCGATGGCGACGAACACCCGCTCGAACATGCGGGCAGCGCGCCGCACCAGGTCCTGGTGACCGTTGGTGATCGGATCGAAGGTGCCCGGATAGACCGCGTTGAGCTTCATCTAGGCCTCCAACCCCCCTGCCTGGCCCCGCGCGTAGAGATGATACCCGACCTCGCCGGCGCGCTTCCCCTTGAGCGCGCGCCAGCCCGGCGGTAAGCCGGGCAGCCCCTCGCGCGCGGCGCACTCGACATAAATGAGCGCCGTGGGCGCGAGCCAGCCGCCCTGCTCGAGCGCCGCCGCCGCCGCGCCGAGGAGCCCGGCGCCGAAGGGCGGGTCCAGGAACACGACGTCGCAGGGCTGCGGCGCGCCGGCGAGAAACACGAGCGCATCGGCGCGCTCCACGCGGGCTCCCTGCGCCCCCCAGGCGGTGAGCGTCGCGGCGAGCGCGCGCACCGCGGCCGCGTCGCGCTCGACGAAGGTGACCGCCGCCGCGCCGCGCGACAGCGCCTCGAGACCGAGCGCGCCGCTGCCGGCGAAGAGGTCGAGGCAGCGTGCGCCGGCGATGCGTGCGCCCAACCAGTTGAAAAGCGTCTCGCGCACCCGGTCCGGGGTCGGGCGGATGAGCTCCACCGCGGGGAAGCGCAGTTTCCTGCCGCGCCAGGCGCCGCCGATGATGCGCAGCACGCGCGCGTCGGCGCCGCGCGCGGCGGGAGCGCGGCTGCGGGCGGCGGACTTAGGTCTCGACGCCACGGCGTTTCCTTAAGGGGGTGCGCACCTTGCCACGATTCTCGCCGTAAGCGTACTCTAGGTCGCCTCGTCCAGAAGCACTCGAACAGCACCGGCGGGAGGGGTCGCGACCGGTGGGGCAGCTACGAAGAATACCGACCGCGGCGACCGCGGCGCCCCGCAGGCGCGCTGACACGTCAGGCGGTTCAAGAGTCAGGAGTTCTAGGGATATGCGAAACCTCACTGCGGCCGGGATCACGGCGCTTGCCCTCCTCGTCGGCGGCTGCTCGCAGCACAACGACACCATCGGCGCGACCAATACCTCCTCCGGCAACGGCAATCCGGGCGGCGGCACGCCCCCGCCCGCCACCGCCGCGGCGACCGCCTTCTTCAACCTGACGAGCGGCCAGCTGCCCTATCCGACGGACCTGTACTTCGCCGGCTCCACCGACGGCACGCTCAACATCCAGCCGGCGAATGCGCTCGAGCCCAACCAGGCGGCGGTCAATGCGCTCGACGGCTTCTCGACCAACGCGGTGATCCGCGAGACCTTCAGCACGCCGCTCAACCCGGCGACCCTGACGGCGGCCTCGGTGATCATCGTGCCCGTGGTCACCGACAACACGACCAAGGCGACGGTCGGGGTACTCGGTGCGCCGCTCACCATGGGCGTCGACTTCACCGCCGCCCTCGCCACCGACGCCGGCGTCGGCAGCACCATCCTCGAGATCACACCGCTCCATCCGCTCATGCCGAGCACCTGCCTCAGCAACGGCCAGTTCCTCGGCGCGAACTGCACCACCGGCACGGGCTACCTGGTGTTCCTCACCAACGGCATCGCCGATGCCTCCGGCAACCCGGCCCAGCCGGACACCGCCTACGCCGCCATCAAGGCGGCACTCGCCGCGGGCGGGCCGACCTGCCCCGGCATCACCAACACGACGCTGAACGGCGTGTGCCAGCTGACCGGCGCGCATCTGGCGATCGCCGGGGCGCTGGCGCAGCAGATCCCGGCGCTGGCGCAGAGTCTCAATCCCGCCAACATCGTGCTGTCCTTCAGCTTCACCACCGAGTCGACCACCGACACGCTGCTGCTGATGTCGGCGACCGCGCAGCCGCAGACTCTCAAGCTCAACCCGACGCCGATCAACACCAGCATGGTGAACCCGCTGCTCCCGGGCCACGCCAACATCTGGGTCGGGGTGCTGCAGATCCCGTATTACCTCAGCAAGAGCGCGCCGCTCACGGCGTCCTGGAACGCCCCGCCCTTCCCGCTCGATGCAACCAGCACCTTCGTGACGCGCTACAACCCGCTGCCGGTGGCGACCCAGAATCTGCTCATCCCGGTGCTGGTCACGGTGCCGAACGCCCAGTCCGCGGCCGGTGCCACCCCCCCGGCAAGCGGCTGGCCGGTGCTCATCTTCCAGCACGGCATCACGCGCGACCGCGAGGACATGTTCGGCGTCGCCGACTCCTTCGCCGACGCGGGCTTCGTGGTGGTGGCCATCGACCTGCCGCTGCACGGGGTCACCTCCACCTCGGATCCGTTCTTCGCGACCGATGCGAACCCGCTCTACACCGGGTTGATCCCCGCGGGCACGGGCTCGATCGAGCGTACCTTCGATCTCGCCACCATCAGTCCGCCGGCAATCGACCCGTCCGGCTCGCACTTCATCAACCTCACGAGTCTCCTGACCTCGCGCGACAACAACCGTGAGGCCGTCGCCGACCTCGTGACCTTCGCGCGCTCACTGCCGGCCATGACGATCGGCGCGGCCGGCGTGAACCCCGCCGCCATCCACTATCTCGGCCACTCGCTCGGCGCGATCGAGGGCACCACGTTCATGGCGGTCGTGAACGCGCCCGGCGCCGGCCCGGTCATCAACACGGCGACGCTCGCCAACCCCGGCGGCGTGCTTTCGACGCTGCTGATCGACTCAGCGACCTTCGCGCCGGAGATCAACCAGGGACTCGAGGCGCAGGGACTGCAGCCCGGCACGACGCTCTACGCCCAGTTCTTCCGCGACGCGCAGACCGTTATTGATGCGGGCGATCCGGTCAACTTCGTCGCGCTCGCGACCGCGCAGCATCCCATTCACCTGCTGCAGGTGGTGGGCGGCGGACCCGACGCCTCCTCGCCGACCGGGCTCTCGCCACCGGACCAGGTGGTGCCGAACTCGGCGACGCAGGCGCTCATCAGCGCCTCGGCCTATGGTCCGGCGGGCGCCGCCGGCGCGCTGACGCGCGTCCACTCGCCCGCGGGCGCACCGCCGGTTCCGGTGATCGGTCCGGCGGGGGGCTTCCGCGCCTACGTGAACTTCGTCCTCGGCGATCACGGCTCGATCATCGACGATGTGGTGCCGGCAGTGACCGCGGAGATGCAGGGCGAGGCGATCAGCTTCGCGCTCTCGAACGGCGCCGAGATCGTGGTCAACGTGCCGCCGGTCATCGAGCCGTAACAACCGCCGCGGGGCCGCGCGGCAGCCCGCCGCGCCCCTTGGCGACCGCGCCCGCTACAATGGCGCGATGTCCGAGCGCGCCTCCCAGGATGCCCCATCGAGCCCCGCCGGCCGGCCGGGGTTTCTCGCGCGCCTCCGCCAGCGGCTCAACCGCGGCGATTCCTGGCTGACACGCGATCTCGGCGGGCTCGTCCGCGGGCGCATCGACGCTGAGCTCCTGGAGGAGCTCGAAACGCGCCTGCT
>JAGWMP010000022.1 GCA_028871705.1 Gammaproteobacteria bacterium
TCCGCGGCGCCGCACGGGGTGTCTGCGGGGCTGATCGATTCCGTGCTCGGCGCGAGCGCGAGCGCCGGCACCGAGGCGCGCGTGGTCGATATCTCCGCGGACTTCCGCTACGCCTCCGCGGACGCCTACGCGCGGGTTTACGGCCACGCGCACGGCGCGCCGGCGCGCCTCAGGGAATTCACCTGCGCGGTGCCCGAGCACCTCGCTGAAGTCTCCACGGCGCACGTCGCGCACCCGGGCTGCTTCGCCACCGCGGTGCTGCTCGCGGCGGTGCCCTTGCTGACGCTCGGCCTGGTGGAGCCGGCCCTCTACGTGAGCGGCGTCACCGGCAGCACCGGCTCCGGGCGCAAGCCCGTCGAGGGCACGCACCATCCGCTGCGCCACGGCGACTTCTACGGCTACAACGCGCTCAGCCACCGGCATGCGCCGGAGATCGTCGCCTGCGCACGCGCGGCGAGCGGCATCGAGCCCGAGCTCGCCTTCGTGCCGCACTCGGGTCCCTTCGCGCGCGGCATCCACGTCACCGTGCAGGCGCGCCTCAGGCGCGCGCTCGATGGCGCGCAGGCGCGCGGCGCGTTGAGTGAGTACTACGCCCGTGCGCCGTTCGTGCGCGTGAGCGAGCGCGCGCCGCACGTCAAGGAGGTCGCCGCCAGCAACTACGCGCATCTCACGGCGGTGACCGACGCGCGCACCGTCGCCGTCGCCTGCGCCATCGACAATCTCGTCAAGGGCGCCGCCGGCGGCGCCGTGCAGTGGATGAACCGCTTGCTCGGACTTCCGGAGACCGCGGGACTCACCCAGCCCGCGCCCGGCTGGACCTGAAAGAAGAAAGAAGAGTCATGCCGAAGAAGAGCACCTCCGCGAGCGGCAGCCGCGCGGCCCTCAAGGCCCCGCCGCGGACCGCGCTCAAGGCCCCGGCGGCGCGCGACTTCCAGGCGCAGGTGTTCGCGCAGTACCCGGTCGAGGTGGCCTCGGCCTCCGGGGTCTGGCTGATGAACACCCGCGGCGAGCGCATCCTCGATCTGTACGGCGGCCACGCCGTCGCGGGCCTGGGGTATGCGCACCCGGGGTGGACCGCGGCGCTCGCGGAACAGGCGCAGCTGTGCCAGTTCCAGAGCAACGCGGTCGCCATGCAGATCCGCGCCAAGGCTGCGCGGCGCCTGGTGCGCTTCTCCAGACTCCCGTTCGGCAGCGTGTTCTTCGTCAACAGCGGCGCCGAGGCCAACGAGAACGCGCTCAAGGTGGCGCTGCGCATGACGGGCCGGGCGCACGTCGCCGCCATCGAGGGCGGCTTTCACGGGCGCACCGCCGCGGCCGGTGCCGTCACCTGGGGCGCGCAGGCGAAGTGGTACGGATTTCCCCGCACGCCCTTCGACGTCAGCTTCATCCCGCGGGGCGCGAGCGGCGCGGTCGCCGGGCACGTGACCACCGACACCGCCGCGGTGATCGTCGAGCCGGTGCAGGGACTCGCGGGCGCCGTGCCGCTCGGAGCGGCGTTCCTGGCGGCACTGCGCGCGCGCTGCGACGAGGTGGGCGCACTGCTCATCTTCGACGAGGTGCAATGCGGCGTGGGCCGCACTGGCGAGCCCTTTGCCGCCAACCTCTACGGCGTGCGTCCCGACATGCTCACCACCGCCAAGTCGCTCGGCAACGGCTTCCCGGTGGCCGCGCTGCTCATGAATCCGATGGTGTCGGCCTCCCTCAAAGCCGAATCCCTCGGCACCACCTTCGGCGGCGGGCCGATGGCGTGCGCGGCGGTGAACGCGGTGCTGGCGGCGATCCGCGACCAGCGGCTGCTCGAGCGCGTGCGGCGCCTCGGCTCCTACATCCGCCGCACCTGCATCGCGGGTCCCGTGACCGCCATCCAGGGCGAGGGATTGCTGGTGGGATTGCGCACCACGCGGCCGGCGAGGCAGATCCAGGCCGAGCTCCTCGAGTGCGGCATCCTCACCGGCACCTCGAGCGACCCGCAGGTGGTGCGCCTCTTGCCGCCCTACATCCTCGAGGAACAGCACGTCGACGTGCTGCGCGATGCGTTGAAGGATCTCGACCCATGAAGCACTTCCTCGATCTCGCCGATTTCAGCCGCGAGGAGCTGCTGTCGCTGCTCGAGCTGGCGCGGCGCCTCGAGAAGCAACCCGAGCCGCGCGCGCTCGCGGGGAAGATCCTCGGGCTGCTGTTCTTCAATCCCTCGCTGCGCACGCTCGCCTCCTTCCAGGCGGCGATGGCGCGCCTCGGCGGCAACTCCTTCGTCATCAATCCGGGACACGGCAGCTGGGTGCTCGAGACGCGCCGCGGCGCGGTCATGGACGGCGCCGCCGCCGAGCACGTGCGCGAGGCGATCCCGGCGCTCGCGAGCTACTGCGACGCGCTCGGCATCCGCGTGTTCGCGGAGGGGCGCGATCTCGCCAGCGATCTCGCCGAGACCGCCTTCAACGCCATGGCGGAACTCACGGAGAAGCCGCTCATCAACCTCGAGTCGGCGCTGAATCATCCCTGCCAGGCGCTCGCCGACTGGAAGACCATGGACGATCTGGCCGTGCCGCGTGCCGGCCGCTTCGTGCTGTCCTGGGCGTGGCACCCGCGCGCCCTGCCGCTGGCGGTGCCGGCGGCGGCGGTGCACATGGCCGCCTTGCGCGGCATGGAGGTCATCGTGCTGCGCCCGGAGGGCTTCGCGCTGCCCGAGCCGGTGATGGAACGCGCACGCCGCGCCGCCGCGCACTCCGGCGGCACCTTGCGCGAGACCAGCGACCGCGACGAGGCACTCGCGGGCGCGGATATCCTCTACGTGAAGGAATGGGGCGCGACCGCCTGCTACGGCGACACGGCCGCCGATGCGAAGCTGCGCAGTACGCTCGCGGGCTGGTGCGTGCGCAACGACTGGTTCGCGCGCACCAAGGCTGAGTGCCGCGTGATGCACTGCCTGCCGGTACGCCGCAACACCGCGATCGCCGACGAAGTGCTCGATGGCGCGCGCAGCGTCGTGCAGCGCGAGGCCGCCAACCGCCTGACGGTGCAGACCGCGGTGCTGCACCAGCTGCTCAAGTCCTGACAGGGAAAGCGCCACATGATCATGCATCGAGCCGACCAGACTCTCGCCATCAGCGCATTGAAGAGCGCCGCGCCCTACATCCGCATGTACAAGGGCAAGACCTTCGTGGTGAAGGCCGGCGGCGGCGTGTTCGCCGACGAGGCCACCACCCGCGCGCTGGTCGAGCAGATCGGGATCCTGCACTACTTCGGCGTGCGGGTGGTGCTGGTGCACGGCGGCGGGCCGCAGCTCTCGGAGCTCTCCGAAGCGCTCGGCGTGCCGACGCGCATGGTCGAGGGGCGGCGCGTCACCGACGCGCGCGCCATCGACGTCACCACGATGGTGCTCAACGGGCTCATCAACACGCGCGTGCTCGCCATGTGCCGCGACCTCAACATCGATGCGGTCGGCATCAGCGGCGTCGATGCCGGCCTGGTGCGCGCCCACAAGCGTCCGCCCATGCGCCTCGCCGCGGGCGGGGAGCCGGTGGACTTCGGCTATGTCGGCGACATCGACGCGGTCGACACCACGGTGCTGAAGAAGCTGCTCGACAACGGTCTCATGCCGGTGGTGAGCCCGCTGTCGGCGGACGAGTCCGGCACGCTCCTCAACATCAACGCCGATACCGTGGCGGCCGCGCTCGGCGCGGCGCTCGGTGCCGAGAAGCTCATCCTCTGCACCGGCACGCCCGGCATCCTCGGGAATCTCAACGACCCCGGCTCGCTCGTCTCCTATACCGATCTCGCCGGACTCAAGCGCATGCGCGAGGCCGGCCAGATCGCCGACGGCATGCTGCCCAAAGCCAGGGCGATCGAGGATGCGATCCGCGGCGGCGTGCGGCGCGTGCACGTGGTCTCGTACCGCGCGCCCGAGGGCATCCTCGGCGAGGTGTTCACCAACGAAGGCACCGGCACGCTGATCGTCGCCGACGTCAACGCGCTCAGCCCCGCCGAGCAGCAGGCGACCCCATGAACCGCCTGTGGGACAAGGGCGCGCCGCTCGACGAGCGGGTGCTGCGCTACACCGCGGGCGAGGACTACGCGCTCGACGACCGGCTGGTGGCTTACGACGTGCGCGCCTCGATCGCGCACGCCGAGATGCTGAACGCGCAGCAGCTCCTCTCCCTCGACGACCTCGATGCGATCCGCGACGGGCTGCAGGCGCTCGCCGCCGGGCACGCGCGCGGCGAGTGGTGCGTCGAGCTCGCCGACGAGGACGGCCAGACCGCGCTCGAGCGGCGGCTCACCGAGCGCGTCGGTACCGCCGGCGCGCGCATCCATCTCGGCCGCTCGCGCAACGACCAGGTGCTCGCCGCGATCCGCCTGTACCTGCGCGACGTGCTCGGGACTCTGGGCGCCGGCGCCCTCGCGGTCGCGGAGGCGCTGGACGAGCTCGGGGTGCGCGAAGCGGCGACGGCGCTGCCGGGCTACACCCACATGCAGCAGGCCATGCCGAGCTCGGTGCCGCTGTGGGCGGGCGGCTTCGCCGCGCAGCTGCGCGATGCGGCCGAAGGAATCGCCGCCGTCGGCCGGCGCCTCGCGCGCAGTCCCCTCGGCTCGGCGGCTGGCTACGGCACGCCGGGACTCGACGTCGACCGCGAGGCGACCGGCGCGGCCCTCGGATTCACGTCGGTCGAGGAGCCGGTGACCGCCGTGCAGCTCGCCCGCGGCAAGGCCGAGGCACAACTGCTCTTCGAGATCACGCTCCTCATGCAGGACCTGTCGCGCTTCGCCGCCGACGTGCTGCTCTTCGCCACGCGGGAATTCGGCTTCGTGATGCTGCCCGAGAGCTTCACCACCGGCTCCTCGATCATGCCGCAGAAAAGAAACCCGGACGTGTTCGAGCTCGTTCGCGGCCGCTCGGCGACCGCGCTCGCCTCCCTCACCGAGGCGCTCGCCGTGTGCGCCAAGCTCCCGTCCGGCTACCAGCGCGACCTGCAGCTGCTCAAGTTCCCGCTGTTCCGCGCCATCGATATCGCGCACGAGACGCTCGCCATCCTGCCGCCGGCGATCGCGGGCCTGCGCTTCGACCGCGCCGCCATCCGGCTCGACCCCGCCATCCACGCCGCCGAGGAAGCCAACCGCCTCGCGGTGCGCGAGGGCATCCCGTTCCGCGAGGCCTATCGCCTCATCGCCGCGAAGCTCAAGAGCTGACCCCATGGTGAAACTGCTCGGCATCTCGGGGAGCCTGCGCCGCGGCTCATACAACTCCGCGCTGCTGCGCGCGGCCGTGCGTCTCATGCCCGAGGATTCGGTGCTCGAGGTGGCGAGCATCCGCGGCATTCCGCTCTACGACGGCGACCTCGAGGCGCAGGGGATACCCGCGGCCGTGGGCCAGCTGAAGGAAGCGGTGGTCGCCGCCCAGGGCGTGCTGCTCGCCACGCCCGAGTACAACAACGGCATCCCGGGCGTCTTCAAGAACGCCATCGACTGGCTGTCGCGCCCCAACACCGACGCCAAGCGCGTGTTCGGCGGACGGCCGTTCGCGGTCATGGGCGCCTCCCCGGGAGGCTTTGGCACCATCATGTCGCAGGCGGCGTGGCTTCCGGTGCTGCGCACGCTTGGTGCGCAGTTCTGGAGCGGCGGGCGGCTGCAGGTGTCGCGCGCCGCGGCGGTGTTCGACGAGGCCGGCAATCTCAAGGACGCGGGCGTCGAGGAGCAGCTGAAGAATTTCCTCGCCGGCTACGTCGCGTTCGTGCGGCGGACGGCTTAAGCGCCCTCGAACGCCTCCGGCACCGCGCGCGCGAACGCGGGCAGCGATTCGAGATGCGCGCAGATGCCGCGTAATCGCGGATAGGGCGCAAGATCGCACTGGAAGCGGCGCGCGTTGTACATCTGCGGCACGATGCAGACGTCGGCGAGCGTGACCTCGCTGCCGAACATGTGGAGGCCGTCGCCGCTGGTCGAGGCGACTTCCTGCTCGAGCGCCTCGAAGCCGCGTGCGATCCACCGCGCGTACCAGGCGTTCACCGCGGCCTCGTCCAGGCCGAGCGTGCCCTTCAGATAGCTGAGGACGCCGCTGTTGTTGAGGGGCGCCATCTCGCACGCCACCACCAGCGCCAGCCCGCGCACGCGGGCACGGGCCGCGGGCGCGCGCGGCAGCAGCGGCGGCACGGGGTGCGTCTCATCGAGATACTCGATGATGGCGAGCGACTGGGTGAGCGTGACTGCCCCGTCCTGCAGCACCGGGACCAGCCCTTCGGGGTTGAGCGCGAGATATTCCGCGGAACGTTGCGCGTTGACCCCGGGCTTGAGGTCGATCGCCACCGTCTCGTAGGCGAGCCCCTTGAGACCGAGCGCGATGCGCACCCGGTAGGAGGCGGAGCTGCGGTAATAGTGATGGAGTTTCATGCGCTGCACCTTCAGGCCGGCGGGACGATGGTATTGCGCAGCACCTCGAGTCCCTCGATGCCGCCCTCGATGCGATCGCCGGGCTGCACGGCACCGACGCCCGCGGGCGTGCCGGTGAAGAGGAGGTCCCCGGCCTTGAGCTCGTAGAGTGTCGACAGCTCGGCGATCAGCTGCGGTACGCCCGTCAGCATGTAAGAAAGATCGGAGTCCTGCTGCGTCTTGCCGTTCACGCTGAGCCAGATGCGCCCGCGTGACAGATGCCCGCGCGCCGCGGGGCGGATCGCCGCCACGGGCGCCGAGTGATCGAAGCCCTTGCCGGCGTCCCAGGGCAGCCGGTTCTCCTTGGCGGCCGCCTGCAGGTCGCGGCGCGTCAGATCGATGCCGGCGGCGTAGCCGAAGACGTGGCCGAGCGCCCCGGCGGGCGCGATGTTGCGCCCGGAGCGGCCGATGGCCACCACCAGCTCCATCTCGTACTGGAGATTCGCCGTGCGCGGCGGATAAGGAATGGGCGCCCCGTTGGCCACCAGGGCGTCCGCGGGCTTCATGAAGAAGAAGGGGGGCGTCGGCTGCGAGCCCATCTCGCGCACGTGGTCGGCGTAGTTGCGGCCGACGCAGTAGATGCGGTGCACCGGGAAGCGCCCGCCGCCCTCGATGGCCACGGCCGGCGTCGCCGGCGGCGCAAAGGCAAGCTCGTTCATGGGGGCGAAGATTGCCAGCGCGCGAACCGCTAGACTAGCTCCATGAGCATCTGGCGCACCGTGGCGACTCCGGCGGAGCTCAATGACAGAGGCAGCCGCACGCTCCCCGGTTACCTCGGCATCCGCGTCATCGAGATCGGCGCGGATTACCTTCGCGCCACCATGCCGGTGAACGAGCACACCCACCAGCCCTTCGGCGTGCTGCACGGCGGCGCCTCGGTGGCGCTCGCCGAGACCGCGGGGAGCCTCGCGGCGATGCTGTGCGTCGATCCCGAACACATGGCCCTGGGCCAGGACATCAACGCCAACCATCTGCGCAGCATCTCGTCCGGTCTCGTCATCGCAACGGCCCGTCCCTTCCATATCGGCAGGACCAGCCACGTGTGGCATATTGAGATCCGCGACGAGCAGGAGCGGCTGGTGTGCGTCTCGAGGCTGACCATGGCCGTGGTCGAGCGGCGCGCCAAGCCGTGAGGTGACACCCATGACCGACACCGCAACCCCGTCCATGGCCGGCACGCCGGCGCGCGCCGATGAGTCGCTGGTCGGCTATACGCACGTCATCTACGCATTGCACTCGCTCTCGGTGCTGATCGGGCTCACGACGTTGCGCTCGGTGGCGGCGAGCTTCGTGTGGGGCTTGCCGTCCATCATCGCCGTGATCATGAACTACATGCGCCGCGATGCGGCGCGCGGCAGCTACCTCGAGTCGCACTTCCAGTGGCAGATCCGCACCTTCTGGTACGCGGCGCTCTGGGCGTTCGTCATCTGGTCGCTCAAAGTGCCGCTGATCGTGAGCCTCGTCGGCATTCCTCTCTATGCCGCCGGGCGCCTCGCGCTCTCGGGCTGGATCATTTACCGCGTGGCGCGCGGCTGGCTGGGACTGAAAGACCGGCGCGCCATGTACTCGACGGGCGCCTGAAGCTCTCCCGAGGTGCGTCTTGACTGACAGCCCCACTCCGCCGCCCCTGAGCGCCGAGGCGCCGCGGATCGACGAATCGCTCGTCTCCTATACCAACGTCATCTATGCGCTGCACTCGCTCTCGGTGCTGATCGGCCTGCTGAGCTTCCACACCGTGATCGGCATGTTCATCTGGGGACTGCCGTCGATCGTCGCCGTGATCATGAACTATGCGCGCCGCTCGGCGACCCACGGCACCTACCTCGAGTCGCACTTCAGGTGGCAGATCCGCACCTTCTGGTTCGCGGTGCTGTGGAGCCTGGTGATCGCGGCCGTGGCGATCCCGCTGGTGCTGATTCTGATCGGCATCCCGATCCTCATCGGCGGCTACTACGCGCTCGCGATCTGGATCATCTACCGCGTGGCGCGCGGCTGGCTGGCGCTGCGCGACCGGCGGCCGATGTACGTATGAAGGTCGCCTGGCTCATCGTCGCCCTGTCGATCGCACTCGCGGCCGGCGGCTGCGGCCAGAAAGGCCCTCTCTACCTCCCGGACAAGAATGCGAAGGTGGTGGCGACCGCACCCGCTGCAAGCGCTACGCCTGCGACACCCGCCGCGGCGCAACCGGCCACGGCGCCAGCGCAGCCCGCGCCGAAGCCGAACGACAAAGACCAGGACGGCCAACCGCCGCCGAAGTGAGCGGCGGTCAGCGCGGCTGCCAGGCTTTCTCAGCCGTTGACACCCAAGGCGGAAACGCTCGAAGCCGCGCCGGGAGCAGACGTTCACCCTTTTGGAGGCTATTCACCCTCCCGACCCCGACGCCGGTGAGCCCGCTACAAAGCGGACAGTCGGAACCGCGGAAGCGGACGTTGCTGGCCTAAACCGGGAGATTTACCGTCTCGACGGCGGTCGGTATAGCGTTACGCTGAAAAGATGACTGCGCGTAGAGTTCTGGTCCCGGTCGAACAAATCACACACGCCATCCTCGTGCTACGCGGCCACAAAGTGCTGCTCGATGCCGAGCTTGCTGCAATCTACGGCGTCACAACCAAGCGCCTGAATGAGCAGGTGCGCCGGAATCGCGGACGCTTCCCGGCGGATTTCATGTTCCAGTTGTCTGCGCAGGAGGCGGCGGTTTTGAGGTCGCAAAGTGCGACCTCAAAACCCTCGGGGCGAGGCGGTCGTCGCTACCTTCCCAACGTGTTCACCGAGCATGGCGCGATCATGGCGGCGACCGTGCTTGCCACTCCTCGAGCAATCGAGATGAGCATCTATGTTGTGCGTGCTTTCGTGAAGCTCCGCGAGCTGTTGAGCTCGAACCGGCGCCTTGCCCGAAAGCTTGAGGTCTTGGAGCGTTCCTTGCTTGCGCTTGATCTGAAGACCCAGCGGCGGTTCAAGGAGGTCTACGACGCGATCCGAGCCCTCATGAGAGAGCCGGCGCCAAAGCGACGCGGCATCGGATTCACCGCCGATCTCGACCCAGGTAGCTGACGCGTCTGCTTCTCGGAAACATATTCCTAACGGCGGGTGTCCGCTTCCGACCCCGAACCCGGCCGGAATCGGCGAGGATGACGGCGGGCCACGCTCGGTGGTACTTTAGTGTCACCCAAGGAGATACGCACCATGGTCGATACCACGACGGTGAAGCTTCCTCCCAAGCTGAAAGCACGCGTCACGGCGCTTGCCCGCAAGACCGGTCGCTCTGCGCACAGCTTCATAGTAGAGGCGGTCGAACGCCACACTCAGCGCGAGGAGCGGGTATACGACTTCGTTAAGGAAGCCCTCGCTGCGGACGCGGATATCGAGCGCACCGGCGAGGTCTATCGCGCCGAAGATGTGCATGCATGGCTTGAGCGCCTCGCGAAGGGAGAGAAACCCTCTCGTCCCAAGCCATGGCAGCGGTAGTCTATTCCGCGCGCGCGTTGGAGCATCTCGGGCGAGCGTTCGAATTTCTTGCGGAAAGCGACCCGCGCGCCGCCTTAAGGGCCGCCACCGCCATCCAGTCGGCGGTGTCCACTCTTGCGGCGCACCCGCTGTTAGGACGTCGTGTAGAGGGCGAGATTCGCGAGCTTGTAATCTCGTTCGGCAAGAGTGGCTACGTCGCCCTCTACCGCTTCCTGCCACACCTTGATGTGGTGCGCGTCCTGGCGATTCGACACCAGCGCGAATTGGACTACCCGGAATAAAGAAACACCGCGACGGCGACTGGCTTAGGCTAGGTTCGTACCAGGCCGCGCAGCGCCCGGGCCCGCTCGCTCTGCGGAAATACCGTGGTGTCGAGCGCGCGCGCGGGAACTCCAAGGTGCTCCTCGAGCACGCCCTTGAGCACGGAGCGCAGGTCGAGCGTCGGCATGAGATCGCGTCCCTGGTAGAGCCCGCGCCCGGAAAGTCCCGGCCAGTCCGCCACCACGCGCCCGCCGGCGACCGCACCGCCGACGAGGAACGACATCGTTGCGGTGCCGTGGTCCGTGCCGCGCGTTCCGTTGATGGCGGCGGTGCGTCCGAACTCCGTGACGAGCAGCACCGCCGTGTCCTTCCACGTGGGACCGAGCTCCTCTTTCAGCGTCGCGAGTCCCTTGTCGAGTGCCGCGAGCCGCCCGGCCAGCTGACCTTCGGCCCCGCCCTCATTCGCATGCGTATCCCAGCCGGTGGTGTCGAAGACCGCGACCTGCGGACCGTCTTCCTGGCGCAGGAACCCCGCGGCCGCACGCACGATCTCGGCGTATTGCGGCGGGGCCTGCGGTCGCGGCGCTGGCGCGCCCTGCGCCGTGCCGGCCGCACCCGCGCCCGGGGCCGGGGCCATTTCGGGCTGCGCCATGGCATCGCTGCTCCCAGCGACGATCGAGTCCGCCATGAGCGCATCCGCGAGCCGCACCGAGAGCACTGGATCCTTCGAGTAAAGATCGGTGATGCGGGCGAGCGTGTCGTCGTCGAGTCCGGCGAGCTTCGACGGCGACCAGGAGGCCACCTCCGCCGGGCCGCGCATGACGAGCGGCACGTTCTGCCCGAGCGCCACGCCCGCTTCGCGCCGCCGCTCGCCCGGCACCTGCGCCAGCGCGCGGTTGAGCCAGCCGCTCTGCGAGGCGTGCGCGGTCGGCGTGCCGTTCTCGAGCACGTCCTGGCCGTCGAAGTGGGAGCGCTCGCGGTAGGGGCTCGCCGCGGCATGAAACACCACGAGCTCGCGCGCCGCGTACGACTGTCCGAGAAAGGCGAGCGAGGGATGCAGGCCGAAAAAGCCATCGAGCGGCAGCGCACCCTTGGGCTCCCCCGGGGCGCGGAGCGCGAACTCGCCGCGCAGGTGCGCGTAGTCGCGGTCGCCGACGGGCGGCACGGCGGCCAGCCCGTCGAGCGCACCGCGCAGGATCACCAGCACGAAGCGGGAACGACGGGCGGGCGCGGCGCGCGCGAAGCACAGCCGCGAGGTGACGAGCGTGCCGCCGGCGGCGAGCGCTCCGAGATGCAGGAATTCGCGACGCTTCATGACTGACATGACTTCACCATCTCGTTGCCGCTAGCGGCGCATGAACTCGGGCGCCGCGAGCAGCAGCGTCACCGCCTGTGCGCCCGTGGCCGCACGCCTGAGCGCCGTGGCGGTGGCCTCGGTGAGATTCGCGCCGAGGAGTTGTGGCGCGAGCTCGGCGGCATCGCGCCGGCTGCCGAGCCGCCCGCCGACCGCATCGGCCCACTCGAGACGCTTGAGCAGCGCCGAGGCACCGTCCCAGTCGGCGCTCATATCCGGCCAGCCGGCGGGCGATCCGGGTTGCCAGGTGCGCTGGCCGAGGAGCTCGAAGGGGGCGAGCGGACCCTTGCCCGCCTCGACCGGGAGCGACAGCCCGCGGTAACTCGAGACGATGAAATCACATGGTGTCTTGTACTTGCCGAGCGGCTCGGCCCACGCCTCGGGGCTGTCGATGAGCGCGCGGTACACCGCCGGGAGATTGCCGCCGTAGTCGGTGAAGGCGCGCGCGAGACGCTCGACGAGCGCCGGCGGCGGATCGTCGGCGACGAAATGCCGCGCCAGCTTCACCGCGATGTGGCGCGCGGTCGAGGGGTGCTGCGCGAGATCGTTGAGCACCAGCATGCCCTGCTCGTAGCCGGTGTCCCGGTACTGCCGGCCGAGCACGGTCTGCGTGCCCGGCTCGTGATTGTCCGGACGGAACACGAAGCGCCCCGCAGGGCCGGTGGCGAAGAGGCCGTTGCCCCCGCCCACCGACCAGCCGGTGATCACGGTGGCGAAGGCGGTAACGTCGGCCTGGGTGTAGCCGCCACCGACGCCGAGGGTATGGAGCTCGAGGATCTCGCGGCCGAGATTCTCGTTGAGGCCGACGCGCCGCTCGCCGCGGCGCCGCAGGCTGGCGCGTTGCGCCGCCGCCGAATGCGGCCCCACCGAGAGGTGGTTGTCGAGGTACATGAGCATCGCCGGGTGCATCTCGGCGGCCACCAGCAGATCGCCGAAGTTGCCGAGCACGTGCGGGCGGATCGCCTCGCGCTCGAAGCCGCCGGCAAGTCCTGCCAGGTACTGCTTGTCGATCGAGACCGCGAAGTGATTGCTCCAGAACTGCGTCAGACGCTCGACGAAGGGGCGGTCGGTGGTCACGGCCTGCTGAAAGCGCGCGGTCGCCTCCGCCATGTAGATGGGCTTGAGGAACTGCCCGAGTTTCTGTTGCACGTCGGCGCCCGCGCGGCGCTCGGCCTGGATCTGCCGCTGCAGTGCGAAGGCCTCGCCGAGCAGCTGCGCCGTCGGGGCGAGCGCGTCCGTGCCGGCGCCCGGCGCGGGATGCGTCAGCTGCGCGCGCAACCACTCGCGTCCGTCGCCGCGGATCGCGGCGAGCTCCCCCGGGCGGGCGCCGAGGCCGAAACGATTGGCCGCTATGGTGGGGCTGAGCTGCTGCATACCTCGAGCCGCGTCGTGCGCGCTGCCCTGTATAGCGCGCCAGGCGGGCGGACGGTTGACCGCCTGCTGCGGAGTGTGACCGGATGCCGTCCGTTATACTCGCGGCCCGCTCCCGGCAGCAGCCTTTCATGACGCCCTCCCCCGACCTGGTCCTCGTCGACGGCTCTTCTTATGTCTACCGGGCGTTTCACGCCCTGCCGCCGCTCACGAGCTCGCGCGGCGAGCCGACCGGGGCGCTGCTCGGCGTGCTCAACATGCTGCAGAAGTTCCTCAAGGACTACCGGCCCGAGCACATCGCCGTGGTGTTCGATGCGCCGGGACGCACCTTCCGCGACGAGCTGTTCACCGAGTACAAGGCGCAGCGCCCGGCGATGCCGGACGATCTGCGCTCGCAGGTCGCGCCGCTCCTCGAGATCATCGCCGCGCAGGGGCTGCCGCTGCTGCGCGTGCCGGGCGTCGAGGCGGACGATGTGATCGGCACGCTGGCGCGGCGCGCCGCCGCCGCCGGCCACCGCGTGCTCATCTCCACCGGCGACAAGGACATGGCGCAGCTGGTCGACGGCTCGACCACGCTCATCAACACCATGACCAACTCGGTGCTCGATCGCGAGGGCGTCAAGCTCAAGTTCGACGTCTACCCCGAGCAGATCATCGATTACCTCGCGCTGATCGGGGACAGCTCCGACAACATCCCGGGCATCGAAAAAGTGGGGCCGAAGACCGGCGCGAAGCTGCTGCAGCAGTACGGCGACCTCGACAACCTCATCGCGCACCTCGCCGAGGTGCCGGGCAAGGTGGGGGAGAACCTGCGCACCGGGCTCGCGACGCTCGAGCTGTCGCGGCGCCTCGCGACCATCCGCACCGATCTCGATCTGCCGCTGTCGCTCGCGGAGTTGAAACCCGGCGCCGCCGACACGGCCAGGCTGCGCGAGCTCTACACGCGCTTCGAGCTGCGCGCGCACCTGCGCGCGCTCGAGGGAGGCGAAGGAGCCGCCGCCGGGGCGCCGGGCGCCGCCGCCGTGCCCGCCGCATCCGCCACCGCCCCGGCCTCCGACGCCGCGGCCGCCGCCGCGCCGATGAGCGGCCCGGACACCATCGAGCGCCATTACGAGATCGTGACGCGCTGGGAGGACCTCGAGCGCTGGCTCGCCGCGCTCACCGGCGCCGAGCTCTTCGCCTTCGACACCGAGACGACGAGCCTCGACTACATGCGCGCCGAGATCGTCGGGGTGTCGTTCGCCATCGAGCCCGGCAAGGCCGCCTACGTGCCGCTGCGCCACGTCTACCCCGGTGCGCCCGAGCAGCTCGACCGCGACCGGGTGCTCGCCGCGCTCAAGCCCCTCCTCGAGAGCGCGGCGCACGGCAAGGTCGGCCACAACCTCAAGTACGACGCGCACGTGCTGCTCAACGCCGGCATCACGCTCGCCGGCATGCGCTTCGACACCATGCTCGAGTCCTATGTGTGGAACAGCGTCGCCACCAACCACGACATGGACTCGGACGCCAAGCGCTATCTCGGACTCGATACCATCCGTTTCGAGGACGTGGCCGGCAAGGGCGTGAAGCAGCTCTCCTTCGACCAGGTGCCGGTGGACAAGGCCGCCGAGTACTCGGCCGAGGACGCCGACGTGACGCTGCGGCTGCACCGCTCGCTCTGGCCACAGCTCGAGACCGTGCCACCGCTGGCGCAGCTCTACCGCGAGTGCGAGCAGCCGCTCGTGCCGGTGCTGCTCGCCATGGAGCACTACGGCGTGCTGGTGGACCGCGAGCGGCTGCGCGCCCAGAGCCGCGAATTCGCCCGCCAGCTGCAGGAGCTGGTGCTGGCGGCGCACCGCGAGGCTGGCCACGAATTCAACATCGAGTCGCCGAAGCAGCTGCAGCAGATCCTGTTCGAGCGGCTCGCGCTGCCGGTGCGGCGCAAGACCCCCACCGGCCAGCCCTCGACCGCCGAGGACGTGCTGGAGGAGCTGGCCGCGGACTACCCGCTGCCGCGCATCGTGCTCGAGTACCGGGCGCTCGCCAAGCTCAAGTCCACCTACACCGACAAGCTCCCCGAGCAGGTGAACGAGCGCACCGGCCGCATCCACACCAACTACGCGCAGGCGGTCGCCGCCACCGGACGGTTGTCCTCGGTCGAGCCGAACCTGCAGAACATTCCGATCCGCCGGCCCGAGGGGCGGCGCATCCGCCAGGCGTTCATCGCGCCGCCCGGGTGCGTGCTGCTCGCGGCGGACTACTCGCAGATCGAGCTGCGCATCATGGCGCATCTCTCCGGGGACGAGAGCCTGCGCGCCGCGTTCGCCGAGGACCGCGACGTGCACCAGGCGACTGCCGCCGAGGTGTTCGGCGTCGCGCTCGAGGCGGTCACGGCCGATCAGCGCCGCACCGCCAAGGTGATCAACTTCGGACTCATCTACGGCATGTCGCCCTTCGGCCTGGCGCGCAACCTGGGGATCGAGCGGGGCGCCGCGCAGAGCTACGTCGAGCGCTACTTCCAGCGTTATCCGGGCGTCAAGCGCTTCATGGACGAGACGCGCATCAAGGCGCGCGAGCTCGGCTACGTCGAGACCGTGTTCGGCCGAAGGCTATACCTGCCGGATATCCGCTCGGGCAACACGCAGATGCGCCAGTACGCCGAGCGCAGCGCCATCAACGCGCCGATGCAGGGCACGGCGGCCGACATCATCAAGCGCGCCATGATCGAGGTGGACGGCTGGTGCCGCCGCTCCGCCTCGCCGGCGCGGCTCATCATGCAGGTGCACGACGAGCTGGTGCTGGAGGTGCAAAGCGGCGCGCTCGAGGAGGTGACGCGCGCGGTGCGCGAGCGCATGGTGAATGCGGCGAGCCTCAGCGTGCCGCTGCGCGTCGACGTCGGCACGGGCGCCAACTGGGACGAGGCGCACTGAGGGAACTTTCGCGGGCCTGTCGCCGCGCGGCTACAGGCAACGCCGGCGCGGGGATTGTGTTAGGAAAGGAGGGTCCAGCTAAGGAGGAGATCCCCGCATGCGCAGATTCCTGATCGCGATCGCACTCGTACTCGGCGCCGGCAGCGCATTCGCAGGCGACGACACGTTCTATCTCGGCGCCGGTGTCTCGCGAGACAAGGTGAGCGATATCGTCAATGGCAGTGCGAGCTTCCCGGACATCGACAGGACCGCGTGGAAGCTCTATCTCGGCGTGCGGCCGCTCAGCGTGATCGCCTTCGAGGCCGATTATCTCAACCTCGGCAATCAGACCAGCACCTTCGTCGTCTCGAGTGACCACTCGGACGCCAAGGCCTTCGCGGGCTATGCCGTGGGCTTCCTGCCGATTCCGGTGCCATTCCTCGACGTGTTCGCCAAGGCGGGGCTCGCGCGCTGGACGCTCGATGGCAGCTCGATCACCGCGCTCGTGCCCGGATCCTTCTCGACCAATGGCACGGACTTCGCCTGGGGCGTCGGCACCCAGGTGCATTTCGGCCACTTCGGCGCGCGGCTCGAGTACGAGAACTTCAGGATCCGGAATACCAGCGGCGCGAACGTGGTGTCGCTCGATGGGTACCTCAATATTTTCTGAACGCCGCCGCAGCACGCGCCCGCGGGGCAGTCGATAGAATGCACCCCCCGTACTGCGCCGCTCCATCACACCGACGAGGATGATCCGTATGCGCAAACTTCTGCTCGCACTCGCGCTGACGCTCGCCGCCGGCGCCGCCCAGGCCGACAACGGCCTTCTGTCCATCGGCGCCGGCCTCACCAACGACAACCTGCGCGACATCGCCGCGACCAACTCGAACTTGAGCAGCACCAGCTGGAAGGTGTGGGCCGGCGTGCGGCCGATCAGCCTGTTCGCCGTCGAGGCCGATTACATGGATCTCGGCAGCCAAAATGTCACCCAGGGGATCGCCGGCACCCTTGGTTCGCCCGCCGGCACCAGCACCACGCACCTGAACTACAAAGCCTTCGCCGGTTACGCCGTGGGTTATGTGCCGATCCCGGTGCCATTCCTCGACGTCTTCGGCAAGGTCGGACTCGCGCGCTGGGCCGTGAGTGGCAGCAACACGATTACCGGTACACCCGCCCCCGGCTTCTTCTCGCTCTCCGACAACGGCACCCAGTTCGCCTGGGGCGTCGGCGGCCAGGTGCACTTCGGCAATCTCGGCGCCCGCCTCGAGTACGAGAACTTCAGCATCCGCAACACCGGCGGCGTGAATCTCGTCTCCCTCACGGCGTTCATCAACCTCTTCTAAGGTGTGGCGCCCACGATACAGGTGGTTACGCAAATTAATGATTCGAAAAGACATTTTTTGAGGAGCGCCGCGGAACTCGCGTGCAGGGTCTGCATCTAATTCAGCGAGTGCTAGTCACTCCCCGCTTCCCTCCCTGAGCGGGTACATGACCCGGTTCATCGAGACCTGTGCCGGGTTGGTCTGCCCCGGCGGCCCCCAAAGCCGCCGGGGCTTTTTATTGGCGCTCGAGCCAGGCGGCGAGCGTGTCCTGCGCTTCGCGCACCCCCGTGCCGTCGTGAGCCGAGAAGAGCTGCACCGTCGAGCGCCCGGCGAGGAGCGCAGCGGCGGCCTTGAGCGCGCGCGCCCCCTCGGCGCGGCTCAACTTGTCGGCCTTCGCGAGCAGTATATGCACGCGCTGCGCGGGCACCGCCCAGGCGAGCAGCCCCTCGTCGCCCTCGGTAATGCCGCGGCGCGCATCCACGATGAGAAAGAGTCCGGTGAGACCCGCGCGTCGTTTCAGCGCATCGATCAGCGGCCCCCAGGAGTGGCGCTCGCTCTTCGGGCCGCTCGCGTAGCCGTAGCCCGGCAGGTCCACCAGGCGCCGCTGCGGCGCGAGCTCGAAGAAATTGAGAAGCCGCGTGCGCCCCGGGGTCTTGCTGGTGCGCGCGAGGCCGTGCCGCTGCGTGATGGCGTTGATGGCGCTCGACTTGCCGGCATTGGAGCGCCCGGCGAAGGCCACCTCGACGCCGACATCCGGCGGAAACTGCGCCGGCGCGGCGGCGCTCACGACAAACTGCGCCTGCTGAAAACGGCTCATTTTCCGGGGATAATCATCGCGCTTGGGCTCGGAGACCGAGCGGGAGGGTAGTGTACAATCCCGCCGCCTTCGCATCGCTGAACCGGACCGGAATGAGAACAATGCCGAACACCCACAGAGTCGGTTGGATGGGGCGCGCAGCCGCGGCGCTCGTACTCGCCCCGGCGCTCGCCTGCGCGCAGACCGCCGCCGCGCCCGCGCCCTCCACGCCCTTCGCCACCGGCAAGGTCGCGAGCGGCGAGGCCAAAGCGGCGCTCTGCAGCGCCTGCCACGGCCCGCAGGGCAACAGCGTCAATCCCGACTGGCCGCGCCTCGCCGGACAGAGCGCGGTGTACATCGCCGCGCAGCTGAGGCTGTTCCGTGCAGGCGTGCGCGATAATCCGACCATGAAACCGCTCGCCTCGGCGTTGAGCGACCAGGACATCAGCGATCTCGCGGTGTACTACGAGGCGCAGACGCCGAGCGGCCTCGAGGCCGATCCCTCCTACTGGAAGGCGGGCGAAGCGCTCTACGTGAGCGGCGACGCGGCGCGCGCCGTGCCGGCGTGTATCGCCTGCCACGGCCCGGTGGGCCGCGGCAATCTCGCCGCGGGCTACCCGGCGCTGCGCGCGCAGCAGTCCGTGTACATGATCAAGCAGCTCAACGACTACGCGAGCGGCGCGCGCTACGCGGGCGGGGATGCCGCCCACGCGGACCCGAACAGCATCATGATGCTGACGATCGCCAAGCGGCTGACGCCCGAGGAGATCCGCGACGTGGCCTCCTACCTGCAGGGCATGCGCTGAGGCGAGTGGAGCGCCATGCGCCGATGACGCGCCGGCTCGCCCTGACGGCGGTCCTGGCGCTGACCCTCGCCGCCTGCTCGCGACAGGCCAGTCCTCCCGCCGCCGCTCCGGCCGCTGCCGCCGCCCCCTCCGCAGGCACTGCGGCGTCCCCGGCCGCACCGGCTGCGATCCAGGCGCCCGCCGGTAACACCGCCGCCAACACCGGCACCACCTCCGCGCAGAGCGAGACCGAGCAGGCCACGGGCGCGCAGGAATCGGCCGGCGGCGGTGCCGGGGAGAAACCCGAGAGCAGCGACACCTCGCTCGAGCGCATGACGGCGCTCCCGGCGGATGCGCAGCTGCCCGCCGGCCGCTGGAAGCCCGGCGTGCAATACGAGCCGCTCGTGCCCGGACAGCCGACCAGCGTCGAGCCCGGCAAGGTGGAAGTGCTCGAGATGCTGTGGCTCGGCAGCCCGAACTGCTACGCGCTCGAGCCCGCGATCCGCGCCTGGCTCAGGTCCAGGCCCGCCTGGATCGAGTTCGCGCGCGTTCCGGTCATGTGGAATGCGCAGCAGCGCGCCCATGCCCGCCTCTTCTATACGCTGCTGTCGCTGGGGCGCGCGGACCTCGTCGACAAGGCCTTCGACACCATCCAGTTGCAGCACAATCCCCTGATCGGCCCGACCGATGAGGAGTCGCTGCGCATCGAGCAGGCCTGGGCCGCGCAGCAGGGCATCGGCGCCGCCGACTATGCCAGCGCCTGGCGCTCGGCCGCGGTGAGCGCGCAGCTCGAGCGCGCCGAGGACCTGACGCTGCGCTACCGCATCCGGAACATCCCGACGCTGATCGTCAACGGCAAGTACGAGACCGACGTGCCTCGGGCGGGCAGCCTCGCGAACCTGATGCAGCTGATCGACGACCTGGCGGCGTCCGAGCACCGCCACTGAGGAAGTGGCGCGCCCGACTGGATTCGAACCAGCGACCTGCAGCTTCGGAGGCTGCCACTCTATCCAACTGAGCTACGGGCGCGTTGGGGCGGGCGATCATACGCGTCCGCCCGAGGGGTCGTCTATTTGAGGGTCGCGGCCACTGCAGCGGGGCGGCCATTTACGAAGCGGGGACCCGAGCGGCTATACTGCACGGCCGGTTCGGCGCGTCCGCGACGGAAGTACACGTGAGCAAGCAGGACACCCATTTTTTCAACGTTTTCAGCCTGGTGATCGGCCTCCTGGTGACCATCACCATCGTGTTGTTCGCGCTCGCGCGCGTGGTGGCGAGCCACACCCAGGAAGCGAACGTGCTCACCGAGCCCGACTACAGCCGCAACGTCGCCTCCCGCATCGCCGAGCCGACGCGCGAAGCCGTCGCTGGGCAGGACAATTCCGCGCTCGCCATCAAGACCGCGACCTCCGCCACGGCGGGCGGTTCGGCGGCCCCGGCGATGCCGAAGAACGGCACGGAGCTCTTCGAGCAGACCTGCAGCGTCTGCCACGGTCAGGGAATTGCGGGCGCACCCAAGGCGGGCGACAAGGCGGCCTGGGCACCGCGCATCGCCGAGGGCAAGGCGGTGCTCTACAGCCACGCGCTGCAGGGCTTCCAGGGCAAGACCGGCGTCATGCCCCCGAAGGGTGGCCGCACCGACATGCCCGACGACCTGGTGAAACAGGCCGTCGATCACATGGTGCAGATGGCGCAGTAGTCAGCCACCCGGCGCTGCCCGGTCGAGGCAGCGCAGCGTCAGCGCTTCCCCCACGTGCGCGGCCCCGATCACGGGGCGCTCCTCGAGATCGGCGATCGTGCGTGCCACCCGCAGCACGCGCGAGCGCGCGCGCCCCGAGAGCTTGAAGCGCCGCATCGCCGTCTCGAGCACCCGCCGCCCGGCCGGGTCCGGCACGCACCAGCGGCCGGCCTGCGCCTCGGCGAGGCGCGCATTGCAGAGCCCGGCGCGCCCGAGCTGCAGTGCGCGGGCGCGGTCGACGAGTTGCGCGGCCGTGGCGCTGTCCGGGGCCGCGCCCGGCGGCGCATCGAACTCCTCAGCCGCGAGCCGCGGCACCTCGACCTGCAGGTCGAGGCGGTCGAGCAGCGGGCCCGAGAGCCGCGAGTGATAGCGCCGCACCAGTGCCGGTGTGCAGCGGCAGCAGCGCTGCGGATCGCCGCGGCCGCCGCACGGACAGGGGTTCATGGCGGCGATCAGCTGGAACTCGGCTGGGTACTGCGTCTGCAGCGCAGCGCGCGCCACCTGGATTACACCCGTCTCGAGCGGCTCGCGCAGCGCCTCGAGCACGCCGCGCCCGAACTCCGGCAGCTCATCGAGAAAGAGCACGCCGCGATGCGCGAGGCTCACCTCGCCCGGGCGCGCCCGCGCGCCGCCGCCGACCAGTGCCGGCACCGTGGTGCTGTGGTGGGGGGCGCGGAACGGCCGCACGGCGTGCGCCGCGCCGCCAAAACCCGCGGCGCTCACCGCCGCGATCGAGGCGACCTCGAGCGCCTCGGACTCGGTGAGCGGCGGCAGGAGACCGGGCAGCCGCTGCGCCAGCATGCTCTTGCCGCAGCCGGGCGGTCCGATCAGGAGCAGGCTGTGGGCGCCTGCCGCGGCGATGAGCAGCGCACGCTTGGCGTGCGCCTGGCCGCGCACGTCGGCGAGATCGAGCCGCGCGGCGCTCGCCCCCCGGACCGCGCCGCCGTCCGCGCAGACAGCCGGCGCGCCGTGCGCCCCGAGCAAACGCCCGCCGCTCAAGTGCTCACAGAC
>JAGWMP010000023.1 GCA_028871705.1 Gammaproteobacteria bacterium
AGCAGACTTGCGCAGTGAGCATGCGCATTGGATATGCGCACGGCAGATGCGCAGGTGGAATGCGCGTGGGATATGCGCATTGGTCGACGTGACCGATGACTTGGCCGCCACGAGGCGCCGGCACCTCGGCATTCCGGGGGGACCGTGCATCAAATAAAGAGCGGGGGCTTGCCGAAGGGCATGATCTGGATATAATCACAGTAGCTGTATATATAAACAGGCGAGCCTCGAAATGTCCGACCTAACCCCCCGCCAGACACAGATCCTGCGCCTCATTCAGCGGTTCATCTCCGATACCGGCATGCCGCCCACACGGGCCGAGATCGCCCACGAGCTCGGCTTCCGCTCGGCCAACGCCGCCGAGGAGCATTTGCGGGCGCTCGCCCGCAAGGGCGTCATCGCGCTCGTGCCCGGCACCTCACGCGGCATCCAGCTCCGGGACACGATCCGTGAGCAGATGGGCCTGCCCCTCATCGGGCGGGTGGCCGCCGGCAAGCCGATCTTCGCCGAGGAGAACTTCGAGGCGCGCCTCGCGATCGACCCGGAGGTTTTCCAGCCGCGCCCGCACTACCTGCTCAAGGTCACCGGCATGAGCATGAAGGACGCCGGCATCCTCGATGGCGACCTGGTCGCGGTGCACCGGACCTCCGAGGTTCGCAGCCGCCAGATCGTGGTCGCGCGGCTCGAGAACGAGGTGACCGTGAAGCGTTATCGCCAGGAAGGCTCGGTCGTGTGGCTGCTGCCCGAGAACAGCGAGTTCGAGCCGATCAGGGTGGACCTGAAAGAGCAGCCGCTGCTCATTGAAGGCATCGTGGTTGGTGTGGTGCGCCGGGGCCGCGCGAGCGGGTTGATGTGACCTCCATGTGCCTATGGACGGCGATCCGAAGCTCGCTCGACTGCTCGAGCATCCGGCCCTCTGGCGCGGCCGCAGTGCCGCACGGCTCGCGGTACTGCCGAGCGGCTTCACCGCTCTCGATGAGCTTTTGCCTGGTCGAGGCTGGCCGCACAGCGGACTGATCGAGATTCTCACCGCACGTTTCGGCAGCGGCGAGCTGTACCTGCTCTTGCCGCTGCTTGCGGCCGTGACGCGCGCCGTGGGGGCGCGCTGGTGCGTGTGGGTGGCACCGCCCCTCATGCCGTTCGCGCCGGCGCTCGCCGCGGCGGGCGTGGCGCTCGATCGCGTGGCCGTGGTCGGGGGCGCGCGCCCGCTGTGGGCTTTTGAACAGGTGTTGCGCTCCGGCGCCTGCGATGTGGCGCTCGCCTGGGCACGGGCTCCCAAGGCACGCGAGCTGCGCCGGCTGCAGCTCGCTGCCGAGCGCGGCCGGACACTCGGGGTGTTATTTCGCCCGCGCAGCGCCGCGCGGCAAGCCTCGCCTGCGGTGCTGCGGCTGGGTCTCGCACCCTGCGCCGCCGGCGTACGCGTGACGCTGCTGAAGGGCCGCAGCGCCGCTCGCGGCACGATCGAGCTCACCTGGCCTCACGAGCGGCCGGCGCGGCCACGCGGTTGAGGCATGGCACCGCTGCCGCTACCCGCCGGGATAGAACCCGAGGACCGTGAGCCGTCGCGCGCCGCTCCCGCGCCGCGGGTGGTGCCGCGCACGGCGGCACGTGCGCGAGCCGCACCCACCCCGGCGGAGGCGGCGGCGGAGCTCTGGGCCGGCATGCAGCTGCCTGGAATCGCTCCCGCCGGCGCCCTGCAACGGCTCGCGCGCAGCGCCCTGCAATACACGCCGCGCGTCAGCCTCGAGCCACCCGACGGCCTGCTGCTCGAGGTGCAGGGGAGCCTGCATCTGTTCGCGGGCGTTGCGGGTCTGCGCCGCGTCCTCGCGCAGGAGTGCCGGCGCCTTGGCGTGACCCCGGTGCTGGCATTTGCTCCCACGCCGCTCGCGGCACTGGCGCTCGCCCGGGCCGGCAAGACGCACGCCGTGCTCGATGCGGCGCAACTCGTCGGGCAGCTCGCCACGCTGCCGCTTGCGACGCTGCGCTGGCCCGAGGAGGTGCTCGGGCGTCTCGCGCGCTCCGGGGTACGCACCATCGGTGCGGCGTTGCGCCTGCCGCGCGGCGGCTTCGCCCGGCGCTTCGGCACCGCGCAGCTCGCCACGCTCGATGCCCTCACCGGGCGTACCCGGGATCTGCGCACCGCCTTGCGGGCGCGCGTACGGTTTCGCCGCCGCCGCGAGCTCCTCTGCGAGCTGGAGAGTCATCAGGCGATTCTCGCCACGCTCGCGCCGCTCATGGCCGAGCTCGGCGCATTCCTCATGCAGCGTCAGTGCGGCCTCCTCGAGCTCGAATGCCGGCTCGAGCACCGGCATGCGCCGCCGACCTGTTGTGTGCTGCGGCTCGCGGCGCCGCTGGCCGATGCCCGGCGCCTCGCGACGCTCCTCGGGGAGCGCTTGAGCGCGCTCTCACTGGCCGAGCCGGTGCGCGGCTGCGAGCTGCGCACCGCCGCCCTGGTGCCGCAGCGGACGGATTCACTCGAGCTGTGGCAGCCCGGCGAGCACGGCGGTGCGCTCTCGAGCGAGGCGTCCGGCCTCATCGAGCGGCTGCGCGCGCGGCTCGGAGAGGAGGCGATCCATGGCCTGATGCTCCTCGAGGGGCATCGGCCGGAGAAGGCCTGGGGCAAGACCGCGCCACCGGCCGGCAGCGGATCCGGTCCCGCGCCGCACCGCTCCACGTCCCGCTGCTCACCTCCGGTGTCCCGCCGCCCGCTGTGGCTGTTGCCGGCGCCGCGGCCGCTGACGGTGCGCGACGGACTGCCGCGCCGGCGCGGTCCGCTGCGCCTCGGCGGCGAGCCGGAGCGGATCGAGACCGGCTGGTGGGACGGGGAGGAGATCGCGCGCGATTACTACACCGCCACGGACAGCCACGGAGTGCTCCTGTGGGTGTTTCGCGAGCGGCAGGCGCCACACGGGTGGTATCTGCACGGAGTGTTCGGGTGAGGCGTGGCGCGCTACGCGGAACTGCACTGCATTTCGAACTTCACGTTCCTGCGCGGCGCCTCGCACCCGCACGAGCTGGTGGAACGGGCGGACGCGCTCGGCTATACGGCGCTCGCGCTCACCGACGAATGCTCGGTGGCGGGAGCGGTGCGCGCGCACATGGCGGCGCGCAACCGGCGGTTGAAGCTCATCGTCGGCGCCGAGTTCCGCCTGAGCTGCGGACTGAAGTTCGCCGCTCTCGCGATCGACCGGGGTGGGTACGGGCGGCTCTGCCGGCTCATCACGCGCGCGCGGCGCGCGGCGCACAAGGGGCAATACTCGCTCACGCGCGCCGACCTCGAGACGCTGCCGCCGCAAGGGTGTTACCTCCTGTGGCTGCCGGGGCCGCGGATCGAGGCCGCCGAGGCCCGCTGGCTCACGGAGCGCTTCGCGGGACGGCTGCGCATCGCGGTCGAGCTGCTGCGCGACGGTGAGGACGGCGCGCGGCTCGCCGAGCTCAGCGCGCTCGGTGCCGAGCTCGGCGTCGCACTCATCGCGAGCGGCGACGTGCACATGCACGTGCGCGCGCGCCGCCGCCTGCAGGACGCGCTCACCGCGGTCCGCCTCAATCTGCCCGTGGCGCAGGTCGGCTCGCGGCTGCATCCGAACGGCGAACGCTATCTGCGCGAGCCCGCGCGTCTCGCGCGGCTCTATCCGCCGCGGCTGCTCGAGGCGGCCGCCGAGCTCGCCGACGACTGTCACTTCTCGCTCGATGAGCTGCGTTACGAGTATCCGCGTGAGATCGTGCCGCCGGGCGAGACCCCGGCCGGGTACCTGCGCCGGCTGACCGAGGAGGGCGCGGCGCGGCGCTGGCCGGACGGCATTCCCGCGAGCGAGCGCACCGCGATCGAGCACGAGCTCGCCCTGATCGGCGAGCTTGGCTACGAGCCGTATTTCCTCACCGTCTATGACATCGTCGCCTTCGCGCGCTCGCAGGGGATTTTGTGCCAGGGCCGCGGCTCGGCCGCCAACTCGCGCGTGTGCTATTGCCTCGGGGTCACCTCGGTCGACCCGCAGCGCGGCGCGGCACTCCTGTTCGAGCGCTTCATCTCGCGCGAACGCAACGAGCCGCCCGACATCGACATCGACTTCGAGCACGAGCGGCGCGAGGAAGTGCTGCAGTACGTCTACGACAAGTACGGCCGCGAGCGCGCCGCGCTCGCCGCCACCGTCATCATGTACCGGCCGCGCAGCGCGCTGCGCGATCTCGGCAAGGTGTTCGGGCTCACGCCGGCGCAGAGCGGCCGGCTCGCCGCGGTCATGCAGTGGTGGGACGGCAGCGCCACCATCCCCGAGCGGATGCGGGAGGCGGGCTTCGACACCGACGGAAGCCTCCTTGAGCGGCTGCTGCCGCTCGCCGCCGAGCTCACCGCCTTCCCGGGCTTTCCGCGCCACCTGTCGCAGCACGTCGGCGGCTTCGTGATCGCGCAGGGGCTGCTCGAGGAGCTGGTGCCGATCGAGAACGCCGCCATGCCGGAGCGCACCGTGGTGCAGTGGGACAAAGACGACCTGAACGACCTGGGTCTCCTCAAGGTCGACCTGCTGGCGCTCGGCATGCTGACGGCGTTGAAGCGCGCGTTCGCGCTGGTGAACGCCTTTCGCGGTACGCGGCACGGGCTCGGCGAGCTGCCCGCCGAGGACCCGCGCGTCTACGACATGATCTGCCGCGCCGACACGGTCGGCGTGTTCCAGATCGAGTCGCGCGCGCAGATGGCGATGCTGCCGCGCCTCAAGCCCCGCAACTATTACGATCTCGTCATCGAGGTCGCGATCGTGCGCCCGGGACCCATCCAGGGAGAGATGGTGCACCCCTACCTGCGCCGCCGCGCGGGGGCCGAGCCGATCGACTATCCGGGCGAGGAGGTGCGCGCCGTCCTGCACCGCACCCTCGGCGTGCCGCTCTTCCAGGAGCAGGTGATGCAGATCGCGATCGTGGCCGCGGGCTTCACCCCCGGGGAGGCGGACGCGCTGCGCCGCGCGATGGGCGCCTGGAAGAGGACCGGGGGACTCGATCCGTTTCGCGAGCGGCTGCTCAAGGGCATGCACGACCGCGGTTACTCCGACGAGTTCGCGCAGCGCATCTACCAGCAGATGATGGGGTTCGGCGATTTCGGTTTTCCTGAGTCTCACAGCCTCAGCTTCGCGCTGCTGGTGTACGACTCGGCGTGGCTGAAGTGCCACGAGCCGGCGGCCTTCGCCTGCGCGCTCCTCAACAGCCAGCCGATGGGCTTCTACGCGCCGGCACAGCTGGTGCGCGATGCGCGCGCCCACGGCGTCGAGGTGCGTCCCGTGGATGCCTGCGTGTCGGTGTGGGACTCGACGCTCGAGCGGCGCGCGGACGGCGAGCCGGCGCTGCGCCTGGGGCTCAACCTGGTGAAGTCGCTGTCGCTCGCCGGGGCGCTGCGTCTCATCGAGGCGCGCACGCGCCGCTCCTTCGACGGCGTGCCGGATCTGGCCACGCGCGCCGGTCTCGATCGCAAGGACCTCGAAGCCCTCGCCGCGGCCGGGGCCTTCGCACACTTAAGCGGCAACCGGCATCTCGCGTTCTGGGAGGTCGCGGGGTCCGAGCGGCCGCTGCCGCTCGCACCCGCCGCGCCCGCGGCCGCCGCCGAAGGCCGCCCGCTGCTCACCGCGCCCACGGAAGGGGAGGAGATCGTCGCCGACTACGCCGCCATCGGGCTCACGCTCGGCCGCCATCCGCTCGCGCTCCTGCGCGCGCGGCTTCGGGCGGCGGCACTCCTGCCGGCGAGCGAGCTGCATGCGGCCGGCAACGGCGCCACGGTGCGCACCGCCGGCATCGTGCTCATGCGCCAGCGACCCGGCACCGCGAGCGGCGTCACCTTTCTCACGCTCGAGGACGAGAGCGGCCAGGTGAACGTCATCGTCTGGGAGCGCGTCGGACGCGCGCAGCGCCGCGCGCTCATCGAAGCGCGGCTGCTCGAGGTGCACGGGGAGCTGCAGCACCAGGACGGCGTCACGCACCTGATCGCGCGGCGGCTCATCGACCGCACCGCGCTGCTCGGGCAGCTCGTCACCCGCTCGCGCGACTTCCACTGAGCGCACGCGCACCGCGCACGCACGGGCGCGCTGCCCACGTGGCGCCACGCTTATGTCGTACGGCCGCGGCGATCCAACATAGCGTCGCTGACATAACACTGTCATGCGCAAAGGTGCGACGCGGGTCGCACTTTGCGCCCCGGGCGTCACTGTTTCGCGACAGGCGTTTCCAGTACAAAAGGCAGTGCGGCAGAACGGATTCTCCCAACACCAAGGTCGAAGAACGGGAGCGGTTTCGATGAAGGTGCAGCTCAAACACGGGCTCGCGACTGCGAGCGCGGTCACTCTGGGATTCTTGTTGTCGGTCGGCCTGGAGCGCGACGTGCCGCTGCGCGACGGCGTCGCGGCGTCCGTGCGCTGCGCACCCCACGCCTACATCGTGCAGGCCGCGAGCGCGGCTGCGGCCGCGCATGCCGTGGCACAGGCCGGCGGGCGCGTCACGCGCGAGCTCGCCGTGATTCGCGCGGTGGGCGCACAGCTCGATGAGCGCGCGCTCGCGGCGCTGCACGCCGCTCACCTGCCGCAGCTCGAGGTGTACGCCGATGCGGCGGTCGCGGCGAGCTCGCTCCCCGGGACGCTGCCGGAGACCTACTATCCGAGCGAGGTCGCGGCGCAGAAACTGCAGGCCGGCGGCATCACGGGCGCCGGGGTCACGGTGGCCGTGGTCGACTCGGGCCTGTGGAGTCAGCACGGTCCCGACCAGAGCGCCCCGGGCGAGACCACGAGCCGCGTCGTGGCGCAGTACGACGTGCTTGCCGCGAACGGCGTGAGTGCGGCCGCCGCGCTCGTGTCCGCCAACGGCGCCACCGCCAACGACCTCTACGGACACGGCACGCACGTCAGCTCGATCATCGCGAGCAGCGGCGTCGCGACCACCGGGAACTTCCAGGGCGTGGCGCCCGGCGTCAACCTGGTGGCGGTACGCGTGCTCGATGCCAACGGCACCGGCACCTACTCCAATGTGATCGCGGGCATCCAGTGGGTCATCGCCCAGAAGGCGCGCTACAACATCCGCGTCCTGAACCTCTCCCTCAGCGCGCCGCCGCATTCGTTCTACTGGCAGGATCCGCTCAATCAGGCGGTGATGGCCGCCTGGAATGCCGGCATCGTGGTGGTGGCGGCGGCGGGTAACTTCGGCCCCGGACCGCAGACGATCGGCGTGCCGGGCAACGTGCCGTACGTGATCACCGTGGGCGCGGTCACCGACAACTACCACCCGCTGCAGCCGGGCCAGTACAAGCTGGCATCCTTCTCGTCCACCGGCCCGACTTACGAGGGTTTCGTGAAGCCCGAGGTCGTCGCGATGGGCGGCCACATCCTCGCCTACGCGCCCAACAACGGCACGCTGGCCGAGGAGTTTCCCCAGTGGGTCGACCTGCCGTACGACGACTTCACGATGTCGGGCACGTCGATGGCGACCGCGGTGACGAGCGGCGTGGTGGCCCTCATGCTCGAGCGCAGCCCCACGCTGAGTCCCGATGACGTCAAGTGCCGGCTGATGTCGGGCGCTGAGCCCGCCGTCACTTCCAACGGCACGCTCGCCTACACGGTATTCCAGCAGGGCGCCGGGCTCGTCAACGCCTACAACTCCGTCTACGGCACCGCGGCGGGTTGCGCCAATCAGGGCCTGAACGTCGCCACCGATCTCTTCGGCTGGCGGCACTACGGCGGCCGCGGCGACTACAACCGCGACACGCGTCAGTACTACATCCTGGCGGTGGGCTCGGGGAACTCTTCGGCCGGGCTGCTCGGCGCGGTCGGTGGGCTCGTCGGCGGCCTCGGCACGACGGTGTCGAAGGTTCCGGTCCTCGGCCCGGTCCTCGGCCAGCTGCTGTGGGGCGTTGCCGACGTGGCGGACGGCCTGGAGTGGAACGGCGGCTACTCCGCGGCGAGCGGCTATACCTGGAGCAGCGGTTATCCCTGGAGCAGCGGCTACACCTGGAGCAGCGGTTACCCCTGGAGCAGCGGCTACACCTGGAGCAGCGGTTACCCCTGGAGCAGCGGCTACACCTGGAGCAGCGCCTACACCGGGGTCGAGCTGCCCGCGCAGCAGTAGCCGGCCGCGCGCCATGCGCCGCCGCCTTCTCATCGCCGCTGCCGCCGTGCAGCTCGCGCTGTGCCTGGGCCCGGTGGCGGTGCTGGCGGCCGCGCCCGTCGCGGCCACGCGGCCGATGTATTTCGAGCACCTGACGATCCGCGACGGACTCTCGCAGAGCACCGTCGACTGGATCCTGCAGGACTCGCAGGGCTACCTGTGGCTCGCGACCGAGAGCGGACTCGACCGCTACGACGGCAACTCGGTGCGGGTCTATCACCGCGAGCGCGGCAACCCGCATGCGCTCGCGAGCGACTACGTCTGGACCATCGCCGAGGATGCGCACACGGACCTGTGGCTCGCGACCGACGGCGGCGGCGTCGCCCGCTGGCAGCGCAGCACCGACCAGTTCCAGCTCTTCAGGCACGATGCCGCGCGCGCCGACTCGCTCGCGAGCGATCAGGTCCGCACGCTCCTCATCGATACCGCCGGCATCTGGGTGGGCACGCTCGATGCCGGGCTCGATCTGCTCGATCCGCGCACCGGCACGGCGCGTCATTTCCGCCATCGCGACGGCGCGCCGCAATCGCTGCCCGCCGACAAGGTGTTCGCCCTCTACCGCGACAGCGCCGGGCGCATCTGGGTTGGAACCGATGGGGGCCTCAGCCGCTACGACGCCGCGAGCGGCGGCTTCATCAACTACGGTCGCAGCGCCGACGACGCCGGGCTCTCCGACCTGCAGGTGCGCTCGATCGGTGAGGATCACACCGGGGCGCTGTGGATCGGCACGCGCCGCGGCGGGCTCGATCGCCTCGAGCCGGGCAGCGGCCGCATGACCTCGTTCCGCCACGATGCGGCGAATGCGCGCTCGCTCAGCAGCGACTTCGTGAACATGGTTCTCGAGGACAGCGCCGAGCGGCTGTGGATTGCGACCGCCGACGGCCTGAACCTCTTCGATCGCGCCTCCGAGACCTTCGTGCGCCACGGGAGCGATGCGGACAATCCGCAGAGTCTGCGCGACAGCGACGTGCGCTCGCTCTACCAGGACCGCGGCGGAGTGCTGTGGGTGGGGACGCGCTCGGGGGGCGCAAGCCACTGGAATCCGCAGAGCTGGCGCTTCGGCCACTATCGTAGCGCGGCGTTCCGCGACACCGAGGTGAGCAGCTTCGCCGACGACGGTGCCGGCCGCGTGTGGGTCGGAACGGTCGGCGGCGGACTCATCGAGATCGATGCGCACACCGGCACCGAGCGGCGCTTCGGCCACGACACCGCGGCACTGCGCCTGAGCGACGACCGCGTCATGGCGCTGCTCTACGACCACCACGGCACGCTCTGGGTGGGCACCATGACGGGAGGCCTCGATCAGGTGGACCTGGCGAGCGGCAAGGTGCGCCTCTGGAAGGCCTCCGAGAGCGATCCGCGGACGCTGCCGGCGGACGGCGTGATGACGCTCTACCAGGACCACCTCGGCACCGTGTGGGTGGGGACCTTCGGCGGCGGCATCGCCAGCATCGCCCCCGCGAGCGGTGAGCTCACGCGCTATCCCCTCGGGGCCGATGCGGCCACCTCCCTCAGCGACGGTCGCGCCAGCGCCATCGCCGAGGATGCACTCGGTAACCTCTGGATCGGCACCGTCGGCGGCGGGCTGAACCTGCTCGACCGCGCGAGTGGACGCTTCCATCACTACCGCCGGGACGACCGGGACGCCGGGAGCCTCTCGGACGATGCGATCTATGCGCTGCACGTCGATCGGCGCGGGGATCTGTGGGTGGGCACGCGCTCGGGCGGGCTCGACCGCATGATCGGCAGCTCCGCCGCGCCGCAGACGGTCCACTTCGATAACTACGGCGCCACGTTGCCGAGCCGCGCGGTGTTCGGCATCGAGTCCGACGGCGAAGGCTGGCTGTGGCTCGCGACCGCCAACGGTCTCGCGCGCCTCGACCCGCGCACCCGCGACCAGCGGGTCTATCACGAGTGGAACGGGTTGCAGGGTGAGGAGTTCCAGTTCGGCGCCTACTACCAGGATCGGGACGGGAACCTCTACTTCGGCGGCAGCAACGGCTTCAACGCCTTCGCGCCCGCCGCCGTCGCTCCGGCCCCCAATCCGCCGCGCGTGGTGCTGACCTCGGTGATGCGCCTCAACACGCCGCTGCCTGAGCGGGATCTGCCCGGGACCGGGCGGCCGCTGCAGCTGGCCTACGATGACAAGCTGGTGAGCTTCGGCTTCGCGGCGCTCGATTTCATTTCGCCGGCCAACAACCGCTACTCCTATCGGCTCGAAGGGTTCGACTCGAGCTGGGTCGACGCCGGTGCGCTGCACCGCGCGACCTACACCAACCTCGCCGCCGGGGACTACACGCTCAGGGTGCGGGCGGCGAACGCCGATGGCGACTGGAGCACCGCAGCGCTCGCCATCCCGGTGCACGTGGCGCCGGCACCGTGGAATACCCCGGCGGCCCGGGGGCTCTATGCATTGGCGGTGCTTGCGCTGCTGGTGTGGGCCTGGGTGCAGCAGAGCGAGCGGCGCCGGCGGGCGCTGCGCTACAGCCGCCACCTCGAGGAGACGGTGCAGCAGCGCACCCACGAGCTCAAGGAGCGCAACGCGCAGCTGCAGGTGCTGTCGCGCGCCAAGAGCGACTTCGTCGCGCGCATGAGCCACGAGCTGCGCACGCCGATGAACGGCGTGCTCGGCATGACGAGCCTGCTGCTCGACACGCGCCTCGACGCCGCGCAGCGGCGTTTCGCCGAAGGGATTCACCGCTCGGCGGACTCGCTGCTCGCGATCGTCGACGACGTGCTCGACCTCTCGAAGATCGAGGCACGGCGCCTGGAGCTCGATCCCACCGATTGCGATCTCACCGAGCTCATCGAGCAGACCGCCGAGGTGCTCGCGCCGCGCGCCAGCGGCAAGGGGGTGGAGCTGCTGGTCGACCTGCCGCCCGAGCCGCTGCCGCGCGTGCGGGTGGACGCGCTGCGCCTGCGCCAGGTGCTGCTCAACCTGGGCGGCAACGCCGTCAAGTTCACCGAGCGCGGCGAGGTGACACTGCGCGCGGTGGCTCTCGGAGTGACGCATGGCATGCGCGCCGCTGCCGGGGCGGCCGATGAGCACCTCACGGGCAGTACTCTCAAAGTACGCCTCGAGGTCGCCGATACCGGCATCGGCATCGCGCCCGAGAACCACACGAAGATCTTCCAGGAGTTCGCCCAGGAGGACGCATCCACCACGCGGCGCTTCGGCGGCACGGGGCTGGGTCTTTCGATCTCGCGGCAGATCGTCGAGCTCATGGGCAGCCGCCTGACCATGGCGAGCACGCCCGGCGCGGGTTCGAGCTTCGCCTTCGAGCTCACCTTGCCGGTGAGCGCCGCCCAGCGGCCGCGCAGCGCGCCGCCGCTGAAGCTCGGCGGCATGCGCGTGCTGGTGGCGGATGACAACGCCGCGGCGCGCGTGCTGCTCGCCAATGCACTGCGTGCCTGGGGCGCCCGGCCGACGCTCGCCGAATCGCTCCAGGGGGCGCTCGCGGAGCTGCGCGGCGGGGCGTACGAGGCGGTGATCGTCGACGATCCGCTGCCGGACGGCGATGCCCGGCAGCTGCTGCAGGGTCTGCGGGGCCTGGGTGGCGCGCGACCGCGGGTGATCCGCCTGGTCGGCTTCGCCAGTCTCAAGCCGGTGGCCGCCGAGAGCGAGCGCCAGGACTGGTTCGACGCCGAAGTGACCAAGCCGCTGCGCCTCGGTCAGTTGCACGCCGCGCTCATCGGTGAGCCGGGCGGCGAGGTCGACGCTGCCGCAGGCGGCGACGCCGAGCCGCGCGCGCGCCTCGCCGGTCGCGTGCTGGTGGTCGAGGACCAGCCGCTCAATCGCGAGGTGGCCGAGGGGATGCTGAGCTCGCTCGGTGTCATGGTCGAGACCGCCGCCAACGGCGCCGAGGCCCTCGAGCGGCTGCGGCGCGAGTCTTTCGACCTGGTGCTGATGGATTGCGAGATGCCGGTGATGGACGGGTTCTCGGCCGCCCGCGCGCTGCGCCGCAGCGAGCCTCGGGGCGGGCATCTGCCGGTCATCGCGCTCACCGCCGACGTGACCCGCGAGGGCCGGGAGGCGTGTCTCGCGGCCGGGATGGACGATCACCTGGGCAAGCCTTTCACGCGCGAGGCGCTGCGCACGATGCTCGAGCGCTGGCTGCCGGCCCCGCGGCCGCGGACGGCGGGCGTAGCCGCCGCCACGCCCGCGGCGGTGGCCGCTGCCGTTGCCGGGGCTGCGCCCGATGCCGCGGCCGAGGTCCTCGACCGGGGCACACTCGAGGCCTTGCGCTCGCTGCCGCAGCGCGGCGCGCAGAGCGTGCTGAGCCGCATCGCGGCCACCTATCTCAGCGACTCGGAGCGCCTCCTCGATACCATCGAGCGGGCAATCGCGGCGGGGCAGGCGGTCGAGCTCGCCCAGGCCGCGCATGCCTGGCGCTCTTGCAACGGCAACATGGGCGCGCTCGGACTCATGAACCTGTGTCGCGAGCTCGAGAGCTGCGCCCGTGCCGGGGAGCTGTCGGCGGGGCAGTCGCTGCTGCGGCAGCTGCGCCAGGGATACGCGCGGGTCGCCGAGGAGCTGCGCGGCGAGCTGCGGAGGTCCGCGTGAGGGCGCCCCGCACCCGCGTTCTGGTCGCCGACGATGACGCGATGTTGCGCGAGATCGCCGTCGCGATGCTCGAGAACGCCGGCTTCGCCGCCGAGGCGGTCGCCGGGGGCGAGGCGGCGGTGGCCGTGTGCGCCGCCGGCATGCCGGACCTGGTGCTGCTCGATGTGGAGATGCCCGACGGCAACGGCTACCAGGCCTGCAGCCGCATCCGCGCGCTCCCCAATGGGCGCGAGGTGCCGATCGTCATGGTGACCGGATTCGATGACGCGGCATCGATCGACCTGGCGTACGACGCCGGCGCGACCGACTTCGTGGTGAAGCCGCTCAACTGGCCGCTGCTCGCGCACCGCGTGCGCTACGTGCTGCGCGGCGCGCGCGCCCAGGCGCACATCCACCGGCTCGCCTATTTCGATGCGCTCACCGGGCTCCCCAACCGCGAGTGGATCGGCGAACACCTGGCGCGCTCGCTCGGCGCCGCCGCGCAGAGCGCGCAGCAGGTGGCGCTGCTGTTCATCGATCTCGATCAGTTCAAACGCATCAACGACACCCTGGGGCACGAGACCGGGGACGCGCTGCTCTGCCAGGTCGCGACCCGCCTTACCGCGGCGCTCGCCCCCCTCGGCGCCGGCGCGCAGCTCGCGCGGGTGGGCGGGGACGAGTTCATCGTGGTGCTCACCGGGGACACCGACGTCGAGGCGGCCTCGCAGTGCGCCCAGCGGGTGCAGAGCGCGCTCGCCGCGCCGTTCGTGCAGGGGGGTTATGAGTTTGTGGTGACGCCGAGCGTCGGCATCGCGCTCTATCCCGAGCACGGTACCGACGTACAGACGCTGCGCAAGAACGCCGACCTCGCCATGTACGAGGCCAAGGCGGGCGGGCGCAACCAGTTCCGGCTCTACTCGAGCGCCATCAACACCCGCGCCGTGAAGCGCCTGTCGCTCGAGATGGAGCTGCGGCGGGCGTTCGAGGACGGCAAGCTCGAGGTGTACTACCAGCCGCAGTATGCGGCGCGCAGTCTCGAGCTCGCCGGGGCGGAGGCGCTGCTGCGCTGGTTCCATCCGCAGCGCGGCCAGATTTCCACCGCGGATTTCATCGCCGTGGCCGAGGAGACCGGCCTGATCGGCGACATCGGCCGCTGGACGCTCGGGCAGGTATGCCGCGACCTCGCGCAGTGGCGCGGCGCCGGGCTCGCGGTACCGGCGGTCTCGGTGAACGTCTCGGGCCGCGATTTCCTGCGCCAGGACGTGCTGCTGCGCCTGTCGCGCGTGGTCGAGGAAGCGCGTCTGCCGGCCTCGCTGTTCGAGCTCGAGCTCACCGAGGGCGTGCTGATGCAGGACGTCGAGAGCGGTCAGCGCTCGCTGGCGGCGCTCAAGGAATACGGCTTCGCGCTCGCCGTCGATGACTTCGGCACCGGCTACTGCTCGCTCAACTACCTCAAGCGCTTCCCGCTCGATACCCTGAAGGTGGACCGCGCTTTCGTCAACGACATCACGGCCGACAGCGACGACGCCGCCATCGTGCGCGCCATCGTCGGACTCGGGCACAACCTCGATCTGAAGATCGTGGCCGAGGGGGTCGAGACGCTCGAGCAGCTCGAATTCCTGCGCGCCGCGGGCTGCGATCTGGTGCAGGGCTACCTCATGAGTCGCGCGATCGAGGCACGCGCCTTCGCGCAGCTGCTGTGCTCGCCGGCGCGCTCGCTCGCCGGGGCGGGCGGCGGCGCGCAGCGCGCGGGTGCCGCCGGCGGCACGTGACGACGGGCGTTGTCCCGGCTCAGGCGCCGCGGGACTTGCGCCGCCGCTTGCGGGGCGCATCGCCGGGTTCGCCGATCTCGTAATCCTCGAAGTCGCTGGTGAGCTCGGCGGTGTGCTTGTCCTCGAGCAGCCGCTCGAGGCGCCGCCAGGCGGGGTCGCCGGCCTTCTGACCGCGACGCTTGGCCATGTCCAGGTCCTTGATGACCTGATCGAGGTCGACATCGCCCTCACCGACGACGGGCTCGTCGGCTTCTTCGTCCTCGAATTCGTCCGATTCCGGCTTCTCGCTCATGCGGGACGACTTGTCCGGCAGGAATTGACGGCGCGAACTTAAATCAGATCGCCGGGCGACTGCAATCGGCTGGATGTGGTTTTTGTGACCCGCGTCCGGATCGGGGTCAGTGGATCAGGTCGTTCATCTCGAAGATGGGCAGGAGCATTGCAAAAACGATGCCCATGACGAAGAGCCCCATCAGGACGATCAGCAGCGGTCCGAGCAGGCCCACCATGGCGGCGAGCAGCGCATCGAGCTCGCGTTCCTGGCTGATGGCGGCCCGCTCGAGCATGTTCTCGAGCTCGCCGCTCGATTCGCCGCTCGAGATGAGGTGGATGGTCATGGGCGGAAACATGCGGCTGACGGCGAGCGAACGCCCGATGGGCGCGCCCTCGCGCACCCGCGCCGCCGCGTCCGCCACCGCGTCCCGCATCGGCAGGCTGGTCACGACCTCGCCCGCGATGCGCAGCGCCTCGAGCACCGGGACGGTGCTCGCGGTGAGGATGCTGAAGGTACGGGTGAAACGCGCGGTGTTGAAGCCGCGCGAGAGCTTGCCGACCAGCGGTACGGTCAGCACGAACCGCTGCACCCGGCGCTTGGCGGCCGGGTCCCGCAGCCAGCGCCGGAACAGCCACACCGCCAGCACCCCTCCGGCGAGCAGGTACAGGCCGTTGTGGCGCAAGTAGTCGCTGGTGGCGATCAGCACTCGCGTGATGAGCGGCAGCTTCCCCTTGGCGGACTCGAACACCGCCACCACCTTCGGGACCACGAATACCAGCAGACCCGAGACGATGGTGAAGCACATGACCGTGAGCACGATCGGGTAGAGCAGTGCCGCGAGCACCTTCTGGCGGATCAGCTCGCGGCTCTCGGTGTAGTCGGCGAGCCGCTCGAGCACGTTGTCGAGGTGCCCGGCCTGCTCGCCGGCGGCCACCGTCGCCCGGTAGATCTCGGGGAACACCCGCGGGAACTGCGCGAAGCCGTCGGCGAGGGTGTGGCCTTCCATGACGCGCGAGCGCACCCCGAGGACGATACTCTGTACCCGCGGCCGCTCGGTCTGCTGCGAGACCGCGAGCAGCGACTCCTCGAGGGGGAGCCCGGCGCGCACCAGCGTGGCGAGCTGGCGGGTGAAGAGCGCGAGGTCCGTCGGCGAGACGCGCCGCAGGAGGCTGAAGGAGCGCTGTGCGCGCGCCTCCTTCTGCGCCACCTCGGCCACCGTGACCGGCAGCAGCTGCTGCTCGCGCAGCAGCTGGCGGATGTGGCGCGGCGTGTCGCCCTCGAGGATGCCCTTGCGTTCCTTGCCGACGCTGTCGAGGGCCGTGTATTCGAAGGCTCCCATGCTCGTCTATGGGCCGCAAGCCGCCGGCGCGGCGGCGCTAATCCTCACGCGTGACCCGCAGGATTTCCTCGAGCGTGGTCTCGCCGCGCAGCACTCGGGCGCGGCCGTCGTCGCGGATCGAGGGGGTGCTCTGGCGCGCATGGCGCTCGATTTCGTGCTCGGACGCGCCGTCGTGGATCATGTCGCGCATCGCATCGTCGACCACGATCAGCTCGTAGATGCCGGTGCGGCCGCGATAGCCGCCGCCGGCATCGTGCCCGGGACGATAGAGCGTCGGCGCGGGGTCGCCGGGATTCAGGTTCAGCAGCCGCCGCTCACGCTCGCCGGCCTTGAAGGGCTGCTTGGTGTCGGGGTTGAGCACCCGCACCAGGCGCTGCGCCAGTACCCCGATCAGCGAGGAGGAGAGCAGAAAGGGCTCGATCCCCATGTCGCGCAGGCGGGTGATGGCGCCGGCGGCGGTATTGGTATGGAGCGTGGAGAGCACCAGATGGCCGGTGAGGCTCGCCTGCACCGCGATCTGCGCGGTCTCGAGGTCGCGGATTTCGCCGATCAGCACCACGTCGGGATCCTGGCGCAGGATGGCGCGCAGGCCGCGCGCGAAGGTCATCTCCACCTTGGTGTTGACCTGGGTCTGGCCGATGCCGTCGATGTAGTACTCGATCGGATCCTCGACCGTCATGATGTTCTGCGTGTTGTCGTTCAAACGCTCGAGCGCGGCGTAGAGCGTCGTGGTCTTGCCCGAGCCGGTGGGGCCCGTGACCAGCAGGATCCCGTGGGGTTTGTGGATCAGCTCATCCATCGCGTCCTGGGTGCGCTGGTCCATGCCGAGGGAGTTGAGCTCGAGCTTGCCGGCCTGCTTGTCGAGCAGGCGCAGCACGACGCGCTCGCCATGGCCGGCGGGGATGGTCGAGACGCGCACGTCGACCGCGCGGCCGGCCACCCGCAGGCCGATGCGCCCGTCCTGTGGCAGGCGTTTCTCCGCGATGTCGAGTTTCGACATGACCTTGACGCGCGACACGACCGGCGCTGCGACCGCGCGCTTCAACTGCAGTACCTCGCGCAGCACGCCGTCGACGCGGAAGCGGATCACCAGGCGGTTCTCGAAGGGCTCGATGTGGATGTCGGAGGCGTTCTCCTTGACCGCCTGGGTGAATACGGCATTGATCAGGCGGATGGTCGGCGCGTCGTCCTCGCTGTCGAGCAGGTCGGCCTGCTCGGGCAGCTCCTGCGCCAGGTGCGCAAGATCGGTGGTCTCATCGAGCGTCTCGGCGGCCTGCATGGCGTCCGAGCCCGCTTCGTAGGCGCGGCGCAGCAGCAGGTCGAAGTCCGCCTCCGCGACGCGCTCGATCTTCACCGGGCAGCGCACGTAGCGGCGCACTTCGGCGAGCGCCTGCGGCGTGGCGTCCTCGCGGCAGACGCACTCGGCGACGCCTCCGACCACCGCGCGCACCAGCACGCCGTGGCGCTTGGCGAACGCGAAGGACAGCCGCCGCTCGGCGGACTCCGCCGCCAGCGTGCCCGGCGCCCTCTCGGGGGTTACCGCGTTCATAGCCGGTGCCTCAGGGTCTCGGCGGCTGATCCGCCGGGTTTGCCGCGGGGGTGTCGGGCACCGGGGTCCCGGGCGTCGTGGGCGCACCGGCGGGCGCTGCTGTGACGGGCTTCTTCTCGCCCTGCGCCGACCCACCGGGGGGCAGCGGCGGCATGGCGCCGCGGCTGACGCCCGGGAGCAGCGGCACGGCCTCGTGGCTGCCCATCTTCTCGATCTTCTTCTGCTCATCGAGCATGTAGTTGTACTTGAGGTCGGTCTCGTAGGCCGCCTGCGCGGCATCCCGCAGGATCTTCGGGCGCAGGAAGATCATCAGGTTGTTCTTGGTGTTGCTCTCGTTGCGCGTCTTGAAGAGGTATCCGATGATCGGAATCTGGCCGAGGAACGGCACCCGGTTCTCGCCCTTGGTGGTGTTGTCTTCGGTGAGCCCCCCGAGTACCACGATGCCGCCGTCGTCGATCATGACGGTGGTGCTCACGGTGCGCTTGTTGGTGACCAGATCCACCGCCCCCGCGGGCTTCTGGCCGATGGTGGAGCTCTCGATGGAGATTTTCAGCAGCACCGCGGTGCCTTCGGGCGAGATGGTCGGGGTGATCTTGAGGATGGTGCCGACCTCCTCGCGCTGAATGGTCTGGAACGGATTGACCGCGCCGCCCACCACCGCGGTGTTGTTGGCGGTGTACTGCCCGGTGATGAAGGGCACCTCCTGCGCCACCTTGAGCTCCGCTTCCTGGTTATCCATGGTGACCGCCGAGGGGGTCGCGATCACGTTGTCGTCGGTGTCGGCGCGGATGGCGCGCAGCACGGCGGCGAAGTTCGTGCCATTGCTGCCGCCGACGCGGCCGATGCCGAGCGTCGTGCCCTGCAGCAGCGTGGTGCTCACGCTGGCGGGGCTCGCGACCACCCCGGCGAGGTCCACGATGCTGGTGCCGCCGACCGGGCTCACGAAGGCGCCCGCCGGCACGTTGCTGCCATTGATGAACGCCGCCCAGTTGACGCCGAGCTCGGCGTCCTTGTCGAAGTCGATGTCGGCGATGATCGCCTCGACCAGCACCTGCGGGCGGCGGATGTCGAGCTTGTCGATGATGTCCATGACCGCGTGCATGATCTTCGGCGGCGCAGTGATCACCAGGGCGTTGTTCTGCGGGTCCGCCCACACCATGGCGTTCTTCTCGGCGGCCAGTTGCGGGTTGGCGGCCGCCGGGCTCGCGCCGCCGGGACCGGCCGCCTGTGCGATGCCGGTGATCTGCTCCTTGAGCTTCGGCGCGAGCTTCTCGGCGTTGGCGTAGTGGAGATAGCGCACGCGTGTGTCGCCCCCGCCGCCGAGCGGCGTGTCCAGATGTGCGATCAGCGCCCGGATGCGCAGCCGCTGCGCCTCCTGGCCGCTGATCAGCACGGTGTTGGAGCGCTCGTCCGCCACCACCTTGACGATGCTGCCTTCGGCGGCGGCGCCCTGGTAGAGCGAGTTCACCACGCGCACGATCTCGGCGGCCGAGGCGTTCTGCAGCGGCACGATCTCCGGGTCCTGGTTACCGACCTGGTCGATGCGGCGGATGATGCGGATCATGCGATTGACGTTGCTCGCATGATCGGTGATGACCAGGATGTTGCCGGCCGCGTAAGCCACCAGCGAGCCGTACTGCGGCACCATGGGCCGCAGGATCGGCACGAGCTGCGCGGCGCTCACGTTCTTGACGTCCAGCACCTGGGTCACGATCTCGTCCGAGGTGGCGCTCACGTGGTCCGGCAGATCGATCGAGGGACTGGTCTTGGCGCTGGTGTCCGGCATGATCTTCACGACGTTCCCCTGGGGCAACGCGATGAAGCCGTAGACCTGCAGGATCGACAGGAACGCCTCGTAGAACGCCTCCGGCGTCATGGCGGTCGAGGACAGCATCGTCACCTGGGCACGTACCCGCGGGTCGATGATGAAGTTCTTGCCGGTCGCCGCGGCGACCGCCTCGGCGACCTGCGTGATGTCGGCGTCCTTGAAGTTCGGCGTGATGCGCTGGGCGGGCTGCGCCGTGGCGAGCGAACCCGAGAGCACGAGGGCCAGCGCGCACAGGGCGAATGGACGAAGACGGTTCACTGAGTGGGTCCCCCGGGAAAAGCGCGCTGCGCCTATTGACTGTCCTGCGGCGGAGTAGTGCCTTCGGGCTGCTCCGGAGGCGAAACGGGCGCCGCGGGTGCGTTCCCCGGGGCGGCGCCGACCGGCGGCGGCGGTCCCTGGCCGTTACCGCCGAGGCCCGGGCCGCCGCTGAAGGGTCCCGGCTGCAGTCCGGTGGCCGCTTCCGCTTCCTGCGCCACCTGCGCGATGTTGAGTGTCAGGTCCTGCTGCTGGTTGTTGCGGATGACGGTGACCCGCGCCTCGGACGAGTTGGTGAGCGTATTCAGGATCGCCTGGCCACGGTCCTGGTCGTCGAGGGGCGTGCCGTTGATGGCCACCACTTCGTCTCCCGGCCGCAGCCCGAGGCGGGCGAAAGCGAGGCGATTGCGGCCGGGATAGACGCGGAAACCCTTGACCTTGTCCCCGTCCATGACCGCCTGCGGCCGCAGGAGATCCGCGATCAGCCCGGGCTGCTCGGTGAACGCCTTGCGCATGCGATCGACCACCGGGCTCTGGGTAGGCAGCGCCGCCGCCGAGGGCGCCGGCGCCGCGCCGCTCGTCTGGCGGGGCAGGACCAGCGACTCGAGCTGCCCGTTGCGGTCGATGATGACGCGATCGGCGTACACCGAGTGCAGCTTCACCCCGCCGACAATGCTGTCGCCAACCGCATGCACTTTGGCGCTTTGTGCGTTCGGTCCCAGGATTGCGAGGCCACTTTGGGGATCATCACCGGCGATGATCCCGGTAAGGACCAGCGGCGCGCTCGAGACCGGCGCATTGGTTTCGTCCTGCTTGGGCAGTGGGGCGGTGCCGAAGAGGTGGGCGTTGGCGATCGCGCCCGCGTCGACCATGCGCGCCGGTGCGCCCGGACGCGGCGGCGTTGCGCCCGCGTGCGCGCCACGGTCGGCGCCGGCGAGATCGGTCACGATGAGCGCGGCCTGCACGCCGACGGCGAGCGCGAGCAGCCAGGTCGCAACGCGCGGGCCCGCGGTGAGCAGCAGTGCCCGCCAGCGCTCCGGAGGCGGCAGACCTTCGAGCCAGGATGCGGCGTTCATGGGGCCAAAAGCATGGGCTTAGCGGAGCTTATCCAGTGTACTCGGCACGCGCGGAGCACCCGCCGCGCAAGGGTGTCCGTGGAGCGCTGGCCTAATCATACGGGCGCAGCGCGAGCGCTCTCAAGCAATTGTTTCTGCAGGAGTATGCACTCGACATTGTCACGCTCTTGTGTTGCCGTTTCGCGACCCCTATAAAGAAGCCCATGCCCGAGCAGCATCCGGTCCGTCCCGACTCCGGCATCGCCGTCGAGGAGGCGCAACCGGAGGTCAAACAACCCCCCCTGTACCGGGTCGTGCTGCTCAATGACGATTACACCCCCATGGAGTTTGTGGTCGACGTGCTGGAAAAGTTCTTCGGCCTGGACCGTCCGACCGCCACCCGCATCATGCTCGAGGTCCATACGAAGGGTAAGGGCGTGTGCGGGGTCTTCACATATGAGATCGCCGAAACTAAGGTGGCGCAGGTGACGACCTACGCCCGCGATCATCAGCATCCGCTGATGTGCACCCTGGA
>JAGWMP010000267.1 GCA_028871705.1 Gammaproteobacteria bacterium
ACGGCTCACCGCCCCCCGGAAAGCGGTGCGGCTCGGTCCGCCGCGCACCTTCAGGAGCCCGCCACCCGGGAGCCGCGCGCGCGGCCGAGGAGGTAACCGGCCGCAAACGGCAGCCCGAGCACCACGATCGCCAGCCCGCTGAGCAGCAGCAGCACCTCGGCGGCGAGGTCGCGCAGCTGCCGGCCGGCATCCTTGACCACGCTGGCCGAGACCCGGGCGGCGTCCTGCGCGAGTGCCCTGCGCTGCACGTCGACGGCCGCCACCACGGCCTGCCGTTCGCTCTGAAGATCCGCGAACAGCGCGGTGCGCTCGGCGTCGAGTGCCTGGGTCGCGTTGCGCGAGGAGGCATCGAGCCGCTCGAGCACCTCGCGCAGGCTGGCGCGCACCTCGGCCTCGGCGCCGCGCACCAGCTCGGGCGCCGATTCGGCCACCGTGGTGAGCCGCTCGAGCCGCTCATCCAGCCGGCGCAACGCCGCCCGCACGTCGCCCTGCGCATAGCCCGCCTCGCGCAGCGCCAGCTGCGTCGTGCGCATCAGCTGCGGAGGAACCGTCTCGCCGTAGAGCTGCAACCGGTCGGAAGCATCCGCCAGCGCCTCCGGGATCGTCCCGAGCGTGGCCACCAACGGTGCGGCGCCGCCTTGCGCGCGGCTCCAGAGGTCGATGACCGAAGCGCGCGCGAAATTCAGGTCCACCAGCGGATGCTCGCGTGCGTACTGCGCGACGAATGGCTGCCAGGTGGCGAGCTCATGCGGCGTGAGCAGCCGCTGCGCGAGGCTCTGTGCATCGTCGGCGAAGTTCGCGGTGAGATCGCGCACCGCCGCCTGGTGAGCTGCGAACAGCGCCCCGCCGGGGGCGCCGGGAGCGGTGAACGCCTCGAGTTGCGCTGCGAGCGCCCAGGTATCGAGCAGGCTCATGAGCGGTGCCATGCGGGTGGCTGCGCGACGGCTCTGCGCGACCGCGCCGATCTCGAAGCGCAGCGTGTCGTCGAGCACCTGCGGGTCGCGCTCGGTGGCGGCGATATCGTCGGCGCAGCGGCTCACGGCGGCGAGAAATTGCATCGACAGCTCGCGCGTCAGGATGCGTGCGTTGAGATCGCGGGGCGGCAGCGGGCGCTCCGGGCTCTTGAGCGTGAGGAGCGAACAGCTCGCGAGCGCGGGGAGTACCAGGCCGCAGACCAGCAGGCGCGGCCAGTTCGCGGGGATTCGCACCTCCATGGGCGCAAATATACACTGCCGCCCGAGGCTCGCCCGGGCAGCCTTGACACGGCCGGGAGTTGCGCCTGATGGTGATAGTGTGAGCACCTCCGCCACTGCTTCGCCGCTCGTCATGATGAGCGCCGTGGATCTGGCGCGCGCCATCCAGGCGCGCACGGTGTCGTGCGCCGAGGTGATGGCGACCTACCTCGACCATCTGAGCCGGCTCAATCCGCGGGTGAATGCGCTGGTATCCGTGCAGGACGCCGAGCTCCTCATGCAGCAGGCGCGGGTGCGCGACGCGGGGCTCGCCCGCGGCGAGTACCTGGGTCCCCTGCACGGGTTGCCACATGCGGTGAAGGACCTCGCCTTCACCGCGGGCATCCGCACGACGCGCGGCTCGCCGCTCCTCGATACGGTGCCCGAGCGGGACTCGATCCTGGTCGAGCGCCTCAAGGCCCGGGGCGCGATCCTCATCGGCAAGACCAACACCGCGGAGCTCGGCCTGGGATCGCAGACCTACAACCCGGTGTTCGGCACGACCCTGAATGCCTGGCACCCCGGCAAGACCGCCGGCGGCAGCAGCGGCGGCGCGGCGGTCGCGCTGGCGCTGCGCATGGTGCCGCTCGCCGACGGCAGCGACATGATGGGATCGCTGCGCAACCCCGCGGCCTACAACAACGTGTTCGGCTTTCGGCCGTCGCACGGCTGCGTGCCCACGGCGGGCGAGGAGCTGTTCCTCGACCAGCTCGGGGTGTGGGGCGCCATGGGGCGCAGCGTCCCCGACGTCGCCATGCTGATGAGCGTCATCGCCGGGCCCGATGCCCGCGCGCCACTCTCGGGTGGCGCGCAGCCGGCCACCTTCCTCGAGCCGCTCGCGCGCGATTTCAGGGGCGTGCGGCTCGGCTGGCTCGGCGATCTCAACGGCTATCTGCCGTTCGAGCCGGGCGTGCTCGAGCTGTGCCGCGCGGCGTTCCCGGCGTTCGAGGCCGTCGGCTGCACCGTCGAGGAGGCCGCGCTCCCCTGCCCGCCCGCGGCGCTCTGGGAAGCATGGTGCACGCTGCGCCAGTGGCTCGTGGCCGGGGAGCTCGAGCCCCTATATAAGGAGCCGGTGACGCGCGCGCGCCTGAAGCCCGAAGCGCGCTGGGAAGTGGAGAGCGCGCAGAAGCTGAGCGCCCTCGATGTCTACCGCGCCTCGGCCGCGCGCTCGCGCTGGTACCGGGCGGCGGCGGAGCTCTTCGAGCGCTTCGACTACCTGCTGGCGCCGAGCGCGCAGCTGTTCCCGTTCGATGCCAGCCTCACGTGGCCGCGCGCCGTCAACGGCGTCGCGATGGACACCTATCACCGCTGGATGGAGGTGGTCGTTCCCGCGAGCCTGCTCGGCGGCCCGGTGCTCAACGTGCCGGTTGGCTTCGGTCCGCAGGATCTGCCCATGGGGCTGCAGATCATCGGCCCGCGCCACGCGGACTTCGCCGTGCTGCAGCTCGGGGCCGCCTACGATCTCGAGACCGGCTGGGTGAGCGCGCGGCTGCCGCCGCTCCTCGCCTAGAAGCCCGGCGGCCGCTCGTCCGCCACGCCCAGCGCGCTTTCGAGCGCGAGCCCGACGCGCGCGATCGTCCCTTCGTCGAAGAGCCGCCCGACGAGCGTGACCCCGTGCGGTACGCGCCGCGGCGGATGAAACTTCGGCAACGGCCGCGCCGCAGCCGGCGCCCAGTCGCTGCGGGCCTCGGCGACCTCGACGAAGCCCGCGCGCAGGGTGAGCGAGGGGAGTCCGGTGAAATTGCCGATGGTGAGCATTTCGTCGCGCAGCGAAGGCACCAGCAGCAGATCGACCTGCGCGAGGACCTTGTGCACCTCCTGCGCCACGGCGCGCCGCAGCCGGTCGGCCTGCACGAAGTCGACCGCGGACACGAAACGCGCCTGACGGAAGGTGTTCGGCCAGGCATCCGCGACCTGCATCTTGAGGAGATCCACGCCGCCGCTCAGGGTGAGCTCCTCGAAGGCGGCGGCGGATTCGGCGAACAGGATCGTGTTGAGATCGTCGTACGGCCAGTCGGGCAGCCCGACCTCCACGGGCACGAGCCCGAGCGCGGGAAGCCGCTCGAGCACCTGGCGGTCGACCGCGGTCGCGGGTTCCTCGTGCATCCAGCGGGGGAAGTAGCCGACCCGCAGACCCTGCAGCGGCGCTCGCGCATCGAATTCGAGCCGTGACGGTACGCTGCCGAGGTCGGCGGCGTCCGGTCCCGAGATGGCCGCGAGCACCAGCATGACGTCCTCGACGCTGCGCGCCATGGGTCCGAGCTTGTCGAGCGACCAGCACAGCGTCATCGCGCCGCTGCGCGGCACGCGCCCGAACGTCGGCCGCAGCCCCGTCAGTCCGCAGCGCATGCTCGGGCTCACGATGCTGCCCTCGGTCTCGCTGCCGATCGCGAACGCCACCAGGCCCGCCGCGAGTGCCGCACCGGGGCCGGCGCTCGAGCCGGAGGCGCCCTCCTCCGGCAGCCAGGGATTCATCGTCTGCCCGCCGAACCACACGTCATTCAGTGCGAGCGCCCCGAGACT
>JAGWMP010000268.1 GCA_028871705.1 Gammaproteobacteria bacterium
CCAGGCTTTCTCGGCCTGCTCGTCGTTGTAGACGCGCGAGTCGGGCGGGCACCAGCCGTGCAGCGCCCCGGCGTACACCTCGACCTCCGCGGGCACCTTCGCCTTCTCGAAGGCCGCCCGCAGCACCGTCTTCTGCTCGGGCTGGCGCTGATCGTCGTTGGAGGCGATCGCGACCAGGAACTGCGCCTTCACCTTTGGGATCACGAGATGCGGGCTGTCGGGTTTGTCGGTCACCATGCCGCCGCCGTGGAACGAGGCGCCGGCGCCGATGCGCTCCGGCAGTGCCGCCGCCGTGCGCAGCGTATAAGGACCGCTCATGCAGTAGCCCATGGTGCCCATGCGGCGCTTGCGGTCGACCGAGGGCTGCGCGTCGAGCCAGCCGGTGAAGGCCCTGGCGTCCGTCACCACCGTGTCGGGGCTCAAACTGCCCATCAGGGCCATGAGCGCCTCGCGCGTCGGCTTGTCGTTGAAGTCGGGATTCTCGGGCGCGGTGGGCGCGCGCCGGGTGCGGTAGAAGGGATTCACGACCAGCACTGAGAAGCCCGCCTCCGCGAGCCGCCGGCCCATGTGCCGGAACGCGGGCCGCAGGCCGAAGATATCCGGCCACATCAATACGCCGGGGTACGTGCCGTCGGCCGGGTGCGCGAAGTAGGCATCCGCCGTGCCATCCGGCGTCTTGATCCCGACCTCGCTCTCCTCGATCCAGCCGGCACTCGCTGCCGCCGGCAGCATCGAGACGACCCCGGCGCCGAGGGTGAAGGCTCCGAAGCGCCGCCGCGACATCTGTGCCGACTTCAGCTGATACTCGATCATGTCGTCCATCGAATCGTTGTCGCACATGGATGCTCTCCGCACGCGGGTCGGGCGCGCAGTATATCCCTCCATGACGGCGAGCCATGCCGGCCGCTGACGCCGTCGTCCCCGATGAGGCTTCGCGGCGGCTGCTGCCATGGCTGGTGGCGGTCGCCTTCTTCATGCAGGCGCTCGACACGACCATTCTCAACACGGCCGTTCCCGGCATCGCGCACGCGCTCGGGGTGGCCCCGCTCAGCATGAAGGCGGTGCTCTCGAGTTACACGCTGAGTCTTGCGGTCTTCATCCCGATCAGCGGCTGGATGGCGAACCGCTTCGGCACGCGACGCGTGTTCGCGGGCGCGATCGCGCTCTTCACGCTTGGCTCGCTGCTGTGCGGCCTGGCGCGCAACATCCACTGGCTGGTCGCCTTCCGGGTTCTGCAGGGCTGCGGCGGCGCCATGATGGTGCCGGTCGGACGCCTCACCCTGGTGCGCACCTTCGGCAAGTCGGAGCTGGTGCGCGCCATGAGCTTCGTCGCGGTGCCGGGGCTCTTAGGTCCCCTCTTCGGGCCGATCGCCGGCGGCCTCATCACCGGCTACGTTCACTGGAGCGTCATCTTCTTCATCAACGTCCCGGTCGGGATGGCGGGCCTCTATCTCATCCGCCGCTACCTGCCCGACTTCCGCGAGACCGACACCCCACGGCTCGATCTCGCCGGGCTCGTGCTGTTCGGCGCCGGGATCGCGCTTCTCTCTTACGTGCTGGAGGTGTTCGGCGAGCACTCGCTCGGTACCGCCGCGATTCTCGGGCTGCTGGCGCTGTCGCTCGCGCTGCTGGCCGGCTACGGCCTGCACGCCACCCGCATGCTCCACCCGCTGCTCGACCTCGCGCTGTTCCGCATCCGCACGTTCCGCGCGGCGGTGAGCGGCGGCTTCTTCACGCGCATCAGCATCAGCGGCATTCCCTTCCTGCTGCCGCTGCTCTTCCAGGTGGGACTCGACTACACGCCGATTCAGTCGGGACTCCTGATGATGCCGCAGGCCTTCGCCGCGATGAGCCTCAAGGTGATCATGCCGCGGATCCTCGCGCGCTTCGGCTATCGCGCGGTGCTCGTCTCCAACACGCTGGTGCTCGGCGTCCTGATCGAGCTCTTCGCCACCATCGGCGCGGCCACCCCGGTGTGGCTCATCGTGCTGCAGGTGTTCGCCTTCGGCCTCTTCTCCTCGCTGCAGTACACCAGCATGAACACCCTGGTGTACGCGGACGTGAACCCGGAGGCGGCGAGCGATGCCAGCAGCATCGCGAGCACCGGGCAGCAGCTCGCGATCAGCTTCGCGGTGGCGACCGCCTCACTGGTCACGGCGTTGTTCGTGCCCAACCGCTTTCACACCGCGCCCGCCGACCTGCTGCACGGCATTCACGAGGGCCTGGTGGTGCTCGGGCTCGCCACCTTAGCTTCCACGCTGGTGTTCCGGGCGCTGAAACGCGACGACGGCAGTGCGGTCAGCCGGCATCGCAGCGCCGCTCCCGCGGCCTGAGCGCCCGCGGCAGGCGCCGATTTACGGACGCCGCAAACAACGGCGCCGCCCGCAGGCGGCGCTGGCGATCCGAAGCAAAGCGTTCAGCTCAGGGCAAGGGGCGCGCCCGGCGGTCGCCGACCACCATGGCGAGGTATCCGAGCACCAACGCAAACGTCACACCGATCTCGATCGCGAATAACACTTCCATGCATCAACTCCTTGGGTCTGTCAGCCGGTCGATTGTAGGGACAAGCGCGCCGCGCCGCGTCCACCGGACGGAAGCTCGGGCGTATGTATTTCGGGAGAGTGCACAGCGCACACTCGGGCGCGCTGCGGGCATACGCCACCGCGCCTGCCTCACCCGCAGCGGCGGGCCGGTGTTCAACCTCGCCACGGCTCCTGCGGTAAAGTGACGTCCGGGGACGTCCCCCGATACCCAGGAAGCGCCGAGGCCCCATGAAGCTGTTCGTCGAAGTCGTCGGCTGGATCGGCGCGATTCTCATCATCGCCGCCTACGCGCTGCTGTCGGCCGGGAAGCTCAAGGGCGACTCGCGCACCTACCACGTCATGAACATCTTCGGGGCGATCGGCTTCATCGTGAACAGCGGCTGGAACGGCGCCTTGCCGTCCGCGGCGCTCAACGTCGTGTGGCTCGGCATCGGCGGCTACGCGCTGCTCAAGCGCCGTCGGACGCAATCGGCGGGCAGCGCCCCCGTGCACTGAGCCCGCCACCGCCCACTGGCGCCATCCGGCGACAATTGCAACCAATTCCGATCAAACACCCCGCCGCGGCGGCGGGGTGACTGCATTGGACGAACCGATCGGCTTACACTTAGGTTCAACGCCGGCTCCGAAGCCGGGACAGCGCAGGGAGTCGACTCGATGTCATCGCATCGCCTGAGTATCGCAGCCGTGGCACTGCTCGCCATGATGGCCGCCGCCGCGACCCCGCAGCCCCGGCCGCTGCTCAAGCACCCCATGCCGGCCGCGGGCGCCGCGCCGCTCTGGGCGTTCGGCGGCCGCAGCGCCGCGCAGATGCGCAGCGGCGTCGGCGGCAAGCTCGATGCGGCGCTGGCGGATCTGTCACGGCACCTCGGCCGGGTGCGCGCCGCGCACGCCCTCGCGGACCTGCACTCCATGAGCCCGGCGGCGCACTTCATGCAGCGCGACCCGGGCGCCGAGCCGCTGATCGCGGTCGATGCCGTGACGCGCGGCGACCCGCAGCGTCTCAAGGCGGCCCTGGTGAGCCTCGGCCTCGAGCATCCGGCCGTGTATCTCAACGACGTCGGCGGCTGGCTGCCGGTGAGCATGATCGAAACGGCGGCGGCGCGCGCCGAGGTGCACTCGCTGCGCGCGGCGCTCGCGCATACGCGCGGCGTCATCGCAACCCAGGGCGATTTCGCGCAGGGCACGG
>JAGWMP010000269.1 GCA_028871705.1 Gammaproteobacteria bacterium
TCGCCAGGGTCCGAGCGAAGACAGTGCCATCCTCAAGCCCCCGGCCTATTCGCAGAGTGCCAAGCCCGAGCACGTCGAGGCGCTGCGCGGCGTGATGCATCGGATCACCGATCTTCTGGTGCGCTGCGGCGTCAAGGCACGCGGGGCACGGATCTATGCGTATCCCACCCGCTTCAGCGATTCGAGCTACGCGGCCGCGAAGGATGGCGTACCCCGCACCGAAGTGCGGCTGACTCTGCCCGACGGACTCTCATTCATCGAGCGCGTGGGCTTCCGCTACTGCGTCGACAAGTCGCTGCGTGCGAGCGCCGCCGCGGTCTACTGGCGCACCATCGACACCGTCAACCGCCAGCGCCTGTGGATGGCGGACCGCCTGGAAGCGCTTAATCAGAACTACGCCTTCACCTTCCAGCAGACGCGCCGCATGGCCGCGGCCGAGCTCATGATGCGCGAGACCGCGCTGCATCCCCATTACTCGCTCCTCGAGGGACACGATCGCTTCGACCGGCTGCCGCGCGCTGAAGCGCGCTTCAAGCCACTGCATCGCGAGACTTGCGACTTCCCCTCACCGGTCGCACTCATGCGGGAGATCGGTGCGCGCGACTGGTTTGCGCGTCTGGCGCCGCGCGAGAGCGGCGACGCCTCGAAGCGCTACTGCGTCGAGAAGGAAGCGCCGACCCTGCCCACCTTCTCGCTGCAGGTCGCCGACGTCCGCGAGGCGGGTGTACGGCCGGTGTTCGATATCGCCGTGCAGGACCTGCACGCCTTTGTCGCTGGCACAGTGAGTGTGCATAACTGCATCGGTAACAGCGGTCCCCTCAAGCCCGAGATCTCCGCCGCCGTCAAACAAGGCGACCTCACCGCCTGCTCGGTGCTCTCCGGCAACCGCAACTTCGAAGGCCGCGTGCACCCTGAAGTGCGCATGAACTTCCTCGCCTCCCCGCCGCTCGTGGTCGCCTACGCACTCGCCGGCTCCCTCGATATCGACCTCACCACCGAGCCGCTCGGCACGGGGCGCGACGGCAAGCCGGTGATGCTCGCCGACGTCTGGCCGAGCGATGCGGAAGTGCAGGAAGCGCTCAAGCGCTCGATCGATTCGCAGATGTTCCGCACGAGCTACGCGAGCGTCTTTCAGGGCGATGAGAACTGGGCCGGCATCCAGGTGCCGGCGGGGCAGCGCTACGCGTGGGACGGGAAGTCGACCTACGTGAAGGACCCGCCCTACTTCGACGGGATGTCGATGACGCCGCCGGCGCTCGCGGACGTGAAGGGCGCGCGCGCGCTCGCCGTGCTCGGCGACTCGGTCACGACCGACCACATCTCGCCCGCCGGCAACATCGCGCGCTCGAGCCCGGCGGCGCGTTACCTCATCGACCAGGGCGTACAACCGAAGGATTTCAACTCCTACGGCGCGCGCCGCGGCAACCACGAAGTCATGATGCGCGGCACCTTCGCCAACATCCGCCTGCGCAACCTCCTCGTGCCGGGCGTCGAGGGCGGCGTCACCGTGCACCTGCCGGACGGCGAGCAGGCCTCGATCTACGACGCGGCGATGCGCTACAAGAGCGAGGGCACGCCGCTCGTGGTGCTCGCCGGACGTGAGTACGGCACCGGCTCCTCGCGCGACTGGGCCGCCAAGGGCACGATGCTGCTCGGGGTGAAGGCCGTCATCGCCGAGAGCTTCGAGCGCATCCATCGGTCCAACCTGATCGGCATGGGCGTGGCACCGCTGCAGTTCCTGCCGGGCGCGAACGTCGCCTCGCTCGGACTCACGGGCCGCGAGGTGTTCGAGATCACCGGGTTGACCCAACCCGATGCCCGCGAGGTCACGGTGACCGCCACCGCGCCGGGCGGCGCGCCGAAGTCCTTCAAGGCGCGCCTGCGCATCGACACGCCGAAGGAGCGCGAGTACTACCGCCACGGCGGAATCTTGCAGTACGTGCTGCGCCAGCTCGCTGCCGGCACCCCGGGCGGGTAAGCCGGCCTGTCGATGCTCGCGGACACGCCAGCCGCCGCCGCGGACGCGCGCGGCGCCGCTGCGTCCGGTCTCGCCGTCTTCGACCTCGACGGGACGATCACCCGGCACGACACTCTCTGGGGATACGCGCACGGCTTCATGCACCGTCACCCGGCGCGCGCTGCACGGCTGCTCGCAACGCTGCCGGCGCTGCTGCGCTTTGCGCGCCACCGCGACCACGGCGACCTCAAGTCCGCCTTCATCCGCGCGACGCTCGGCGGCCGCACGCGCGCGGAGCTCACCGCCTGGACCGGACGGTTCGTCCCGCGGCTGCTCGAGCGCGGCCTGCGGCGGGACGCGCTCGCGCGCATCGCGGCCCACCGCGCCCAGGGCGACACCCTGGTGCTCATGAGTGCGAGCGTCGATCTCTACGTACCGGCGATCGGATCGGCACTCGGTTTCGCCGAGACGCTGTGCACGCCGCTCGTCTGGGACGGCGAGCGCCTCGATGGAGCGCTCGCGGGCGTGAACGTGCGTGGCGCAGCCAAGGCCCGCGCCCTGACGGCCCTGCGCGGCCGTTATCCCGGTCTCAAGGTCACCGCCTATGGCAACGCGGCGAGCGACTTGGGTCACCTCTGCCTGGCCGATCGCGGCGTGCTGGTGAACGGCCGCCCCGGCACTCGCCGCGCAGCGCGCGGCCTCGGTCTCGAGGTGGTCGAGTGGCGCTGAGGCCGCTCGCCCACGGCGGCACGCTGCAACAAAATTCGTTCTGACACGGTCTTATGGGGAGAAGTCGCCGCCCGGACTCCTTCCGCGGCCGACGGAGCCTGAATGATCATCGCAGTCCTCGCATTCCTGGGTGGCGCCCTGACCATCCTGAGTCCGTGCATCCTGCCGGTGGTGCCCTTCGTGCTGGCGCGGACCGAGCAGCCGTTTGCCCGCAGCACGCTGCCGCTGCTCATCGGCATGGCGGCAACCTTCGCGGCGATCGCGACGCTGGCCGCGGTCGGCGGGGCATGGGCGGTGCACCTCAATGCCTACGGGCGCATCGCGGCGCTGGTGCTGCTCGCCTTGAGCGGGCTCGCGCTCCTCTCGCGCAGCATCGCGGACCGGCTCACACGTCCGTTCGTGGCGCTCGGCTCGCGTCTGTCGCAGCAGGGCGGTGGCCGCGCGGGCGTCGTCGCATCGCTCCTGCTCGGGGTTGCCACGGGGTTCCTCTGGGCGCCGTGCGCCGGGCCGATCCTCGCCCTCATCCTGACGGGTGCGGCGCTGCGCGGCCCGAGCACTGCGACCACGCTGCTGCTCCTCGCCTACGCGCTCGGTGCCGTGACCTCGCTCGCCCTGGTGGCCGCCGCCAGCACCCGCGTGATCGCCGCCCTCAAGCGCTCCTTCGCCGCGGGGGAATGGCTGCGCCGCGCGCTCGGTGCCGCGGTATTGGTCGCGGTGGCCGCCATCGCCTTCGGCTGGGACACCGGGGTCCTGACGCGTTTGTCGCTCGCGCGCACCCAGACACTCGAGGAAGCGCTGATCGCGCACGTGGCACCCCGCAAGGATTCCACGTCGATGCAAGGAGCGATGACCGGCAGCATGACCGGCGCCATGACGGGAGCGATGCAGGGTGCCTCCGCGGGCACCACCACCAGGGCGCCCGGGATCGAAGGGGAGCTGCCCTCTCTCGACGGCGCCGTCGCGTGGCTCAATTCCCCGCCCCTGACGCCGCAGTCGCTGCGCGGCAAGGTGGTGCTCGTCGATTTCTGGACCTACTCCTGCAT
>JAGWMP010000270.1 GCA_028871705.1 Gammaproteobacteria bacterium
GCCGATGTCGACCTGAGCGATGCCGAGGCCCACCTGCTCGCCTGGCTGGGACGCGGCCGGCACGGGGAAATGCAATATATGGAATCCCACGGCACGCGCCGCAGCCGGCCGCAGGAATTACAGCCAGGCACCGTGCGCGTGATTTCCGCGCGCCTGGATTACCTGCCGGGCCAGGCCGCGGACAGCGAAACGGTGCTGCGCGACCCGCAACGGGGTTTCATTTCGCGCTACGCGCTGGGCCGCGATTACCACAAGGTCCTGCGCGCCCGGCTGCAAAAGCTGGCCGACCGCATCGAAGCGCGGGTCGGACCGTTTCAGTACCGCGCCTTCAGCGACAGCGCACCGGTGCTGGAGAAGGCGCTGGCCGAAAAGGCCGGCCTGGGCTGGATCGGCAAGCACACCAACCTGATCGACAAACAGACCGGCTCGTGGTTTTTCCTCGGCGAGCTCTACACCGACCTGCCGCTGCCCGTGGATGCGCCGTCGGAAAATCATTGCGGCACCTGCCGGGCCTGCCTCGACGTCTGCCCGACGCGGGCGATCGTCGCGCCCTACGAACTCGATGCGCGCCGCTGCATCTCCTACCTTACTATTGAGTTGCGCGGCTCCATCCCCGCGGAGCTGCGCCCGTTGATAGGCAACCGCATCTACGGCTGCGACGACTGCCAGCTGGTGTGCCCGTGGAACAAGTTCGCGCGCGCGGCGTCGCATCCCGACTTCAGGGTCCGGCACGCGCTCGATGCCGCCTCGCTCCCGGAGCTATTCCGATGGACGCAGGCGCAGTTCGAGGAGCGCATGCGCGGCTCGGCCATCTACCGGCTGGGCTACGAGCGCTGGTCGCGCAATGTCGCCGTCGCGCTCGGCAACGCGCCGACGTCGGCGGCGGTGGTGAGTGCGCTCGAGGAGCGGCGCGCGGATGCCTCGCCCATGGTGCGCGAGCACGTCGCCTGGGCGCTGCGCCGCCACCAGGCCCGCTAGGGCCGCATCACCTGTACGTTGTCGATCAGGCGCGCGCGGCTCAGGCGCGCCGCGGCCAGGATCACCAGCGTGCGCGTCGCGGCGGTGGCGCCGCCCAGATCCTCCGCGCGGCGCACCGAGAAGTAGTCGGGCCGGAAGCCCGCGCGCTCGAGCGTCTCGAAACCGGAGCGCTCGATACTGGCGAAGTCGGCGTCCCCGGCACGGATACGCGCCGCGGCGGCCTCGAGCGTCCGGTAGATGACGGGCGCGAGCTTGCGCTCCGCCGGGGTGAGGTACTGGTTGCGCGAGCTCAGCGCGAGTCCGGACGTCTCGCGCAGCGTCGGCGCGCCGACGATCTCCACCCGCATGCACAGCTCCGCCACCATGCGGCGGATCACCGTGAGCTGCTGGAAGTCCTTCTCGCCGAACACCGCGACGTCGGGCTCGACGATATGGAACAGCTTCGCGACCACGGTGGTGACGCCCTCCATGTGCCCGGGGCGGAACTCTCCCTCGAGGATGCGCGAGAGTCCCGGTACCTCGACCCGCGCGGTGCGCTCGGAGCCGTGCGGGTAGATCTCGGCGACGTCGGGCATGAACATGAGATCGCAGCCGGTGGCACCCAGCATGCCCTCGTCCTCGCGCGGCGTGCGCGGGTAATGGGCGAAGTCCTCGTTCGGACCGAACTGCATGGGGTTGACGAAGATGCTCGCCACGAAGCGCTCGCCGTAGCGGCGCGCGGTCTCGATCAGGCTCACGTGACCGGCGTGCAGATTACCCATGGTCGGCACGAACACCACACGGGCGCCGGCGCGGCGCCAGGCCTGCACCCGCTCACGAACCGCCCGGATGGTGGTGACGGTCTCCATGGATTGGCTGGCGGCTCGCGCGGCGGCGCTCAGATCAGAAGCAGTGCTCGGGCGCCGGGTACTCGCGCTGCTTCACCGAGCGCACGTAGCGTTTGAGCGCCTCGAGGTTGTCGCCCGCGCCTTCCATGTAGTTGCGCACGAAGCGCGGCTTGCGGCCGGTGGTGATGTCGAGCATGTCGTAGAGCACGAGGATCTGGCCGTCGGTGTCGGGACCGGCGCCGATGCCGATCACCGGGACGTGCAGCACCTCGGTGATGGTCTTGCCGAGCGCCGCGGGCACGCACTCGAGCAGCACGATGTCGGCCCCGGCGGCTTCGAGCTGCCGCGCCTCATCGAGGAGGCGCGCGGCGGCCTCGCGCTCGCGCCCCTGGACGCGAAAGCCCCCGGTCTTGTGCACCGACTGGGGCTTGAGCCCCAGGTGCGCGCACACGGCGATGTCGTGGCCCGCGAGAAACTCGACGATCTCGGTCTGCTTGCCGCCGGACTCGAGCTTCACCATCTGTGCGCCGCCCTCCTGCATCAGGCGCACGGCGTTCTCGAGTGCCAGCTCCTTGGTCGGGTAGCTCATGAAGGGCATGTCGCCGATGAGGAAGGGACGCTGCAGCCCGCGGGCCACGGCGGCGGTGTGATAGACCATGTGGTCCATCGAGACCGGCACGGTGGTGTCGTGCCCCTGGATCACCATGCCGAGGGTATCGCCCACCAGCACCACGTCGACCTCGGCGGCATCGAGCAGCAGCGCGAAACTCGCGTCGTAGCAGGTGAGACAGGCGATCTTTTCGCCGTCCGCCTTCATGCGCTGCAAGGTCGCCAGCGTCACCGGCGGCCGGCCGGCATCGCGCTGCAGGTGCTTGTACATCGGCATGAGGGGCGAGTGTAGCTAGATCGCGCGGCTGCGCAACGGATTGTAGTAGAGCCGCCCGCGGCTCATGCGCCTGATGGCCACCAGCAGCTCGTCGTAGTCACGTTGGTTCGCGATCGGGTCGATCGAGGCGGCGTTGACGATGAGCAGCGGCGCCCCCTCGTATTCGTGGAAGAAACGCGCGTAGGCCTCGTTGAGGCGCTCGAGGTAGCCGCGATCGATGTACTGCTCGTAGTCGACGCCGCGCCGTGCGATGCGCTCGAGCAGCACGTCGACGGGTGCCTGCAGGTACACCACCAGGTCGGGCTTCGGAATCTGGATGTCGAGCCTGGCGTAGAGCTGCTCGTAGAGCGCGTACTCGGCGTCATCGAGCGTCACGCGGGCGAAGAGCCGGTCCTTCTCGAGCAGGTAGTCGGCGACCCGCACCGGGGCGAAGAGGTCGTGTTGCTTGAGCGCTGCCAGCTGCTGCGCCCGCTGCAGCAGGAAGTAGAGTTGGGTGGGCAGTGCCCCGGCGCGCGGATTGCGGTAGAAGCGCTCCAGGAACGGATTCTGCGCCGCCTCTTCCAGCACGCCCTGCGCGGCAAGGCTGACGCACAGGCGCCGGGCGAGGCTCGTCTTGCCGACGCCGATCGGCCCCTCGACCGCGATGAAGCGATGAGTTGTCTCGTTCGCCATGTGCGTTAACAGCGCCGCGTTCCTACAACCGGGTGAGCCCCTCGGCCGTGACACAAGCCCGCAGCCCGGCGACGCGCCCGAGCCCGGGAAGGTCGAGATCCGGGGCAATGTCGGCCAGAGGATACAGAACGAAGTTGCGCTCCGGTATCCCGGGGTGGGGCAGCGTCAGAGCGGCGTCGCTGCGGCGCTCGCGCGCATAAGAAAGGAGATCGAGGTCGATGACACGCGGTCCCCAGCGCTCGTGCACCGCCGGCCGGCCGAGCGCCGCCTCGATGGCGCGCAGCTCCCCGAGCAGTGCCTGCGGTTCGAGCTGCGTCAGGAGGCCAGCCACCGCGTTGACGTAGTCCGGTTGCGCCACCGGGCCGA
>JAGWMP010000024.1 GCA_028871705.1 Gammaproteobacteria bacterium
CGCCGCCCGGATCGATCGGCTCGAGCGTGAGCGCCTCGTTGAACCAGTCGCGCGCGGGTCCGCCAGCGGCGTCCGGGACCGCCGGCGCCGCCGCGGCGGGGTGCTCGACGAGGCGCAGCTCGCCGTGCTCGAGCGTCACATCGAGTCCCAACACGTACTGGCCGCTGTCCGCCTGCCAGCGCGACTCGCCGTCGCGCACCACGACGCGATCGCCGACGGCGCTGATCGCCAGTCCCGAGAGCGGCACGGAGGAGGGCAGCTCGCGCCGCAGCCGCTCGAGCGAGCGGCGGATGCGCCGCGGCGGCACGCGCGCATCGATGAGCGCGCGCGCGGTGCGCAGCACGATCAGGTCCTGGAAGGAGAAGCGGAACGCACGGCGCGGGCCGCGCGCGGGCTTGACGAATCCGGCGCGGATCAGGCCGCGGGTGATTCCCGGCGACAGTCGCAGGACCCGCTCGACGTCCCGCACACTGTATGAACGCATCAAGTTCTCTGGAGGAGGAGGGCTCTGGCCGCGAAGATTAGCGCTTACCCGCCTTGCGCACTACTTTGGCGGGCTCCTCCACCCGCTTGGGTGCCTTGCGGGGGCCGAGGCGCTGCTCGACCTCGCTGCGCGACTTGCCGGACTTCTCGAGGCTGGCACGCAGCGCTTCCATGAGATCGATCACCTTGCCCTCGCCGGGCGCGGGCGGCTCGACCATGCTGATCTCCTGGCCTTCGTCGACCTTCTTCTTGATCGCCGCCTCGATGCGCCCGCGCACTTCGTCCTTGTAGGCGTCGGCGTCGAACTTCTCAGCCGTCTGCGCATCGATCAGCTGCTGCGCGAGCTTCAGTTCCGCCGGCTTCACCTCCGTTTTCGCAATCTCCACCTCGCTCGCGCGGCGCACGTCGGCCGCGTAGTGCAGCTGCTGCATCGCGAGCACGTCGCCGATCGGGCGCAGGATCACGAGATAGCCCTTGCCCCGCGCCGCCCAGCGCCCGACGCCGCAGCGTCCGGCCTGCTTCAGCGCCTCGGTGAGGAGCGCGTAGGGCTTGCCCGCGCCCTTGTCGGGCGCGAGGTAATAAGTCTTGTCGTAGTACACCGGGTCGATCGACTCGATCGGCACGAACTCGGAGATCTCGACCGCGTGGCTGCCGACCTCTTCGAGCGCCTTGATCTCCTCGGGGGTGAACTGCACGTACTGGTCCTTGGCGAACTCGTAGCCTTTGATCATCGCGTCGCGCTCGACCACCTCGCCGTCCTTCTGGCAGATGTACTGCTGGCGCAGCCGCGAGCCGTCGGCCTTGTGCAGCAGGTTGAAGGAGATGGCGCTCGAGGACTGGTTCGCGGTGAAGAGCTTCACCGGAATCGCGACCAGTCCGAAAGACACCGTGAGAGACCCGATCGAGCGCGCGGCGGCCATGGAGTTAACCTCTACTTCTCACCCTTGAGACCGAAAGCCTTCGTAAGGCTCTGTTTTAACTCGAGTACATCATGCCACCGGTCGCCCCTCTTTTCCAAGCGGGCCGGCACATTATTGAGATTGAAGTCCCGGGGCTCGGCCGCCTCGAGCTCCTCCCAGGTGAGCGGCATGGAAACCGGGGTTCCCGGGACCCCCCGGGGGGAGTAGGCGACGTTCAGCGTCTTGCCCCGCACGTTCATGTTGTGGTCGATGAAGATCTTGCCGGTGCGCTTCGGAATCGCCCAGTCCATGGTGATGTCTTTCGGGTGCTCGCGCATGACGTGGCGCCCCACGGTCTCGCAGATGTGGCGCGCCTCATCGAAGGTCACGGTGCGCTCGATGGGCACGAACATGTGCAGGCCCGTCTTGCCCGAGGTCTTGATGATGGCCTCGAGCTTCATCTCCTTGAGCACCGCCCGGATCCAGAAGGCCACCCGTTTGCCGACCGCGAAGCCCTTCTTGTTGAGCTCGGGCTCCTCGCCCTGCGCTTCCTTGCCCGAGTAGATGTAGGGATCGAGATCGAACACCAGGTAGTCGGGGTAGTTGAGGACCGAGGCCTCGAGCGCCTCGAGCGAGCTCGAGTAGTCGGTGCTGCCGTTTGGGGTGTCGGGACCGATGCGGGCGCGCGAGTGCCAGATGTGGAACTCGAGCGTGCCCACCTGCCCGAGCCACAGCAGCGTCGCGAGGTTGTTGGCGAGGAGATAGCGGTGCCGCTCGTCCTTGGTCTCGGAGAACACGGTGACCGTCTCGACGAACTCCGGCAGCGCCTGGGCCCAGTGCTTCTGGAAGAAGCGCTCGCCGTTGATGCCTTCGGGCATGCGGATCATGGTGAGCGGACGGTCCTCGAGGTGCGGCAGCATGAAGCGTCCGACGCGCGCGAGATAGCGCAGCAGGTCGCGCTTGGTCACCGCCGGAGTCTTGCCCGCCGCCGGCCAGTAGACCCGGTCGAGGTGGGTGAGACGGATGCGCGCGCCGCCGACGGCGAGGTCCACCCGCTCACCTTTCGCATCGAGCTGCGCGAGGATCGACTCCACTTCGTCCTTGGCGCCCGCCTTCTTGCCCACGTCGTCCTCCTCGTGCGCAGCGGCGCTCGCGACCCGGCCCTCGCGCTTGACCACGGTGTGCGGGGCGATGTCGTCGCGGAGCCTCAGGAAAACCGGCGCCCGCAGCGATCCCGCCGGCGTCCACTCACTATAAGTGACTTCCGCCACGAGCTTTGGTTGAAGCCAGGTCGTCGGGCGATGCAGCTCCACCGCGCCTTCGAAGGGGGAGTCCTTGCGCGTAAGCTTGTTCACGAGCGGCATGAGATGCGCGAGCGCGGCCTCATCGAGCCCCGAGCCCACGTGTCCCGCGTAGCGCAGCGTCTTGCCCTCGTAGTAGCCGAGGAGCAGTGCGCCCAAGGGCTCGCGCGCGCCCTTGCCGCGCGTGTAGCCGCCGACCACGAACTCGCCCGACTGCGCCGCCTTGATCTTGAGCCAGGCATTCGAGCGCTTGCCGCTCTGGTAGGTGCCGTCGATGCGCTTGGCGACGATCCCTTCGAAGCCGTGGGCGAGCGCGACATCATAGAGCTCGTCGGCATCGGCGGAGTTGTGCACCCGCTGCACGTGCGCCGAGGGCAGGAGACACTGTGTGAGATAGCGGTGGCGCGCGAGGTAGGGCGCGCCGCGCAGGTTCAACCCGGCGAAGTGCAGCAGGTCGAAGCACACCAGCACCACGGGCGTTGCGCGCTGCGCGGCGCCGATCTCGGCGGCGGTCTTGAGTTGCGCGCGGTTCTGCAGCGCGTTGAAGGACGGATGCCCCTGTGCATCGAGCGCGACGATCTCCCCATCGAGCACCATCTGCTCGATCGCCTGGGAGCCGAGCTCGCTCGTCAGCTCGGGGAAGAGCGCGGTGAGATCGAGGCCGCGGCGCGAGCGCAGCCGCACCTGCTCGCCCTCGACGTAGGCGATCACCCGGTAGCCGTCGAGCTTGGGCTCGTAGCGCCAGCGGGGGTCGGAGGCGCCGCGCTCGCCGCTCTCGGCGAGCATGGGCTTCAGGTCCCGCGGCATCGCCTCGGGCGGGCCGGTGGGGGCGAGCAGCGCCGCGTCGAGCCGGGTCGGCGGGTGCGCGGGCGACATGTCGTCGAGGCTCATGCCCGAGAGCACCGACTTCGGCTGCGCCAGCACGTCGTTCACCTGCGCGAAGCGGTCGCGGTGCTTGATGAGGAGCCACTGGTTGCCGGTGCGGGTCTTCACCAGCGTAAAGGAGCCCTTCACCTTCTCGCCGCGCAGGAAGAAGCTCAGTTTCCCGGCCTTGAGCTCCGCGCGCACGCGCTTCTCGGCCTCGGCGCGGTCGGTGAATGAGTATTTCCCGCCCTCATCGGGTGAGTACGGGCCGCAGTCCCAGACGATGACGTTGCCCGCGCCGTACTGCTTCTCCGGGATCACGCCCTCGAAGGAGGCGTAGTCGAAGGGATGGTCTTCGACCTCGACCGCCATGCGCTTGTCGCTGGGATCGAGCGAGGGGCCCTTCGGGACCGCCCAGGATTTGAGGACCCCGTCGAGCTCGAGCCGGAAGTCGTAGTGCAGCTGCCGTGCGGCATGCTTCTGGATGACGAAGAGCAGCGGGCCGTGGCGTTCGCCCGGGAGCTTCGCGGGCGGCTCGGGCGTGCGCGTGAAGGTGCGCTTGGCGGTGTAGCGTTCGAGGGCGCGCTTGGGCACGGCGCACCCATGTTACCTAAAGTGTGTCGATCCAGGCGGTGAGCCGCTCCAACACCTCCTCCAGCACCCCGGCGTCGCTGCGGCCGCTCCGGGCGGGTACGTGGAAGGAGTGGTCGGCATCCTCGATGAGGCTCAAGGTGGCCCGCGGGCCGAGGCGCGCCACCACCGGCTCGAGCAGCGCACGCTCGGCGAGCGCATCGCGGGTGCCCGAGAGAAACAACATCGGGATGGAGACGCGCGCGAGATGCGCGGCGCGCGTGTCGGAGGGTGCGCCCGCCGGGTGCAGCGGGAAGCCGAGGAAGGCGAGGCCGCGCACGCCGGCGAGCGGCTCGAGCGCCTGCGCCTGGGAGGTCATGCGTCCGCCGAAGGAGCGGCCGCCGGCGATGAGCTTGAGTTCCGGCAGGCGGCGCGCGGCTTGCGCCACGGCGGCGCGCACCGTGGCATGGCAGAGCGGCGGCGGATCGGGGCGGCGCTTGCCCTGCTCCATGTAGGGGAATTGGTAGCGCAGAGTCGCGATGCCGCGCGCCGCGAGTCCCTGGGCGACGGCGGCCATGGAGCGATGCTGCATGCCGGCGCCCGCCCCGTGTGCGAGTACATAACAGGCGCGTGCGCCGGGTGGGGTCTCGAGCAGCGCGCCGACTTCGATGCCGTCGGTGATCGCGAGCCGGAGCGCGCCGGCGGACGGTCCGGCCATGGGCCTAACCGGTGCGCGCCGCCTAGGAGCGGTGCGAGCCGGCCGTCTGGCCGAAGAGGATCTTCCTTTCCTCCTCCGACATGGTGCGGCTGTAGGACTGCTCGACGCCCACGTAGGCGCGCTGGCAGGCGGGCCGCTCGCGGATCGCCAGGAACCAGCGCTTGAGATTCGGGAACTCGTCGAGATTCTGCCCGTGGCGCTCGTGCGGCACGATCCAGGGGTAGGAGGCCATGTCCGCGATCGTGTACTCGCCCGCGAGGTAGTCGCGTCCGGCGAGCGCGCGGTCGAGTACGCCGTAGAGACGGTTGGTCTCCTTGGTATAGCGCTCGATCGCGTAGGGGATCCTCTGCGGGGCGTACTGGTTGAAGTGGCCGTTCTGTCCGGCCATGGGTCCCAAGCCCCCGACCTGCCAGAACAGCCACTGCAGCGTCAGCGCGCGGCCGCGCAGATCCCGTGGGATGAAGCGTCCGGTCTTTTCCGCCAGATATAAGAGAATGGCCCCGGATTCGAACAGCGACAGCGGCCCCCCGCCGTCGGCGGGCTCGTTGTCGACGATCGCCGGAATGCGGTTGTTGGGCGCGATCTTCAGGAACGCAGGCTGGAATTGCTCGCCCTTGCCGATATCGACCGGGATGATCCGGTAGGGGAGCCCCGCCTCCTCGAGGTAGAGCTTGATCTTCAGTCCGTTCGGCGTACCCCAGTAGTAGACGTCGAGCATGGTCGCCTCCGTCAGGTTGCCGCCGCCGGCGCGGCATCGCCGCCGTGCTGGTGGCCGCGGGCACGGGCCTCGTGGCCGTGATCGGCGCCGATGAACACGTACATCGCCGGCACCACGAACAGCGTGAAGAGGGTGCCGATCGCGAGTCCCGTGAAGAGGACCAGCCCCATGTTGCGCCGCCCGGCGGCGCCGGCGCCGGCGGCGATGACGAGCGGAATCACGCCGAAGCACATGGCGGCGGTGGTCATGAGGATCGGGCGCAGCCGTACCGCCGCCGCCTGCTCGATCGCGGCGAGCTTGCCGTGTCCGGCGCGCTGCAGCTCGTTGGCGAACTGCACGATGAGGATGCCGTGCTTGCTGACGAGCCCGAGCAGCGTCACGAGACCCACCTGCGTGTAGATGTTGAGCGAGATGCCGAGCGTGCCGAGATTGATGAAGATCAGCGCGCCGAACAGCGCCATCGGCACCGACACCAGGATGACCGCCGGGTCGCGGAAGCTCTCGAACTGTGCGGCGAGCGCGAGATAGACGATCACCAGCGCGAACAGCAGCGTGAACACGAAGCTGCCCGAGCCCAGCATGAACTGGCGCGACTCACCCGAATAATCGGCGCTGTAGCCGTTGCCGGCGACGCTCTTCAGCGTGTCGCGCAGGAACTTGAGCGCGTCCGCCTCGCCCACCCCCGCCACGCCACCGATGGTGGTGGCGTTCAGCTGCTGGAAGTGCGAGATGGTCTCCGGCACGACGGTGGTCTTGAGGCTCGCGATGGTGCGCGCCGGGATGAGGGAGCCGTCGCCCGCGTGCAGGTAGTAGTCGAGCACCTGGTCGGGATTCAAGCGGTCCACCTGCAGCACCTGCGGGATCACCTTATAGGAGCGGCCGGCGATCGAGAAGTAGTTGACGTAGCCGCCACCGAGCGCCGCGGCGAGGGCACCGCCGACGCTCTGCTGCGTGAGGCCGAGATCGCTCACCATGTCGCGGTCGACCTCGACGGTCTGCTGCGGCTTGTCGAGCTTCAGGTCCGAGTCGATGTAGTAGAACTTGCCGCTGGCGCGCGCCTTGTCGAGCACCGCGGTCGCGACCTCGTTCAGGTTCTCGATCGGCTCGGTGGTCGTGATGACGAACTGGATCGGGAAGCCCTGCGAGCCGGGCAGCGCCGGGAACTGGAAGGCCGCGACGCGCGCCCCGGGGATCTTGTTCCATTCGTTCTGCAGGAACATCTGCAGCTCGGCGGCGCTGCGGTGCCGCTGGTCCCAGGGCTTGAACAACACGCCGCCGAAGCCCTGGTTGACGGTCGGCGCCCCGGTCAGCTGGAACATCTGCTGGTACTCGGGCAGCTTCTTCGAGATCGCGAACTCGGCGTCCGAGTAGGCCTGCATCTGGGTGAGCGTGGCGTCCGGGGCGCCGAAGGTCGCCTCGAGCACGATGCCCTGGTCCTCCCCTGGCGCGAGCTCGGACCGCGAGGTCATGAAGAGCAGCCCGACGAGCGGCAGGATCAATGCGCCGAACACCACGATCGCCTGCCACGTCGTGAGCCAGCTCGACAGCAGACGCGAGTAGTTGTCACGCAGGCGGTTGAAGGTACGGTCGAGGAAGTGCGTGAAGCGGCCTTCGTCCTGATCGAGGCGAAACACCTTCGCGCACATCATCGGCGAGAGGGTGAGCGCGATCACGGCCGAGATGGTCACCGCACCGGCGAGCGTGAAGGCGAACTGGGTGAACAGTGCGCCGGTGAGCCCGCCCTGCAGTCCGATCGGCACATAGGCGGCGATCAGCACGATCGTCATGGCGATGATCGGCCCGCCGAGCTCGCGCGCCGCCTCGAGCGCGGACGCGAGCGGCGTCTTGCCTTCCTTCAGGTGCCGGTCGACGTTCTCCACCACGATGATGGCGTCGTCCACTACCAGGCCGATGGCGAGCACCAGGGCGAGCAACGTCAGGAGGTTGATCGAGTAGCCGAGCGCCTGCATGACGAAGAACGTGCCGATCAGCGACAGCGGCATCGCCACAACTGGTACGGCCACTGCGCGTGCGCTGCCGAGGAACAGGAAGATCACGACGGTGACGATGATGAGCGCCTGCACCAGCGTCTTGATGACTTCCGTGATGGAGCTGGTGATGAAGATCGTCGCGTCGTAGGCGAGCTTCTGCGTCACGCCGGTGGGCAGCTGCGAGGCGATGTCGGGCAGCGCGTTGCGCACGCGCGCGGCGACGTCCAGCACGTTGGCGCGCGGCGCCACCTTGATGCCGATGAACACCGAGCGCTGGCCGCTGAAGGCGACGTTGAAGTCGTAGTTCTCGGCGCCCAGCACCACGTTGGCCACGTCATCGAGGCGCACCAGCGCGCCGTTCTGCCGCTTGATGACCAGCTGCCGGAAGCCCTCCAGCGACTGCACGTCGGTGTTGGTCTTCAGATCGACGCTCACCATCTGGCCCTTGGTCTGGCCGACGCCGGCGAGGTAGTTGTTGGCGCCGAGCGCGGCGTACACGTCGTCCGCGGAGATGCCGCGCGCCGCCATGCGGCGCGGGTCGAGCCAGGCGCGCAGCGCGAAGGTGCGTCCGCCGAGGATTTCCGCGGTCTGCACGCCGTCGATCGAATCGAGCTTCGGCTTCACCACGCGCAGCAGGTAGTCGGTGGTGTTGTTGGGCGGAATGGTGTCGCTGAAGTACCCGAGGTACATCGCGTCGATCTGCTGTCCGACCTGCACCGTGATGACGGGCTGCTGCGCCTGGGGCGGCAGCTGGTTGCGCACCGAGTTGACCTGAGTGTTGATCTCGGTCATGGCGCGATTGGAGTCGTAGTTGAGGCGCAGCGTCGCGGTGATGACCGATACGCCGGAGGTGCTGTTGGAGGACAGGTAGTCGATGCCCTGGGCCTGCGCGATCGCCGACTCGAGCGGCTGCGTGATGAAGCCCGCGATGGTCTGGGCATCGGCACCGTAGTACGTGGTGCTGATCGTGACCACGGCGTTCTCGGTCTGTGGGTACTGGCTCACCGGCAGCTGAAACACGGCGCGCGCGCCGAGCACCAGCACCAGCAGGCTCACCACGATCGAGAGGACCGGGCGCTCGATGAACAGATCCGTGAATTTCATGGCGCGCCCTTCAATGCTCCTGGGGACTCGGGTGCACGTCGTCCGCGGGTTGCGCCAGCGTGCTCACCTCGAGCGGCGTGCCGTTCTTGAGCTTGAGCTGCCCGCTGGTGACCACCACGTCGCCTTCCTTGACGCCCTTGAGCACGGCGATCTGATCGCCGCGGGTCGGGCCGGTGGTGACGAAGGTCTGCTGCGCCGTGAGCTTGCCCTTCTCGTCCCTGGTTGCGAGGAACACGGTCGAGCCGTAGGGGTTGAAGGTGATCGCAGTCTGCGGCAGCGTCAGGTAGTGCTGCTTCGCGCCCGAGAGCACCGCGAGGCGCACGAACATGCCGGGCAGGAGCTTGCGGGCGCTGTTCGGCACCGTCGCCTCGGCCTGGAAGTTGCGGCTCGCGGAGTCGACCAGCGGGTCGGCGGCGGTGATCCTGCCGCCGAAGCTCTCGCCCGGGAAGGCATCGAGCGCGAGGCGCACCTCGAGCCCGGGGTGCACCTGCGCGAGGTCCTCCTGCGGCAGCCGGAAGTCCACGTACACCGGGTCGAGCTGCTGCAGCGTCACCACCTTGTCGCCGGTGTTGAGGTACTGCCCGGGGTTCACGGTCGTGATGCCGAGATGTCCGTCGAATGGGGCGCGGATGATCTTCTTCTCCACCAGCGCGGCCTGCGCGGCCGCCTGGGCGCGCTTGTTCTTGAGATCCGCCGCATCCGCATCGAGCTGCGCCTGGCTGATGGCCTGCGCCTCGAACTGCAGCTTGTCGCGTTCGTAGACGGTCGCGGCGAGATCGGCGGCCGCTTCGAGCGCGTGCTGCGTGGCGATGTCGGCGTCGGCGTTCAGGCGCACCAGCACCTGGCCGCGTTTGGCCTCTTCGCCCGAGCGGAACTCGACGCTGCGTACGAGTCCGGTCACTTCGGTGGTGACATCGACGCCGCGCACCGCACGCACGCTGCCCACCGCGTTGACTTCCGGCTGCCAGTCGGAGGAGCCCGCCACGGTCGTGGTGACCGTCTGGGCCGGCGCGGAATTCTTCTTCGCCGCGGCGATGTAGCCCATGATCTGCCAGGCCTTGTAGCCGGCGATCAGCACCACCAGGACGACCACCGCGCCGACCGCAACGAGCACGCGGCGTTTCAGGGGGGGCTTCGAGGTTCCCATGAGATCGCTCACTGACGAGTCTCCTTCGCGTTGTTCTGCTCGTTCCACCAACCGCCGCCGAGCGCCTGGAAGAGCGCCGCGGTGTCCGCGTAGCGCGCCGCCTCGGCCTGCACCCGGCTCTGCCGTGCCTCGAGGAAGACGCGCTCGGCGTTGAGCAGCGCGAGATAGCTCACGCCGCCCACCTTGTACTGCAGCTTGGTCATGTTGAGGGTGTCCTGCGCGTCGGTCTCGGTGATCTGATCGGCCTGCAGCGTGCGCGCATCCGCCTCGAGCGCGCGCAGCGTGTCGGCCACGTCCTGCAGCGCCGCGAGCACCGCCTCGCGGTACTCGGCGGTGGCGCGGTCGAGATCGGCGCGCGCGGCGCGCTTGAGGCTGAGGAGCTCGCCGCCGTGGAACAGCGGCTGGGTGAGGGAGCCGCCGATGTTCCACGCGGCGGAGCCCGTCTTGAACAGGTCGCTCGCCTGCACGGTCTCCGAGCCGATCGAGCCGGTGAGGTTCAGCTGCGGGTACATGTTGGCGGTCGCCACGCCGAGCAGCGCCGTGGCCTGATGCAGCAGCGCCTCCGCGGCCTGCACGTCGGGGCGCTGGCGCACCAGCTTCGCGGGCACGCTGAGCGGCAGCTCCGCCGGCAGCGTCAGCTGATCGAGCGTGAAGTCGGGTACCGAGGTGTCATCGGGCGTGCGGCCGACGAGCACGGCGAGGCGGTGCTGCGCCTGCGCGAGCTGCTTCTCGAGCGCCGGCAGCTGCGCTTCGTTCTGCGCGACCTGGGTCTGCTGCGCGAGCACGTCGGAGCGCGAGGCGGCGCCGGCGTCGAACTGCCGCTGCACGACCTTCAGCTGCTCGCGCTCGCTCGTCACGATGTCGGTGAGCGCGCCGAGCTGCGCATGGAGCGAGGCGATGTTGACGGCGGTGGTGACGACGTTGGCGCTGAGCGTGAGGCGCGCCGCCTCGAACTCCCAGCGCTGGTAGTCCGCCTGGGCGCGAAACCCCTCCACCTGGCGGCGCGAGGCGCCGAAGGGGTCGAGCCGGTAGGTGACGCCCACCGAGGCATCGAAGAGATTGAAGAGGAAGGAGCTGCCCGGCTGGCCGAAGACGGCGCCCGGCTCCTTCTGTCTGACGGCCGTGCCGGTCGCGTCCACCGCCGGCAGCAGCAGGGCGCCGCGGTTCGCCTTCCACGTCTCGACCGCCGTCTGCAGCGTCGCCTGCGCGGCCTGCACCGTCGGGCTGTCGGTGAGGGCCCGGCGCACCAGCTCATCGAGGGCGCTCGAGTGATAGAGCGTCCACCAGTCCGCGGGGATGTCGCGCTCGCTGCTGAAGCTCTGGACGACGCCGCTCGCGCCGGGGGCCGCCACCGTGGCGGTCGGCTCGGGTGCGCGCGTGTCGTGGGTCGTGGCGGGGGCGGGCGGGGTCTTGAAGTCCGGTCCGACCGCGCAGGCGGATGCGGCCACGGCGGCGGCGGCGGCCACGGCGAGTCTCGATGCGCTCATTGTCATTGGGTGCTCCCGCACTGGTCGGCGGCGCGCTGTAGTGCCTTGACGAGCCGCGAGCGCTCCTCGGGCGTGTAGGGCGAGAGATGCAGCAGCTCCGCGAGCAGCAGGCCCTGCACCGCCAGCAGCACCAGCGCGGCGCGCTCGAAGCCGCCCGGGAGCCTGGCGAACTCATCGAGGAGCTTGCGGTACTCGGCGCGGCATACGGACATGTGCTCGGGGCTGTCGGCCGAGGCGGCCACCATGGCGGCACCGACCGCCGGGCGTCCGGGGTGCGACTCGAGCAGCACGCTCACCCGCTCGCGCAGCCGGTCCGCGCGCGAGGCCTTCTTGCCGCGGCTCGCGAGGCGCTTGGCGACCTCGGCGTCCACGTCGTGGAAGTGCCGCGACAACATGCCTTCGAGGAGGGCTTCCTTGGAGGGGAAGTGATACAAGAGACCGCCCTTGCTGACGCCCGCCGACTTTGCCACGGCATCGAGCGTCAGGTGCGTGGCGCCCGACTCGGCAACCACTCGCTCGGCCGCATCGAGCAGCCGCTCACGGGCGGGGCGCAGCGGAATCGGTTGGCGGAAATACATATCCAGTGGAGCCCGTAGCCGGACGCTGTACGCGTCGATCCCTGTGAAAGCGGCAAGGCGGGAGACCCTACCGTCCAGACGGTTCACAGGCCATCCCCCGATGGGGAGAGGGGCGAATCCACCCGATGTCGGGCAGTCGCGCGGCGCGCTACTGCGGCGCCGGCCCCTCGCTGACGCGCACCAGATCGGCGGGGCGCAGCCACTTGCGGAACGCGGCCTGCACCGCCGCGCCGTCGAGCCCGATGTAGTGCTGCGCGGCGATGCGTGGCTCATCGAGCGGCAGGTCGAGGTCGCTGCGGCCGAGCATGCCGCGGGCGATCTCGGCGACGCCGGACTCGGCGAGCGGAATCTGCCGCAGCAGGTAGGACTTGACGCGCGTCAGCTCGTCGGCGCCGACGGGAGTGTCCTGCATGGCGGTGAGCTCGCGCACCACCATGTCGGCGGCCTTGCCGACGTTCTGCGGGTCGCTCGCGTACTCGACGAAGTAAGCGCCGCGGGTGCGGCCGGCCTGCAGCGATGACTCGACGCCGTAGACCAGCCCCGCATTGCGGCGCAGGTCGATGCTGAGGCGCGTCGAGTAGAAGCTGCCGCCGAGCACCGCGTTGCCGAGCTCGAGCGGGTAGAAGTCCGGATCCGAGCGCCTCAGGGCGAGCGTCTGCGCGAGTGTCACGCGGTCCTGCACGCGGCTCGCGTTCGGCACCGCGATGACCTGCGGGTGGTTCGGCGGGGCGGCGGGCAGATCGGTCGCGGGCGCGGGACCGGCGGCGCTCCAGCCCCCGAACGAGCGCTCGACCGCGGCCGCGGCGGCCTCCGGGGTGACCTTGCCGATGATCACGAGCGTCGCGAGATCGGGACGAAACACTTTGCCGTAGTAGGCGCGCACGCTCGCCCCGGTGAGCGCGCGCACCGTCTCGGGCGTCGGGATGCGCAGCGCCGGATCGCCGGCCGGATAGAGCGCGCCGCGCAGCGCCTGCTGGCTGAGGAAGCCGGGGCTCACGTTGCGCGCCGCCACGCCCTGCGCGATCTGCGCGCGCACCACCTCGAGAGCCGCCGGCGGCAGCGCCGGATGCAGCTCGTTGTCCGCGAGCAGCTCGAGCGCGCGCCCGAAATGCTCAGCCAGCGACTGCACGGAAAAATCGGTGCCGGCCTGCTCGCGCGCGCCGATCGCATCGAGCGCCCGCTGAAAGGCGAGCCGGTCGAGGTGCTCGCTGCCGTAGGGCAGCAGGCGCTCGAGCACCTGGCTGACGCCCTCCTGGCCCGCGGGCTCCTCGGTTGCCGGGCGATTGCGGATGTGGCCGTAGACACTCACCGTGTCGCTCACGTCCTCGGGCTGCACGATGAGGGTCAGCCCGTTCGGCAGCCTGCTCACCACCGGATGCAGGGTCGATTCCGGGACGGTGAGCCGCCCGAGCGCCTTGGCGGCCCAGGGCGGCAGCGCCGTCGGATGCGCCTCGCCGAGGGAGATGGCTTCATGGCCGCCGAAGCCGCCGCCTTCCGGTACCGGGCGGCCCGAGCCCTTGGGCTGCATCACCCCGGTGACGGCATGCCCGAGGTCGAGATACTCGCGCGCCACGCGGTCGACGTCGGCGACCGTGACGCGCTCGATGCGCTCGAGATCCTCGTCCGGAGACCCGAGCCCATAGAGCGCGAGCGCATCCGACCAGACCGAGGCGAGCTCGCCGATGGAGTTGCGCTGCATCTGCGCATCGCTGCGCTCCTGGAGCTTGGCGGCCTCGACGAGCTCGGCCGGCACGCCCTCGCGCGCCACCCGCGTGAGGATCGCGCGCACTTCGCCCTCGAGGGCGTGCGCATCGCTGCCGGCGGTGAACGAGGCGACCGCGTAGGCGACGCCCGCCTCGGGCAGCGGGTCGAGCGCGAACTCGGCACCGAGCGCCTTGCCCTGCGGCACCAGGCCGTAGAGATCGAAGCGGTGGCTGCTCAATACGTCCGCGAGCACCTCGAGCGCGGCGAAATCCGCGTCGCGCGGACCCGGGGTGCGCAGCGCGATCATCAGGGTGCCGTTCGGCCGGTCGGTGTCCACGCTGAAGGCGAGCGGCGCCACGGGGTGCAGCCGCACCGCGGGCCGCGCCGGCAGCGGCTTCGCCGGGATGTCGCCGAACAGGCTCCGCACCTCGGCCAGTGCGGCGTGCGGGTCGACGTCGCCGGCGATCACCAGGATCGCATTGTTGGGCGCGTACCAGCTGCGATGAAAGCCCTGCAGCATCGCCGCCGTGGTCTTCTCGAACGTGGGCCGGGTGCCGAGCGCGTCGTGCGCGTAAGGGGTTCCGGCGAACAGCCGCGCGCGCACCCGCGAGTAGAGCACGTAGCCGGGCTCCGAAAGATCCTGTGCCACCTCCTGCTCGATGGCGCCGCGCTCCTGGCCCCATTCCTTCGCGCTGTTGAGCGCCGCGCGCATGCGCAGCGATTCGATGTGCAGCGCCACGTCGAGGTCCTCGGCCGGGACCGTGAAGAGGTATTGCGTCAGGCCCTCGCGCGTGTCGGCGTTGAAGTCGCCGCCGAGCACGCTGCCGATGTCGGCGAGCTGGTCCGCGGTGAGCCCGGGGGAGCCGCGGAACATCATGTGCTCCTCGGCATGGGCGGTCCCCGGAAAGCCGTCCGGCGCCTCATCCGACCCCGCGAGGTAGTTCACGGAGGTGCTGACCACGGGCGCCAGCGTGTTGCGCACGACGACGACGCGCAGACCGTTGCCGAGCGTGGCGCGCAGCACGCCCTCGCTCGCGGTGTCGGTGGACGCGGCGGGCGCGGCGGCGGCGGCAAGGCTGAGCGCGGCCGCGAGGACGGCCTGACTGACACGGCGCATGGCGGGTGGCCTTCGGGACTTGAGCGGGGTGCGCAGTATAGGCGGCTGCCATCTTCTGCCACAAAGCTTCCCGCGAGTGACGTCTTTGCATCACCGGCGCGGCCGGCGCGCGCGCTGAACTGGCTCTGGAGACCGAACCACCCCACCAGAGGAGAGACAGATGAAGACGCCCACCGTAAGGAGCCCCGTCGCCGCACTGGCAGTCGCGGCGCTCGCGGCGACCGCACCCGCCTGGGCCGATCCGGCCACTGCGAGCGACAGTAACGCCAAGTCCGAGGACATCGGCATCGTCACCGGACTCGCGGTCGGTGCGGCCGCCGGCGGTCCCATCGGCGCCATGATCGGCGCGGCCGCCGGAGGCCTGCTCGGCGACCGCTATCATAAGGAGAGAGAGACCCGGGCGGCGCTCGCCGCGCAGCTGCGCCAGAGCGAGGCCGAGCGCACGCGCCTCGCCACCAGCGTCACCGCGCTCAACGGCTCGCTCGCCGAGTCGCAGACTCAGGGCACGCAGCTCGAGCACACCCTGGCCGCGGTCGAGAGGATCGGGATGGACGTGAGCTTCCGCACCGACGACACCGCGATCAAGGTCGAGGACATGGCGCCGCTGCTCAAGCTCGGCGCGCTCGCCGCCGCGGTGCCGGGTGCGAAGCTGCGTGTCGCGGGCTTCGCCGATCCGCGCGGTTCCCCGGCCCACAACGAGGAGCTGTCGAAGCAGCGCGCCGAGGCGGTGGCGGCCGCGCTCGAGTGCGGCGGCCTCACGCCCGGGCGGCTGATCGTCGAGGCGCACGGGGCCTCCGAGTCGGACAGCGCCGCCGGCGACCTCGACGCCTACGCGCTCGACCGGCGGGTCACCGTGCGCCTCGAGCGTCCCGCGCCCGCCACGAGCGCCAGTGCCGGGGTCGCCCGCGCCGGGGGCGCGCTGCCCGGGGGCACGCCGTGACGGGCGCCGGAGCGGGACTGCGCCAGGTGGCGCCGCGGACGATGAAGTCCGCGGCGCCCCTTCGCGCTAGAATTTCCTGGCACCAGTACCTCCGCGGCGCCCTCATGAGCACTTCCATCGTCCGTCTCGACGGCAATCCCGATCCCGACGTCAGCGCGCCGCCGGCCGAGCGCCTCATCGCCGGCACGCCGCAGCTGCGCGTGCAGAACTACTACACGGATGCCAGTCAGCAGTTCTTCGCGGGCCGCTGGTCGGCCACGCGCGGCAAGTGGCGGGTGCGGTACACGGAGAACGAGCTGTGCGTCATGACCGCCGGGCGGGTCGTGATCACGGGCGATTCCGGCGAGCGTCACAGCTTCGCCGCCGGCGATGCGTTCGTCGTGCCGGCGGGCTTCTCCGGCACCTGGGAGGTGCTGGAGGACTGCAGCAAGATCTACGCGATCTTCGAGGCCTCGCACACCTGACATAACGACCGCGCGCGTTGAAGCCCGTCGCAGAAACGCGACGCTGCGGTTCACGCGCGCCCGGGGCGGTGGGAGTCTGACTCTTCGCTTGAGTCGGATTCGTGTCGCTTCCGGAGGTGTGTGGTGCAAACGATAACGGTCGTCGCGTCGCGTAGCAGCGGCTTTGGCCTGAGCGAGATGGAGATGCTGATCGGCAGCGCGCTGGTGATCGCGCTCATCGCGTGGACGGTGCTGTCGCGCGTCAGGCATTTCCGCGGCAAGCCGCACGCCTGAGCCTGCGCGGGCGGGCGCGCGCTCGCGCCGCCCGTCCACGGTGATCTACTGCGCGCGCAGCACTTCGCTGAGCGTGCCGAAGATGCGCGCGATCTGCGCGCGCTCGATGATGAGCGGCGGCGACAGCGCGATGATGTCGCCCGTCTGCCGCACCAGCACGCCGCGCTCGAAGCACTTCACGAACGTCTCGTAGCCGCGCGCGCCGGGCTTGCCGGCCTGCGCCGCGAGCTCGATCGCGCAGATGAGGCCGTAGGTGCGCACGTCGATGACGTGCGGCAGGCCTTTGAATTGCTGCGCCGCCTCTTCCCAGTCCTTTGCGAGCGTGCGCGCGCGCGTCAGCAGCCCCTCGCGCTCGTAGATGCCGAGCGTCGCGAGCGCGGCGGCGCAGGCCACCGGGTGCGCCGAGTAGGTGTAGCCGTGGAAGAGCTCGATGCCCTCCGGGCCCTGCATGAACGCCTCGTAGATGCGCTTGCCGGCGAGCACCGCGCCCATCGGCACGCAGCCGTTGGTGATGCCCTTGGCGAGCGTGATCATGTCCGGGGTGACGCCGAATTCCTGGCTCGCGAACGGCGAGCCGGTGCGCCCGAAGCCGGTGATCACCTCGTCGAATATGAGGAGGATGCCGTGGCGGTCGCAGATCTCGCGCACGCGCTTCAAGTACCCCTTGGGCGGCAGCAGCACGCCGGTGGAGCCGGCGATCGGCTCGATGATCACCGCGGCGATGTTGGAGGCGTCGTGGAGCGCGACGATGCGCTCGAGCTCCTCGGCGAGCTCGGCGCCGTGCTCGGGCAGGCCGCGCGTGAAGGCGTTGCGCGCCAGGTCGTGGGTATGGGGCAGATGATCGACGCCGGGCAGGAGCGCCGCTGACCAGGTCTTGCGGTTGGGCGCGATCCCCCCGACCGAGATGCCGCCGAAGCCGACGCCGTGATAGCCGCGCTCGCGGCCGATGAAACGCGTGCGCGTGCCCTCGCCGCGCACGCGGTGCCAGGCGAGGGCGATCTTGAGCGCCGTGTCGACCGACTCGGATCCGGAGTTGGTGAAGAAGGCATGATCGAGCCCGGCCGGGGCGATCTTCACGAGCTCGTTGGCGAGGCGGAACGCGCCCGGGTGCCCCATCTGGAACGTGGGCGCGTAGTCCATGATCTCGAGCTGCGCGGCCACGGCAGCGGTGATCTCGCGCCGCCCATGGCCGGCATTCACGCACCACAGTCCCGCCACCGCATCGAGGATCTCGCGCCCGTCGGCGGTCCAGTACTGCATGCCGCTCGCGCGCGCGAGGATCCGGGGGGCGGCTTTGAACTGCCGGTTCGCCGTGAATGGCATCCACAGGGCTTCGAGATCGCCGCGGGTGAGGGACTCCGCCGGGGTGGCCATCGACTTGCTCCAAAGCGGGTGGGGAGGGCGGGAATGATAAGGAAAGTGGACAAAGCAAGCTACCGGAGCCATATTTCGCGGCCCTTCGTCTAAGATTCTAGACACCATGAGCATCGATGTCGGTGCACGGCTGCGCAGCGTCCGCCTGAGTTTCGCCCTCTCACAGCGCGAGCTCGCCCGCCGCGCCGGGGTCACCAACGGCCTCATCTCACTCATCGAGCAGAACCGCGTGAGTCCCTCGGTGAGCTCGCTGAAGAAGGTACTGGACGGCATCCCGATGGCGCTCGCCGAGTTCTTCACGCTCGATCTCACCGCCGCTCCCCAGGCCTTCTTCGGTACCGAGGAGCTGGTCGAGCTCGGCAACGCGGAGGTCTCGCTGCGGCTCGTGGCGGCGCAGCGCCCCGGACGGCAGCTGACGCTGCTGCACGAGCGCTACGCCGCGGGGGCGGCCACCGGCGAGGACATGCTGGCACACCGCGGGGAAGAGGCCGGCGTCGTGATCCGCGGGCGCATCGAGCTCACCGTCGGGGGCGCGACGCGCGTGCTCGGTCCCGGCGAGGCCTATTATTTCGCGAGCCAGCTGCCGCATCGCTTCCGCAATGTCGGACGCGAGCCGTGTGAGATCATCAGCGCCTGCACTCCGCCGACTTTCTGAAGGATCACCCCTCCCATGAACGCACAGCCCGCCCCGATTTCCTGGCACGAGCGCGCCCGCGCGCTCGAGTTCCGCACGCAGGCCTTCATCGACGGCCGCTACCTCGATGCCGCCTCCGGCGCCACCTTCGACACCGTCAACCCGGCGACCGGCAAGCTGCTGGCGCGGGTCGCGGCCGGCGACCAGGAGGACATCAACCGCGCCGTGCTCGCCGCGCGCACGGCGTTCCGCAAGGGCGCGTGGGTGAATCTGCGCCCCGCCAAGCGCAAGCGCATCCTCCTGCAGTTTGCCGATCTCATCGCCAGGCACGCCGAGGAGCTCGCGCTCCTCGAGACGCTCGACATGGGTAAGCCGATCACCAACAGCTTCAAGGGCGACGTGCCGGGGGCGGCCGCCTGCGTGCGCTGGTACGCCGAGGCCCTCGACAAGGTCTACGACGAGGTCGCGCCCACCGGCCCCGGCGCGCTCGCCTTCGTGACCCGCGAGCCGCTCGGCGTGATCGGCGCCATCGTGCCGTGGAACTATCCGCTGCTCATGGCGGCGTGGAAGTTCGCTCCGATCCTCGCCTCGGGCAACTCGCTGGTGCTCAAGCCCTCGGAGAAGTCGCCCCTGACGGCGCTGCGCGTGGCGCAGCTCGCGGTCGAGGCGGGCGTGCCCCCGGGCGTGTTCAACGTCGTGCCGGGTCTGGGTCAGACCGCCGGCAAGGCGCTCGCGCTCCACATGGACGTCGATTGCATCGCCTTCACCGGCTCGACCGCGACGGGCAAGCAGATCATGCAGTACGCCGGCCAGTCGAACTTGAAGCGCGTGTCGCTCGAGTGCGGCGGCAAGTCCCCCAACATCGTGCTCGCCGACTACCCCGATCTCGACAAGGCGGCGACCGCGGCGGCGCACGCCATCTTCGACAACCAGGGCGAGGTGTGCTCGGCCGGCTCGCGGCTCCTGCTGCAGGAGGGCATCAAGGACGCGGTGCTCGAGAAAGTGCAGGCCATGGCGCGCGGCATGCAGCCCGGCGACCCGCTCGATGCCGCGACGCAAATGGGCGCGATCGTCGATGAGACGCAGATGAAGCGCGTGCTCGGCTACATCGACGCCGGGCGCAATGCCGGCGCCCAGGTGCGCTTCGGCGGCCGCCGGGTGCGCGAGGACAGCGGCGGCTATTTCATCGAGCCGACGGTATTCGAAGGGGTGAAGCCGGCGATGCCGATCGCGCGCGAGGAGATCTTCGGCCCCGTGCTCTCGGCGATCACCTTCAAGACGGTGGACGAGGCGATCGAGATCGCCAACGACGTGATCTACGGGCTCGCCTCCGCCGTGTGGACGCGCGATGTGACCACCGCGCACCGCGTGGCGCGGGCGCTGCGCGCCGGCACCGTGTACATCAACTGCTACGACGCCGACGACATCACCGTGCCGTTCGGCGGCTTCAAGCAGTCGGGCATCGGCCGCGACAAGTCGCTGCACGCGCTGGAGAAGTACACGGAGCTCAAGACCACGTGGCTCGATCTCACCTGAGCGGCACGCGGCCGCCGCCGTGAGCGCGGCGCCGCTGCGCTTTCTCGCGAGCTCCCCGCGCGGCCTCGCGGATCTGCTGGCGCGCGAGCTCGGCGTCTGCGGCGCGCAGGAGATTCGCGAGCGCTCCGCGGACGTCGCCTTCACCGGCACCCTCGAGAGCGCCTACCGCGCCTGCCTCTGGTCGCGCCTCGCCAACCGCGTGTTCCTCGAGCTCGCGGTATTCGAGGCCCGCGACGCGGAGGAGTTTTACGCAGGCGTCGCGCGTCTCGACTGGGCGGCGCACCTCGCGCCCGGCGCGACGCTCGCCTGCGACTTCAGCGGCCGCCACCCGGCGATCACCCACACGCACTTCGGCGCGCTCAAGCTCAAGGACGGTATCGTCGATGCGCTGCGCGCGGCGACCGGTGCGCGCCCCGACGTGCGCCTCGAGCGCCCGGCGGTGCGCGTGCACGCGCATGCCCACGGCACGCAGATCACCATTGCGCTCGATCTCGCCGGCGAGAGCCTGCACCGCCGCGGCTAC
>JAGWMP010000025.1 GCA_028871705.1 Gammaproteobacteria bacterium
ATCATCCCTTCCACATGGTGGGGGAGAAGTACGCGCGCGCCGTGATCGATGCGGCGGGGGCGGCGCCGGTGCTGATCCCCTCGCTCGCCGAGGAGCTCGGGTTCGCGGAGCTCCTCGAGCGGCTCGATGGCCTCCTCTTCACGGGGAGCCCCTCGAACGTCGAGCCGCACCACTACGCCGGTCCGCCGAGTGCGCCCGGGACGCTGCACGACCCGGCCCGCGATGCGACGACGCTCCCGCTCATCCGCAAGGCGGTCGGGTCGGGCGTGCCGGTGCTCGGCATCTGCCGCGGCTTCCAGGAGATGAACGTGGCGTTCGGCGGCACGCTGCACCAGAAGCTGCACGAAGTGCCTGGGCACCTCGATCACCGCGACGACGAGAGCCAGCCGCTCGAGGTGCAGTTTGGCCCGGCGCACGAGGTGACGCTCGAGCCGGGCGGCGTGCTGCGCGAGCTCGCCGGGAGCGAGCGCATCCGGGTGAATTCGCTCCACAGCCAGGGGATCGAGCGCCTCGGCGCGCCGCTCGCCGTCGAAGCGCGCGCCCCCGACGGCGTGATCGAGGCGTTCCGGGTGCGTGCGGCGGCGAGTTTCGCGCTCGCGGTGCAGTGGCACCCCGAGTGGCAGGCGATGGCCAATCCGTTTTCGCGCGCGCTGTTCGCCGCCTTCGGCAAGGCGGCCGGCGAGCGCAGCAGGCAGAAGTGAAAGGCGCCCCCATGGTGAGTGAGATCCGGCAGTTTTTCCGCGATCACGGTATCTCCGAGGTCGAGGCGATCATTCCCGACATGGCCGGGATCGCGCGCGGCAAGATCATGCCCGCGGAGAAATTCGCCGAGGACGGCGGCATGCGCCTGCCCGAGAGCGTGTTCCTGCAGACCGTGACCGGCGACTATCCGCCCGAGACCGGCGATGCCATGAGCCCGGCGGAGATCGACATCATTCTCAAGGCGGACTCGAAGACGGTGCGCCGGGTGCCGTGGGCGGCCGAGCCCACCGCGCAGGTGATCCACGACTGCTTCTATTCCGACGGCCGCCGGGTGACGATGGCGCCGCGCCACGTGCTGCGCAACGTCCTCGAGCTCTACGCCCAGCGCGGCTGGGATCCGGTGATCGCTCCGGAGCTCGAGTTCTACCTCGTGGAGCAGAACAAGGACTCGGACTACCCGCTCAAGCCCCCGGTCGGGCGCTCCGGGCGCGCCGAGCCCGGCCGCCAGTCCTACAGCATCGCCGCGGTGAACGAGTTCGACCCGCTGTTCGACGACATCTACCAGTTCTGCGAGGACCAGGACATCGAGATCGACACGCTGATCCACGAGGACGGTCCGGCGCAGATGGAGATCAACCTGATCCACGGCCACCCGCTCGACCTCGCCGACCAGGCCTTCCTCTTCAAGCGCACGGCGCGCGAGGCGGCGCTGCGCCACAAGATGTACGCCACCTTCATGGCCAAGCCGCACGCCAAGGAGCCGGGCAGCGCCATGCACATCCACCAGAGCGTGGTGGACGTGAAGACGCGCAAGAACATCTTCTCCAATCCCGACGGCACGCCCTCGACGCTGTTCTTCAATCACATCGGCGGACTGCAGCGCTACCTGCCGGCCGCGATGGCGCTGTTCTGCGCCAACGTGAACTCCTACCGCCGCCTGACCCGCTATCTGTCGGCGCCCATCAACGTGCACTGGGGCTACGACAACCGCACCGCGGGGCTGCGCGTGCCGATGTCGGACGCGCAGGCGCGCCGCGTCGAGAACCGCGTCGGCGGTGCCGACGCCAACCCCTATATCGCCATCGCCGCCTCCCTCGCCTGCGGCTACCTCGGCATGATCGAAGGCCTTCAGCCCTCCGACCCGATCGTCGGCAGCGCCCACGATCTGCCCTTCGGGCTGCCGCGCTCGCTCGATGAGGCGCTGCGCGAGCTGCGCTCCTGCGACCCGCTGGTGAAGCTGCTCGGCGAGCCCTTCGTCGAGGCGTTCACCATCGTCAAGCAGGCCGAGTACGAGGTGTTCCTGCAGGTGATCAGCTCCTGGGAGCGCGAGCACCTGCTGCTGAACGTCTGAGGTGACCCGGCGGCTCCGGTCCCCGTGCGGACGCAGGTCCGCGCTAGACTTGCACCTCGAAGAGCCAGTCCTATAAAAAGACCCAGTGAGCAGCGCTCCCCGACCCGCTCCCTTCGGCGCCCTGGCCGCGGCGCTGCTGGCCGCCTGCTCGGGCCCGCAGCAGCCGGGCGCGCGGGCGAGCGAGTCGGAGCCGGTCGTCAATGTCGACAACTGGTCCGACTACATCCAGCCGGGCGTGATCGCGGATTTCGAGAAGGAGTACGGCATCCGCGTCAACTACGACGTGTTCGACTCCAACGAGATCCTCGAGACCAAGCTCCTCACCGGGCACACCAACTACGACGTGGTGGTGCCGTCCGGTGCCTTCCTCGAGCGGCAGATCCAGGCCGACATCTACCAGAAGCTCGACAAGGCCGAGCTGCCGAACCTGAAGAATGTCGATCCGGACGTGGCGCGCGCCGAGGCGCTCTACGATCCGGGCAACCAGTACAGCGTCGACTACATGTGGATCACCTCGGGGGTCGGCTACAACGTGGCCGAGATCGGCAAGCGCTTCCCCGCTGCGCCGCTCGACAGCTGGCGCATGGTGTTCGATCCGAAGGTGGTGGCGCGCTTCGCCGACTGCGGCGTCTCGATCCTCGACGCGCCGTCCGAGGTCGTGGCCACGGTGCTGCTCTATCTCGGCCGCAACCCGAGCAGCAATTCGCCCGCGGACCTCAAGGCCGCCGAGGCGGTGCTGAAGGCCATGCGGCCCTACGTGCGCTACGTCGACTCCTCGCGCTACATCGACAATCTCGCCAACGGCGATTTGTGCCTCGCCATGGGCTGGTCGGGCGACGTCAAGCAGGCGCACGACCGTGCGCAGGAAGCCGGCAAAGGCGTGAATCTCGCCTACTCCATCCCGCAGGAGGGCGCGATCGCCAACTACGACGTCATGGCGATCCCGGCCGATGCGCCGCACGTGCGCAACGCGCACCTGTTCATCAACTTCCTGCTGCGCCCGGACATCGCCGCGCGCAACTCCAATCTCATCAAGTACGCCAACGCGGTGAGCCCGGCGATCCAGCCGCTCGATCCGGCGGTGGTGAACGATCCGGGCGTATATCCGCCGCCCGCGGTGCGCGCACGGCTCTCGCCCGAGCGCGCCCGCCCCGCCGACTACCAGCGTCTGCTCACCCGCATGTGGACGCGCTTCAAGACCGGAAGGTGAGTCACCCGTGAGCTCAGAGGTCCCGCCCCCCGCCGCCGCCGGCTCCGCCCCGGACTCCGCCTACGTGCGCATCCGCGACGTGAGCAAGAAGTTCGGCGACTTCGCCGCCGTCGACCACGTCTCGCTCGACATCCGCCGCGGCGAGATCTTTTGCCTGCTGGGCGGCTCGGGATCGGGCAAGACGACGCTGCTGCGCATGCTGGCCGGCTTCGAGGCACCCACCACCGGCAGCATCGAGATCGAAGGACAGGACCTCTCGCGGGTGCCGCCCTACGAGCGTCCGGTGAACATGATGTTCCAGTCGTACGCGCTCTTCCCGCACATGAGCGTCGAGAAGAACGTCGCCTTCGGCCTCGAGCAGGAGCACCTCGGCCGCGATGCCATCCGCCGCCAGGTGGGCGAGATCCTCGACATCGTGAAAATGGGCGACTTCGGCGCCCGCAAGCCCCACCAGCTCTCCGGCGGACAGCGCCAGCGCGTGGCGCTGGCGCGCGCGCTGGTCAAGCGCCCCAAGCTCCTCCTGCTCGATGAGCCCCTCGCCGCGCTCGACAAGAAGCTGCGCGAGCACACGCAGTTCGAGCTGCTCAACATCCAGCAGCGCCTCGGCGTCACCTTCATCGTCGTGACCCACGACCAGGAGGAGGCGATGACGCTCGGCACGCGGCTCGGCGTCATGAACCAGGGGCGCATCGTCCAGGTCGGCACGCCCTCGGACATCTACGAGTCGCCGGCGACGCGCTTCGTGGCCGACTTCATCGGCTCGGTCAACATGTTCGCCGGCGAGGTGTACGCCAACGGCGGCGAGGGCCTGTGCATCCGCAGCGCCGATCTCGGCTGCACCGTGCGCGCCGAGCGCGCCACCGGCGGCGCCCAGGGCGCCACCGTCTGGACCGCCATCCGCCCGGAGAAGATCCAGATCACGCGCGCCGCGCAGGCCGCCGGCCCGCCCGCCGCCGAGAACACCGCGAGCGGCACGGTGAAGGAGATCGCCTACATGGGCGACATGTCGATCTACCTGGTGCGCCTCGATTCCGGCAGCATGGTGCGCGTGACGCTGCCGAACGTACTGCGCGGGACCGAGCGGCCGATCGCCCGCGAGGAGCGCGTGGCGCTCTCCTGGCACGGCTCGAGCCCGGTGGTGCTGACGGAGTAGGGGGCACGGTGCGCCTTTCCCAAGCAACCGGCCGGCGGCTGATCGCGGCAGTCCCGACGCTGTGGCTGCTGCTCTTGTTCCTGATCCCGTTCCTCATCGTGTTCCGCATCTCCTTCTCCGAGGTGCGGCTCGCGATTCCGCCGTACACGCCGCTGCTCGCCTGGCATCACGGCGCGCTGCACTTCGAGGTGCACTGGTCGGCGTACTCGTTCCTGTTCACCGACCCGATGTACGTGAGCTCGTATCTCTACTCGCTCAAGGTCGCCGCAGTCTCGACGCTGTGTTGTCTCTTCATCGGCTACCCGATGGCCTATGCGATCGCGCGCTCGGGTCCGGCGACCCGGCCGCTGCTGCTGATGCTGATCGTGCTGCCGTTCTGGACCTCGTTCCTGCTGCGCGTGTACGCGTGGATCGGGCTCCTCAAGAACAACGGCGTGATCAACAACGTGCTGCTGTCGCTGCATCTCATCGACCATCCGCTGGCGCTGCTGCAGACCGACTTCGCCGTCTACATCGGCATCGTCTATTCCTACCTGCCGTTCATGATCCTGCCGCTGTACGCCAATCTCGAGAAGCACGACGAGACGCTGCTGGAAGCGGCGGCGGACCTGGGCGCCCGCCCGTGGCGCGCCTTCGCGCGCATCACGCTGCCGCAGTCGCTGCCCGGCATCGCCGCGGGGTCGCTGCTGGTATTCATCCCGGCGGTGGGCGAGTACGTCATCCCGACGCTCCTCGGCCGTCCCGACCAGCTGATGATCGGGCGCGTGCTGTCGGATGAGTTCTTCGAGAACCGCGACTGGCCGGTGGCGAGCGCGGTGGCGATCCTGATCCTGCTGCTGCTGATCGTGCCGATTCTCCTCTTCCAGCGGGTCGAGCGGCGGCAGCTGGAGACCGAAGCATGAGGACGCGCGGGCTGTTCACGCGCGTGGCGCTCGTCCTCGGGCTCGTGTTCCTCTACGTGCCGATCATTTCCATGATCGTGTTCTCCTTCAACAACTCGCGGCTGGTCACGGTATGGGACGCGGCGCGTTCGCCCACGCTCAAGTGGTACGGCGTGCTCGTCCACAACGAGCAGATCCTCGCCGCCGCCTGGCTCTCGATCCGCATCGCCGTGGTCGCCGCCAGTGCCGCGGTCGTGCTCGGCACGCTCGCCGGCGTGGCGCTGGCGCGCTTCGGCGCCTTCCGCGCGCGCCTCCTGCTCGCCGGCATGGTGACCGCCCCGATCGTCATGCCGGAGGTCATTACCGGCTTGTCGCTGCTGCTCATGTTCGTCGCCCTCGAGCAGCTCATCGGCTGGCCGAAGGGCACGGGCGCCGTCACCATTGCCCTCGCCCACATCACCTTCTGCATGGCCTACGTGACCGTGGTGGTGCAGTCGCGCCTCGCCGGGTTCGATGAGTCGCTGGAGGAGGCCGCCATGGATCTGGGGGCTCGCCCGCTCAAGGTGTTCTTCCGCATCACGCTGCCGCTGATCCTGCCGGCGATCGCCTCGGGGTGGCTGCTGGCGTTCACGCTGTCGTGGGACGACCTCGTCATCACGCAGTTCGTCGCGGGACCTGGCTCGAGCACCCTGCCCATGGTGGTGTTCTCCAAGGTGCGCTTCGGCGTGACGCCGGACGTGAATGCGCTTGCCACCATCCTGGTGCTGCTGGTGGCTACCGGCATCGCCGTCTCCACCGTGTGGATGCGCTACCAACAGCGGCGGCGCGAGCGCGACCTGCAGCTCGCCGCCGCGGCCAACCTGTGAGGACTCCATGACTCGCAACGTGCTCGGAATCGATGTGGGTGGATCCTCCATCAAGGCTGGCCTCGTGGACGTCGACTCCGGGCGTCTGGTGGGCGGGCTCATCTCGGCGCACACGCCCCAGCCCTCGACCCCGCAGGCGATGATGCCGGTGCTGGCCTCGCTTGCCGCTCGCCTCGAGGGCGCGGTCGGCGGCGTCGGCATCGCCTTTCCGAGCGTCATCAAGCAGGGTACGGCCCGCACCGCCGCCAACGTGGATCACGCCTGGATCGGCACCGACGGGGCGGCGCTTGCGGCGCGCGCGCTCAGCCGCCCGGCGCTGTTCCTCAACGACGCGGACGCGGCCGGCATCGCCGAGATGCGCTGGGGCGCGGGCCGCGGCTTCGCCGGCACGGTCATCATGGTGACGCTCGGCACGGGCATCGGCACGGCGCTGTTCTGCGACGGCAAGCTCTATCCCAACACCGAGCTCGGGCACCTCGAGCTCAACGGCATGGACGCGGAGAAGTGGGCCTCGGCGCGGGTGCGCACCGCCGAGAACCTCGACTTCCCCGCGTGGATCGCGCGCGTCAACGATTACCTCAAGCGCCTGCACGATCTGCTCTGGCCGGACCTCTTCATCCTCGGCGGGGCGGTGAGCGAGCGCTTCGCCGAGTTCGCACCGTTGCTGCGTTCGGATGCGCAGCTGCGCCCCGCGCACTTCGCCGGCCAGGCGGGCGTCGTCGGTGCGGCCATGGCCGCCGCCGAGGCCGATCTATGAGGCGTAGAGCGGCGTCTGCCAGCCCAGGGAACCCAGCCGGCAAAAACCACGCTTTTTGCCGGCGGCATTCGGAGTAATGTCCGCCAAGATCGTCGCAGCAGACGATTTTGGCCAATCAACAATGCGCGCCAGCAAGCTCCCGGACGTCGGCACCACGATCTTCACGATCGTGTCGCGCCGCGCGCGCGAGCTCGGCGCGCTCAATCTCGGCCAGGGCTTCCCCGACTACGACATCGATCCCAGGCTCGCGGCGCTGGTCGCCGAGGCGATGCGCACGGGGCACAACCAGTACGCGCCCATGGAGGGCACCCCGGAGCTGCGTGCGCGCATCGCGCTCAAGGTGCGCGCCTGCTACGGCGTCGAGTCCGACCCGGATGCCGAGATCACCGTCACCCAGGGCGCGACGGAAGCGATCTATTCGGCCATCCAGGCCGCCATCGGACCCGGGGACGAGGCCATCGCCTTCGACCCGGCCTACGATTCCTACGAGCCGGCGGTGCGCCTCGCGGGCGGCCGCTGCGTGCGCGTGCCGCTCGCGCCGCCGGACTTTCGTTACGACTGGGACCGGGTGCGCGCGGCGCTCAGCGAGCGCACCCGGCTCGTGCTCCTCAACAGTCCCGCGAACCCCGCCTGCACGGTCGCCACGGCCGGCGATCTCGCCTCCCTCGCCGCCGCGATCCGCGGCCGTGACGTGCTGGTGCTGTCGGACGAGGTGTACGAGCACGTGGTGTTCGACGGCGCGCGCCACCACTCGGTGCTTGCCCATGCGGAGCTTCGGGACAAGAGCTTCGCCGTGTTCTCCTTCGGCAAGACGCTGCACGCCACGGGCCTGCGCGTCGGCTATTGCATCGCGCCGCGTGCGCTCACGGCGGAGCTGCGCAAGGTGCATCAGTTCAACACCTTCAGCATCGCGACTCCGCTGCAGCAGGCGATCGCCCTCTATCTCGCCGAGCAGCCCGACGGCTGGCGCGGCCTCGCCGGCTTCTTCCAGGCGAAGCGCGACCGGCTGCGCACGGCGCTCGCCGGTTCCGGCTTCCGCCTGCCGCCGGCGCAAGGGACCTACTTCCAGCTGCTCGACTTCGGCGAGTTCGCCCCGCCCGACGACCTCAAGTTCGCCGAGCGGCTGCTCACCGAGGCGGGCGTGGCGAGCATCCCGCTCTCGCCGTTCTATGCGGCGCCGCCGCCGCTTAAGTACCTGCGCCTGTGCATCGCCAAGCGCGACGATACGCTCGATGCGGCGGCGGCGCGGCTCACGGCGTTCGCCGCGCGGCTCGCCGGGGGTGGCCGGTGAGCCGCCTGCGCGTCACGCTCGTACAGCAGCCGCTCGTGTGGGGCGATCCCGCCGCCAACCGCGCGCGCTTTGCGGCGCTGCTCGCGCCGCTCGCCGGCAGCACCGATCTCGTGGTGCTGCCCGAGACCTTCACCACCGGCTTCAGCATGGAGGTCGGGCGCCTCGCGGAGCCCGCGGCGGGACGGACCACCGTGTGGCTCGCCGACCTCGCCGCGGAGCTCGACGCGGCGATCACCGGCAGCGTCATCACCGCGGATGGCGGCCGTTACTACAACCGGCTGCTGTGGGCGGAGCCGGGCGGGACGCCGCCGCGGCACTACGACAAGCGGCACCTGTTCCGCATGGGCGGCGAGCATCAGCATTTCACCCCGGGAGCGGCGGCCTGGACCGTGCACTGGCGCGGCTTCCATGTCTGCCCGCTGGTGTGCTACGACCTGCGCTTCCCGGTCTTCAGCCGCCGCCGCGCCGGGCTCGACTACGAGCTGCTCGTGTACGTCGCCAACTGGCCGGCGCCGCGCGCGCACGCCTGGCGGACGCTGCTGGCGGCGCGCGCCATCGAGAACCAGGCGTATGTCGTCGGCGTCAACCGCGCGGGCCCCGACGGCCGCGGCATCGCGCACTCGGGCGACAGCGCGGCGCTCGATTTCCTCGGGCAGCCGCTCATCGAAGCCGGTGGCGAGCCCGCCGTGCTGACGGTCGAGCTCGATGCCGGGCGGCTGGCCGCGTTCCGCGAGAAGTTTCCGGCGCACCTCGACGCCGACCGCTTTACGCTCGAGCCTTAGAGCACACCGATGAAGAAGCCCACCCGCGTCAATCACCCGCCGCCGGTCGAGCTGCCGCCCGGCAACCGCCCGCTGGTGGCGCCGATCTACCAGAGCGTCAAGTTCGAGTTCGAGGACTTGAGCGCAACCGAGCAGTTCCTGCGCGGCGAGCGGCCGGGATTCTTTTATACCCGCTCCGGCAACCCCACCAACCGCCAGCTCGAGCGGCTGCTGGCGGAGCTGCAGGGGCGCGAGGACTGCCTGGTCACGGCCAGCGGGATCGGCGCGATCGCGCAGGCGCTGCTCGCGCTCACCAAGAGCGGCGACCACATTCTCACCTTCATCGAGAGCTATAACCCGGCGCGCCACCTGATGCGCCGGCTGCTGGCGCGCTTCGGCGTCAGGCATACGCTGCTCTCGATCGCGGACACCGCCGGCATCGAGCGCGTGCTCGGCAGCGAGCCGGTGCGGCTGGTGTATTTCGAGAGCCCGACCAATCCCATCACCAGGATCGCCGACATCGCGGCGCTCACGCGGGCCGCGCGCGCCGCCGGCGCGCTCACCGTCATGGACAACACCTTCGCCGGCTTTCATCAGCACGGCGAGTTCGAGGTGGACGTATTCGTGCACAGCCTCACCAAGTACGCCTCCGGGGCGGGCGACGTACTCGGTGGCGCGGTCATCGCGCGCGCCGAGCTGATCCGTGCCATGCACGGCGACTTCGGCGTGCTCGGCGGCACCCTCGACCCGCACGCCGCCTTCCTCATCCTGCGCGGGCTGAAGAGCTATTTCGTGCGCTACCGGGCGCAATGCGCGAGCGCACTCGCCATCGCGCAGCTCCTTGCCGCGCATCCCGCGGTGACCCGCGTGCATTACCCGGGTCTGCCGGCGCATCCGCAGCACGCGCTCGCCGCACGGCAGATGCGCGACTTCGGCACCATCGTGAGTTTCGACCTCGAAGGTGGCGAGCCGGCGAGCCGGCGCTTCGCCGATGCCCTGGAGCTCTTCGCCCTGACGCCGAGCCTCGGCTCGGGGGAGTCGCTGGTGGTGACCGCGCACATCATGGGGGCGCGCGATCTCGATGCGGCGCAGCGCGCCGTCTCGGGGGTCACGCCGGGAACGGTGCGGCTTTCGCTCGGTCTTGAGGACGTGGATGATCTCATCGAGGATGTGACTCGGGCGCTGGCTGCCGCGGGGAGCTGAAGCTGACGATGAGGCGGTTCGTGCGGGTACTCGCACCGGCGCTGTGCGCCGCCGCCACGCTGCTGGCGGCCTCCAGGGCCGCGGCCAGTCCGCCGCTGCGTCCTCCCGGCCCGCCGCCGGCGCTCACGCCGTTGCCGCCGCCGGTTCTCCCGCTCAACCCGGCGCCGCCGCGCGTGTGGGGGCCGGCGCCCGCGGCCGCTGCGGGCGCCTCGGCCGACGGCATCCCGCTCGAGGCGTTCGCCGCGGGCCCCGACATGGCCGAGCCGCACATCTCACCCGACGGCGGCAAGCTGGTGTACGTTTCCTCGCGCTCGGGCCAGCTGTTCATCGTCGTGCGTGACCTCGCGACGCATCGCGAGCGCATCCTCCTGAACGCCGCCGCGGAGCCTTTCTCGGTGACCCACTGCGAATTCAAGACCAACGACCGGCTGTTGTGTCACCTCGAAGGGGTCGCGCGCGCGGGCAATCCGCCGCGGCTGTTCCCGGCTACGCGGCTGCTCGCCATCGACGCCGACGGTCGCGGGATGAAGCTCTTGTTTCGTGACGCGCTGTTCACGCGCCTGCCACCGGCCGCGCACGCGCAATTCCAGGATCGCATCATCCACTGGCTGCCCGACGACGCCTATCACGTGCTCATCGAGCTCGACGACGCGGGCAGCGTCTTCCCCTCGGTCTACCGCCTCGACGTGTACCGCGGCGACCTCGAGCTCGAGGTGGCCGCGCAACCGCCCGTCATGGACTGGACCGCGGACCAGGCGGGCGTGGTGCGCTTCGGCTATGGCTTCCGCGACGAGACCGGCGTATACGTCGCGCGCAGCGGCCCGGGCGCGCCCTGGCGCACGCTCGAGGAGTTCCGGCGCTTCGACCGCAAGCGCTTCGATCCGCTCGCCTTCGGTGCGCAGCCGAATGAGCTCCTGGTGTTCTCGCCCTACGAGGGGCGCGCGGCGGTGTGGCAGATCGACCTCGACGCGCCGGCACGCGGCATGCAGCTGTTGTTCTCGCGCCCCGACATCGACGTGGGCGGCATCCTCGAGTGGCCGCTGGACCGGCACGTGGCCGGTTACGTCTACGAGACCGACCGGCCGCACACCTATTACACCGATCCGCGTGCGGCGGCCATCGACGCCGAGCTCGAGCGCGCGCTCCCCGGCGCCTACCACGCGGTGATCGATGCGAGCCGCGACGGCTTCAGGCTCCTCACCGTGTCCTACAGCGACGTGATGCCGCCGCGCTATGAGCTGCTCGACACCCGCAGCGGTGCGCTCACCGAGCTCGGACGCCAGGGCGCCGCGCTCGGCACGGCGGCGCTCGCGACCATGCGCCCGGTCACCATTCCCGGCCCCGACGGCATCGCCATCCCGGGTTACCTCACGTTACCGCCGGGCAGCGCCGCGCACGAACCGCTGCCGGCCGTGGTCCTGCCGCACGGCGGGCCGTACGCGCGCGACCACTGGGGCTACGATCCGCTGGTGCAGGTGATCGCGAGCCGCGGCTACGCCGTACTGCAGCTCAACTTCCGCGGCTCGACCGGTTACGGGCAGCAGTGGCGCGAGGCGGGCCACCAGGCCTGGGGCACGATCATGCACGATGACATCACGGCGGGTGCGCGCTGGCTCATCGAGTCGGGCGTCGCCGATCCGTCCCGTATGGCCATCGTGGGCTGGAGCTACGGCGGCTACGCCGCGCTCACCGGCGTCGAGAAGGAGCCGACGCTCTACCGCTGCGCCGTCAGCATCGCCGGCGTCACCGATATGTCGCAGATGGCCGTCGACGACGAGCGCTTCTACGGCGGCAAGGATTCCGCCGGGGATGCGATGGGAACCGATCCGGTGGCGCTGCGGGCCGAGTCGCCGCTGGCGCACGTCGGGAACATCCGCGTGCCGGTGCTGCTGGTGCACGGCGAGGATGACTACACCGTGCTGGCCGAGCAGAGCAAGGCGATGGACCGCGCGCTCTCGCGCGAGCACGTGCCGCACGAGCTGGTGCTCATCCCGCACGGCGAGCACAGCCTGGTGCGGCCGCAGATGCGCCTGACGCTGTATCGCAAGGTAACCGAGTTCCTGCGCGCCAACCTCGGTCCCGATTCGCGCCGCGCGGCGGCACCGGTGAGCGCCGCGGCCGGCAGCCGCTGAAGCCGCGAGCGCGGCCGGCACGCGGCACGGAACCGCGGTGGTGCGGGCGGGTCCAAAACAAAACGTGACCCGGGAAAGGAAATCCACATGACCGTCGAGACGCCGGCACTGCCGTACGATTTCCCGGACCTCGAGCCCGCCATGTCGCGCGATTCGGTGGTTTTCCACTTTCTCAGGCACCAGCGCGTATGCTTCGACCGCATGCGGGCGCTGTCGAGGGACACCGCCCTCGGTGCGCTCGGCCTCGAGGAGCTGATCCGCGTCACCGAGGCGAGCCCCGCACATCGCGCGCTCTACCGTTACGCCGCGGAGGTGTGGAACCACAACGCCTTCTGGCGCTCGATGCGCCCGCGCGGCGGCGGCGCCGCGCACGGACTCATCGCCACGGCGCTCGCGGAGCGCTTCGGCTCCTTCGAGCGTTTTACGCACCAGCTCAAGGCGGCGGCCAGCGCCCACTTCGGCAGCGGTTGGCTGTGGCTGGTATGGCGTGGCGGCAAGGTCGAGATCCTGGTCACGCACAACGCCGTGACGCCGCTCACGCGCGGCGATACCGTGCTGCTCGCCCTCGATCTGTGGGAGCACGCCTACTATCTCGACCACCAGAACCGGCGCGCCGCCTACGTGACGAGCTTCCTCGAGGAGCTGGTCAACTGGGAGTTCGCCAACAGCGTGCTGGCCGAGCTCACGCGGGTCCCGGACGGTGCGGCGCAATGGACGCACCCGCCGACCGGGGTCCGCGCAGAGCGTCCGGTAGCGGTGCGCTGACACGGGAGGTCCGGCGCGGCGGCGCGCCCGCGCGCCTGAGCCAGGCTCAGCCGCTGCTCGCCACGCGCACGCGGTGCGGGTGGTAGGGCAGCACTTCGACCACCTCGCCCTCGCGCAGCCGCTGCTGCACGTCGCGCCAGAACTGCGCCGTGAAGATCTCCGCGTGCACGCGCAGCAGCGCCGCGCGCTCGGCCTCGCCGAAGGCGAGAAAACGCATGAAGGTTTCGGGAAACACGTCGTTCTCGGCGACGTAGAACCAGGCCTCGCCGCGCATCTCGTCCTCCGGCGTCGGCGGCTCGGGCAGGTCGCGGAAATTGCAGTCGGTCACCCGGCACAGCTCGTCGTAGTCGTAGAAGATCACCCGCCCGTGGCGCGTCACGCCGAAGTTCTTCAGCAGCAGGTCGCCCGGGAAGATGTCGGTGCAGGCGAGGTCGCGCAGGCACTGGCCGTAGTCGATCGCGGCGCGTGCCGCCGCCGCGGGGCTGGCGGTGCGCAGGTACAAATTGAGCGGCACCATGCGCCGCTCGATGTACATGTGCTCGAACACCAGATCCGCGCCGTCCGCGTGCACGCTCTGCGCGGTCTCGCGCAGCAGCTCCTCGAGCAGCGCCGCATCGAAGCGCGCGCGCGGGAAGCGCAGGCGGCGGAACTCCTGCGCGTCCACCAGCCGCCCGGCGCGGTCGTGGATGAAGACCATCTGGTATTTCGCGATGACCTCCTCGCGCACCACGGTCTTCGGCGGCGCGAAGCGGTCGCGGATCACCTTGAAGACCACGTCGAAGGAGGGGAGCGTAAAGCACACCATCACGAGTCCGCGCTCGCCGGCCGCGTGAGTGAATAGATCCGTGGTGCCCTCGAGGTGGCGCATCAGCTCGCGGTAGCGCTCGGTCTTGCCCTGGCGGGCGCGTCCGAGCACCGTGAAGAGCTCGCTCACGGGCTTGCGCGGCATCATGGAGCGCAGGAACACCACCGCCTCGGCGACGCGCTCGAGGTCGACGTGGAAATAGGAGCGCGTGTAGCTGAAGACGATACTGACGTCGTCCTCGGCGAGCATCACGGCATCCACCAGCATGCCGTGCTCGGTGTTCTTGAGCGCGATCACCAGCGGCGCGATCAGGCCGCGTCCCAGCACCCGCCCGATGATGTAGGCGCGCGACGCCTGGTAGAACACCGGCCGGATGACCTCGACCCGCTCGACCGCGCGGCGCTCGGCCTGCGCGTCGAGGTGGGCGCGCACCTCGCCGGCGACGTGGGCGATGCTCTTGTCGAGGTCACGCCACGGCGAGCGGAAGCGCACGTCGCCGAGCAGATCCTCGAAGAGCAGCGGCAGCGAGCCGTGGTTCTGGTAGCTGTTGGTGTCGACGCTGCGCACGCCCGCGAGCGGGTCGAGGTCGGTGGCGACGAACTCGATGTCGGGCGCGACGCCCACCGTGCCGAACAGGCGCCGCGTCACGGAGCTGAAGAAGGTCTTGGTGAACTCGGGGTCGGGGAGCGTCGCGATGAGCGCGGCGAACTCGCGGCGGATCTCGCGCCAGCGCCCGCGCTCGAGCGCGCCGGGCCCGAGCGCCGCGCGCAGCTCCTCGATGGTCTGCGCCACGAAACGGTCGTAGAGCTCGATGCGCTCCACCGCATCGCGCTGGCTGCCCTTCCAGTCGCGGCTGTCGAAGCGCAGCGGCGCGCGGCGCGTGATGGCGCGGAACTCCGCGTTGTAGCTGGCGAACGCGGCGACGAGGTGGCGGGCGCAATCCATGACGGGGCGGCGGCGGCGTCAGTCGAAGTCGGTCGGCAACGAGGGGTCGAGGTGGTGACGGTAGAGCCGCTCGATCTGCGGGGCGATCACCCGTCCGCTCGAGAGCTCCGGGAGGGAGGCGACCGGGAAGAATTCGACGGCATCCGTCTCGGTGCTGGTCGCGGGGCTGCCGCCGAGGAGCTCGCACACGAAGAACAGCTTGTAGATGTGGTGCACGCCCGGCGGATGCGGGTGGCGGTTCTTGTCGACGAGCGCCGCGAGCTTGACCGCGCGCGCCTCGTAGCCCGACTCCTCGCGGATCTCGCGCGCCACCGCCGCCGAGGGCGCATCGTTCACGTCCACCCAGCCGCCCGGCAGCGTCCAGCGGCCATCGCTGCGTTCGCGCACCAGCAGCACCTCGGCGCCGCGGAACACGCCGCCGCGCACGTCGACCTTCGGCGTGGCGTAGCCGTGCTCGCCCTCCCAGAAGCCGTGCACGGTGGCGAGCGGCACGTCGAGCTCGGTGCTCAGCATCGCGGCCGTGAGCCGCTCGAGCTCCTGGTAGCGGTAGCGGTCGAAGGGGTCGCGGCTGAAGGCGAGCCCGTTCTGCGCGAGCGCCTGCACCTTGCGCGCCCACTCGAGCACGGTGGCGATGCGTGCTGCCGGGCTCATCGGCGGCGCGAGCTCGGCATGCCGCCGCGGCCCGTGCTCAGAGGTTCTTGATCAGCGCGTCGGCGAACGCGCTGGTCGAGACTTCCCGCGCGCCTTCCATGAGGCGCGCGAAGTCGTAGGTGACGATCTTCTGGCCGATGGTACGGTCCATCGCCGTGATGATCGCATCCGCCGCCTCGAGCCAGCCCATGTAGCGGAACATCATCTCGCCCGAGAGGATCACCGAGCCCGGGTTCACCTTGTCGAGGTTGGCGTACTTGGGCGCCGTGCCGTGGGTGGCCTCGAACACGGCGTGCCCGGTGAGGTAGTTGATGTTGCCGCCCGGCGCGATACCGATGCCGCCGACCTGCGCGGCGAGCGCATCGGAGAGATAGTCGCCGTTGAGGTTGAGCGTCGCGATGACGTCGAACTCCTCCGGCCGCGTCAGCACCTGCTGCAGCGTGATGTCGGCGATCGCATCCTTGACGAGGATGCGGCCGCCCTTGCGCGCCGCGTCCATCTCGGCGTTCGCCTCTTTCTCGCCCCTGGCCGCCTTGGTGCGCTCCCATTGCTCCCAGGTGTAGGTGGCGCCGCCGAACTCGCGCTCGGCGAGCTGGTAGCCCCAGTTGCGGAACGCGCCCTCGGTGAACTTCTGGATGTTGCCCTTGTGCACCAGGGTGAGGCTCTTTCTCTTGTTGGCGATCGCGTACTCGATCGCCGAGCGGATCAGACGCTCGGATCCCTGCCTGGACACCGGCTTGATGCCGATCCCGGAGCTCTCCGGGAAGCGGATCTTGGCGTAGGCCTTGGGGAAGGCCTGGCGGAACAGCTCGAGGAACTTCTGGTTGTCGGCGGTGCCGGACTCGAACTCGATGCCGGCGTAGATGTCCTCGGTATTCTCGCGGAAGATCACCATGTCGACCTTCTCCGGGTGCTTCACCGGGGAGGGCACGCCCTTGAACCAGCGCACCGGCCGCAGACACACGTAGAGGTCGAGCATCTGCCGCAGCGCCACGTTGAGCGAGCGGATGCCGCCACCGACCGGGGTGGTGAGCGGGCCCTTGATCGACACCAGGTACTCGCGGCACGCCGCCACCGTCTCATCCGGCAGCCAGGTGTTGAAGAGGCGGTTGGCCTTCTCGCCGGCGTACACCTCCATCCAGTGGATGCGGCGCTTGCCGCCGTAGGCGCTGGCCACCGCGGCGTCCAGGACGCGCACGCTGGCGCGCCAGATGTCCGGACCCGTGCCGTCGCCCTCGATGAAGGGGAGGATCGGGTTGTCGGGGACGGCGAGCTTGCCGTTCGCGATGGTGATCTTCGCCCCTCCGGCGGGAGGAGCGACCTTGGGGCTTGCCGGGGTGGACATGGGGAACCTCGTGGGGCGCCGGGCGCGCAATGCTAGCACAGCCCTTTTTCGGGCAGGACCGCGTGCCGCGCGGGGCGCGCGTGTGAGAGACTCAGCGGCGCTGCGCCTTCCGGGGGGTCACGCGGAGAGAGCATGTCGAACGCTATAAATAAGAGTAGCGCCGCGGGCGCGCGGCCCTCGATTCTGCGGCAGATGTGCGCGGTGCGGCCCATCGACCCCGTGGATGCCGCCGAAAAGAGCCGCCTGAAGCAGGTGCTCGGTCCCTGGGCGCTCACCGCCATCGGGCTCGGCGCCACCATCGGCACCGGCATCTTCGTCCTGACCGGTCAGGTCGCCGCCAACCAGACGGGACCTGCGATCACGCTGGCGCTGCTGATCGCCGCCTTCGGCAGCATGCTGGCGGCGCTGTGCTATTCGGAGTTCGCGGCGTTCCTGCCGGTGCCGGGCAGCGCCTACCGCTATACCTACACGACGCTCGGCGAAGGGCTCGCCTGGTTCATCGGCTGGAACCTGCTGCTCGAGTACGCGATCTCGGCGTCCACGGTCGCGGTGAGCTGGTCGGCCTACGTGGTGAGTCTCCTCAACGACTGGCACATCCACCTGCCGGATGCCCTGGTGAACGCGCCTCTCGGCGTGGACGCCCAGGATCACCTCATCCGGACCGGGGCCCTGGTCAACCTGCCCGCGGTCCTCATCGTCGCGATCTGCACCGTGGTGCTGTACATCGGCGTGAGCCAGTCGGCGCGCGCCAACACCTTCATGGTCACGCTGAAGGTCGCCATCATCGCGATCGTCGTGATCGCGGGACTGAAGTACGTCGACACCGGCAACTTCCATCCCTACATCCCGCCCAACGCCGGCACCTTCGGCCACTTCGGCTGGACGGGGGTATTGCAGGGCGCCGGCATCATCTTCTTCTCCTACGTCGGCTTCGACACCGCCTCCACCATGGCGCTCGAGGCGCGCAATCCGCAGCGCGACGTGCCGCTCGGGATCCTCGGCGCGCTGGCGATCTCGGCGATCCTGTATGTCGCGATGTCGACGGTGCTCACCGGCATGGTGAACTACCAGCACCTGAACGTCGCCGCGCCGGTGGCGGTGGCCCTCGATGCCCACCCGCAGCTCGCCTGGCTCGGCTGGCCGCTGAAGGTCGGCATCATCTGCGGCATGACGTCCGTGATCCTGACTTCGCTCCTCGGGCAGCCGCGCATCCTCCTGTCGATGGCGGACGACGGGCTGCTGCCGGCCTCGATGAGCCGCTGCCACCCGCGCTTCAAGACTCCGCACGTTTCGACGGTGATCACCGGGGTCGGTGCCGCGGCGATCGCCGCCGTGTTTCCGCTCGATGTGCTCGCGGATCTGGTCTCCATCGGCATCCTGCTCGCCTTCGCCGTCGTGTGCCTCGGCGTGCTGGTGCTGCGGCGTACCCGGCCCGACGTCCACCGGCCGTTCCGCGTGCCCTGGGCACCCGTCACCTGCATCGTCGGCACGCTGGTGTGCTTAGGCCTGACGCTGACGCTCTCGAACGGCACCTGGTGGCGCCTGCTGGTGTGGACGATCCTCGGCATGTCGATCTACGCGTTCTACGGGTTCCGCCACAGCCGCCTGCGGCAATGACGCGCACGCTCGGCAGCACGCCCGCCACGGACGGCTTCTCCATGCCGGCGGAGTTCGCGCCGCACGCGGGCTGCTGGCTCCTGTGGCCCGAGCGCCCGGACAACTGGCGCGACGCGGCGCGCCCCGCGCAGCTCGCCTTCGCGCAGGTGGCGGGTGCCATCGCGCGCTTCGAGCCGGTGACGGTCGGCGTATCGACGGCGCACTATCGCGCCGCGCGCGCGCTGCTGCCGCCGGCGGTGCGCCTCGTCGAGATGGCGCACGATGACGCCTGGATGCGCGACGTCGGACCGACGTGCGTTACGGGACCCGAGGGTGCGGTGCGCGGCGTCGACTGGCACTTCAATGCCTGGGGCGGGCTCAGCGACGGCCTGTACTTCCCCTGGGATCAGGACGAGCAGGTGGCGGCCAAGGTGCTCGAGATCGAGCGCCTCGAGCGCTATCGCGCGCCGCTCGTCATGGAGGGCGGCGCGCTGCACGTCGACGGCGAGGGCACGGCGCTCCTCACCGAGGAGTGCGTGCTCAATCGCAACCGCAACCCGCTGCTCAAGCGCCGCGAAATCGAGACGCTGCTGCGCGACTATCTCGGCGTGACGCAGCTCATCTGGCTCGGCAAGGGCGTCTACAACGACGAGACCGGCGGCCACGTCGACAACCTGGCCTGCTTCGTGCGTCCCGGGGCCGTGTGCCTCACCTGGACCGACAACCGCCGCGATCCGCAGTACCGCAGCTCGCAGGACGCGTGGCAGCGGCTCAACGACGCGCGCGATGCGCGCGGCCGCAAGCTCGAGGTCGTGCGGCTGCCGCTGCCGGGACCGCTCAGGATGACGGCCGCGGAGGCTGCCGGTGTCGTGCGCTGCGAGGGTACGCGGCCGCGGCGTGCCGGCGAGCGCCTCGCCGCGAGCTACGTCAACTTCTACATCGCCAACCGCGGCATCGTCATGCCGCTCCTCGATGCGCGCACGGACCGGCGCGCCGCCACGATCCTGAAACGGCTCTTTCCGGGGCGGCGCGTCACCGGCGTGCCGGCGCGCGAGATTCTCCTGGGCGGCGGCAACATCCACTGCATCACGCAGCAGATTCCGCGCGGCGGCGGCGCGGATCCGGCCTCGCAGGCCTGAGGCGGGCCCGGGCCGCGGGACTCGCGCCTAGAGCAGCCGTTTGGCCGCGTCCAGCCACTCGCGCTGCGCGCGGCGGTAGTGACCCGGCGCGATGCGCGCGCGCTCGAGGAGCTCGCGCGCCACGCGCTGCGACTCGGCGGCCTCGCCCTGGGCCTTGAGCAGTTGCGCGTAGCGGACCGAGGCTTCGGCGCCCGGGTAGCCGGGGGCGAGCGTGCGGTATTCCTCGAGCGCCTTCGCCACGTTGCCTTCCGCCTCGAGCGCGCGGGCGTACAGCAGGTGCCCGTCGGGCGAACGGAAATCCGGATTCCTGGCGATGAGCTCGTCGAGCGTCGTGCGCGCGCTGCGTGGATCTCCCTGGGCGAATTGCGCCTGCGCGAGTCCGAGCATCAGGTTCGGGTCGTGCTCGTAGAGGCCCGTGAGCGCCTGGCGGTACTGGGCGATCGCTTCGCCGTAGCGCTGGTGGCGCACGAGCTCCTCCGCATAGCGCTGGCGGCTGGCGACGTTGCCGGTGACCTGCGCCTCGTTCTCGTAGCGGCGCAGGTCCGCGCCCGGGTCCATGGCGCGCTTGAAGCCGCGCGCGGTGCGGCGCGCGGTGCGGCTGCGCAGCAGATCAGGGAGGATCTCCGCACCGACGTACACGACGGCGCCGAGTCCGAACGGCAGCAGGATCAGTACCCAGATCCACAGGAAATTCCGCCCCGTCTTGATGACGTGGACGATGAGCAGCGCCTGGGCGATGTAGGGCAGGATGAGGAACAACATGCCGGTCTTCTCCGCTAATGCGTCATCGGGGCGCGCGCCGTCGCCGCGCCGGGGGGCAGGGCGAAGGCGATGACGGTGTCGCCGCGCGTGGTGCCGAGCGGACC
>JAGWMP010000271.1 GCA_028871705.1 Gammaproteobacteria bacterium
AGCTGGTACGCCTCAAGCTCCCCTACGCCGAGCCGCAGGGCAACTTCGTGTTCTTCGACACCGGCATGCCGCTCAAGCGCTTCACCGAGCTCATGCGTGCGCGCAACATCCTGGTGGGCCGGCGTTTCCCGCCGTTCGAGAACTGGTGCCGCATCACCATCGGCACCGAGAGCGAGGTGGACGCGTTCCTGGCGGCGTTGCCGGCGGTGACCGCCCAAGCCTGAACGACCACGGCCACGATCACGGCCGCAACCGCGGCCGCGGCCGCTACGCGACGATGAGACTCATGCAGGTGAGCGCGGCTTCGGCCTTCTGCAGCTCTCTCACGTCGAGCGCGCGCGTCGTGATCCCCGCCCGGCGCAGCCGCTCCTCGGTTCGCGGGAAGGCCGCGCTAACGAGCGTCACACCGCCGGCGCTGAGCGTGTTGGCCGCGAAGGCCTCGGCCGGGTCCACCGCGATGACGGCCCGCGCATCGAAGAGCCCTGGGTCCACCCACGCGGGGTTCACGAGAATCGTCTCCGGCGCAATGAAGGTGACCGCGCTCTTCAGATGCAGGCAGTCGCGCATCGCCACCCCCGCCACCCGGTAGCCGAACGGCGCGAGCGCCGCCGCGAGCTGCGCGATCCCGGCGGCGTTGCTGCGCGCCGAGGCGCCAACATAGACGCTCCTGCCGATGACGACGATGTCGCCGCCCTCGAGGGTGCCCGGTGGCACGATGTGCCTGAGCGGCCGGTGAGCGGCGAGAGCCGCGGCGACGCTCGCCGTCTCGCCGCGGCGCGACTCGACCCCGGGGCGGGTGATCACCGCGACTTCGGGCAGCACGAGCGCAGTGTCCTCGACGAACACGCCGTCGGCGTTCTGCGCCAGCGGCTCGAGCCATTCGATCTCGAGCCCCAGGGCACCGAGCGCGGCGACATAGGCGGCGTGCTGGGCACGCGCGCGCGCGGCGTCGATCGGCGCGCGCTCGAGGAAGCTCAGCTCGCAGTGCGCGAGGCGCTCACTCACTTCACGGACCAGGGCGATCATGGCGGCGCGAGCATAGCCGAAGCGCGCGGCGGCCTCACGTCGGCGCTGCCCGGCCCGCGAGGCGCAGGCAGTCGAGGAGCGCCGCGGCCGCCGGCGGGAGCTTGCCCGGCGCACGCAGGATCGCCCCCACCGGGGTCTCGATGGATTTGAGCTTCACGGGCAGGATCGCGAGCAGTCCCTGCTCGACGTCGTCGAGCGCCACGTGGTAGGGCATGACGCCGATGCAATCGGACTTGCGCAGCAGCGCGCGGTTGGTGAGGATCGACACCGACTCGATCACGTTGCGCGGCAGCTGCGCGCCCGCCTCGACGAAGGCCCGCTCGATCTGGCGGCGCAGCGCCGTCTCCGGCAACGGCAGCAGCCAGGGCTCGTTGGCGAGCTCGCGCAGCGTGAGGCGCCGCTTGCGCGCGAGCGGGTGGGCGCGCCGCGCGACCACGCAAATCGGCTCGGCGTAGAACTCCTCGTAGACGAGCGCGCGGCTGCGGCCCTCTTCCGGCAGCCTCCCCAGCACCATGTCGAGGTCGCCGGCCAGGAGCGAAGGCATGAGGATGTCGTAGGTGCCGACCACTACGCTGATGGCGACCGCCGGGCGTTGCTTCTTCAGCATGGCGATGGCATCGGGCAGGATGCTGGCGGAGGCGGCGAGCAGCGTCCCGACCGTCACCTTGCCGCTGTAGCCGGCGCGCAGGCTCTCGAGCTCCTCGGCCGCGTGGCGCAGCTGCGCCAGCACGATCTTGGCATGGCGCGCGAAGATCTCCCCGTAGGCGGTGGGCTCGAGCCCGCGGTTGCTGCGCTCGAAGAGCCTGACGCCGAGCGTCGACTCGACGTCGCGCAGCGCCTTGGTGACGGTCGGCTGGGTGAGGCTCAGGCGCCGCGCGGCCTTGAGGATGCTGCGGCAGTCATAGAGCTCGGCGATGAGCTCGACATGACGCAGGCGGAACTTGCGCGTGATCCAGCGTTCGAGCCGTGCCGAGGTCATGGCCGCCGATCATAGCGGTTCGGCGGCCGCGTGCGACGCGCCAGACGCCGGGCGTCGGGTGCTAGGCGCTGACGGACGCACCGCTCCTGCCGCGGGCCGGCTCACCGGCCCCGAGGCCGAAGAACGCGGCGGCGTTGCCGTGCAGGAGCCGCGTGCGGGTCGCCGGGGCGAGCGTGGGGTGCGAGTGCACCAGCGCCCCGACGTGCTGCTCGCCGAGCGGATAGGGGTAGTCGGAGCCGAGCATCACGCGCTCCTCGCCCATGGTGCGCACCAGGAACTCCAGCGCCTCGTGGCTGAAGACCGCCCCGTCGACGCTGAAGCGGTCGAGATAGGACGAGGGCGGATGCGGACAGTCCTCGCGCACGATGTCGCGGTTGCGCCAGGCGTTGTCGACCCGCCCGAGAAGGTAGGGGAAGCTGCCGCCGCCGTGCGCGAAGCACAGCTTCAGCGAGCGCGGTAGCCGCTCGAAGGCGCCCGAGAGGATCAGCCACAGGATCGAGAGCTGCGTCTCCGCCGGCATCGCGACCAGCCACGGCAACTGGTACTTCGGCATGCGCTCCTGCGCCATCATGTCCCAGGGGTGCACGAACACCGCGGCGCCTTCCGCGGCGCAGTGGCGCAGGAACGTCAGGATCCCCTCATCGTGCAGCTCGCGCGCGCCGACGTGGTTGCCGATGTGCACGCCGATGTGGCCGTCGTCCATGGCGCGCGAGAGCTCGCGGCAGGCGAGCTCGGTGTCCTGCAGCGGCACCTGGCACAGCGACTTCATGCGCCGCGGCGCATGAGCGCAGATCTCGAGCGCCGCGTCGTTGAAGATGCGCGCGCACTCGAGTGCCTGCGGCGCCGGACGCTGGTAGGCGAACAGCAGCGGCGTCGCGCACATGATCTGCACCTCGACGCCGTCGCGGTCCATGTGCTCGAGCCGCAGCTTCGCGTCCCAGCACGCCGGACTCACCGGGCGGAACTCCTGCTCGCCCACCATGAGCATCGCCTTGCCGCCCGGGCCGTGGCGCATCCACGGCCAGTCGGGAGTGCCGAAGCGCGCCGCCAGATCCGGCCAGCTGCGCGGCAGGAAGTGCGTGTGGATGTCGATGGTCACGGCGCGTCCCTCTTGCGAATGTGTCAGCCGCCGGCGCGCGCGCGCCAGGCGACCGCCTTGATCTCGATCAGGAGATGCGGGTGCGGCAGCTCGGCCACCGCCACCGTGGTGCGCGCCGGCCCCTCATAGCCGAAGAACTCGCCATACACCTCGTTGTAGCCCCTGAAGTCGTCCATGCTCACGAGGAAGGTGCTCACCTCGACCACGTCGGCGAGGCTGGCGCCGGCGGCGGCGAGGATGTCGCGGACGTTCTCGATGACGGCGCGCGTCTGCACGCGGATGTCGAGCAGCACCGCGCCGCCCGCGCCCACCTCGGCGCCGGCGATCGAGTCGTCGGCGCGCCGGGCGCTGGTCCCGGAGACGAAGATGAATTCCCCGGCGCGGCGGAAGTGCGGGAAGGGGCCGCGCGGGCGCGCCTTGCCGGGGATGACGGCGCTGTCGCTCACAGCTTCACGCAGATGTTCATGGGCTCGGAGAAGAAGCCGAGCGAGTGCATGCCGCCCTCGCGCCCTATCCCTGAGAGCTTCACCCCGCCGAAGGGCGTGCGCAGATCGCGCAGGAA
>JAGWMP010000272.1 GCA_028871705.1 Gammaproteobacteria bacterium
TCCGCAGCTTCCCGAGTCGGTCGCCGATGCGACGCTCGTCGCCTGGCACAAGCAGCCCGGGGATGCGATCCGGCGCGACGAGAACCTCGCCGACCTCGAGACCGACAAAGTGGTGCTCGAGGTGCCGGCTCCCGCCAACGGGGTGGTGCGCGAGATTCGCGTGAAGAGCGGCACCGTGGTGACGAGCGGGCAGGTGCTCGCCGTCATCGACGACGGCGACACCGCGGCCACCATGCCCGTGAAGCTCTCACCGGCCGCCATGGCCCAGGCGGCGCAGGCGGCCGCCACTCAGGCGACTGCCTCAGGCGGTGGGTTGGGCTCGAAGGCGGCGGCCGCGGCCGCAGCCACAGCGGCCCCCGCTCCAGCCCCCGCTCCGCCGGCGCCAGCCGCGGCGCGTGCCGCCGCAGCCGCGGAAGCCGACGCGGGCCGCGATGGCGGCAAGCTGAGTCCCTCGGTGCGACGCCTGGTCGAGGAGAACCGCCTCGATCCGGCCGCGATCCCGGCCTCGGGACGCGACGGCCGGCTCACGAAATCCGATGTCGTCGGCTTCCTCGACAAGAAGCCGGCCGCAGCTGCCGCGCCAGCGCCGGCTGCGCTGCCGGCAGCGCCGGCCGCGGCGGCGGCGGCGTCCAAGCCGGGTGCCGCTCCAGCGGCGCGCGCACCGGCACCCGCGGCACCGCTACCCGCTGCCGGCAGCCGTGCCGAGCAGCGCGTGCCGATGACGCGGCTGCGCGCGCGCATCGCCCAGCGTCTGATCGAGGCGCAGTCGACCCAGGCGCTGCTCACCTCGTTCAACGAGGTGGACCTGACCGCGGTGAATGAGCTGCGCGCGCGCTACAAGGAGCGCTTCGAGAAGCAGCACGGCGTGAAGCTCGGCTTCATGTCGTTCTTCGTGAAGGCCTGCATCGAGGCGCTGAAGAAATTCCCGGTCGTGAATGCCTCGGTGGACGGCGGCGACATCGTCTATCACGAGTACTACGACATCGGCGTCGCGGTCTCGACCGAGCGCGGGCTGGTGGTGCCGATCGTACGCGATGCGGACGCGAAGAGCTTCGGGCAGATCGAGAAGGAAGTGGCCGACTACGCGCGCAAGGCGCGCGACGGCACCATTGCGCTCGCGGACCTCACCGGCGGCACCTTCACCATCACCAATGGCGGGGTGTTCGGCTCGCTCATGTCGACGCCCATCGTCAACGCACCGCAGAGCGCGATCCTCGGCATGCACAAGATCCAGGAGCGGCCGATGGTGGTCGACGGCGAGGTCGCGGTGCGGCCGATGATGTATCTCGCGGTGACCTACGATCACCGCATCATCGACGGGCGGGACGCGGTGCTGTTCCTGGTGGCGGTGAAGGACGCGCTCGAGGATCCGGGGCGCATGCTCCTCGGGATCTGAACGGCCTGGCGACGAGCGCCTGTGGCACTGCGTTTGTGCTAACTTGGCGCGCCTCGGGATCCAGTAACCTCAAAGATTACAACCACTTCCATGGCAAGCAACGACAAGCCGGCGGCCCCCGGCGCCGATTCCTTCGACGTCATCGTCATCGGCGGAGGACCGGCGGGGTATCCGGCGGCGATCCGCGCCGCGCAGAACCAGCTGCGCGTCGCCTGCATCGATGAATGGAAGAACAAGGATGGCAGTGCGACCTTCGGCGGGACCTGCCTCAACGCCGGCTGCATTCCCTCCAAGGCGCTGCTCGAGTCGACCGAGCTCTACCACCGCGCGCGCGAGGAGTTCTCGATCCACGGAATCGGCGTCGGCACGCTGTCGCTCGACCTCGCGCAGATGCAAAAGCGCAAGGCCGGGATCGTCAAGGGCATGACCACGGGGATCCTGGCACTCTTCAAGTCCGCCGGTGTCACGGCGCTGCAGGGTCACGGCAAGCTCCTGCCCGGGCGGCGCGTGCAGTTCACCGCGCACGACGGCACGCGCCGCGAGTTGAGCGCGCGTCACGTGGTGCTCGCCTCGGGCTCGACGCCGATCGAGCTGCGCTCGGCGCCCTTCAAGGCGCCGCATATCGTCGATTCCTGGGGCGCGCTCGAGATCGATGCCGTGCCGAAACGTCTCGGCGTGATCGGTGCGGGCGTCATCGGCCTCGAGCTCGGGAGCGTGTGGCGGCGGCTCGGCTCGGAGGTCACGGTACTCGAGGCGCTGCCGGACTTTCTCCCCATGGCCGATCAGCAGCTCGCCAAGGAAGCGCAGCGGCACTTCAGGAAGCAGGGACTGGACGTGCGCCTCGGCGCCAGGGTCACGGGCGCGAACGTCACGGGCGGTGCCGTCGAGGTCGTCTACACGGATGCCAAGGGAGAGCAGCGCCTCACCGTCGACCGGCTGGTGGTCGCGGTCGGCCGGCGCCCCTACACGCAGGATCTGCTGGAGGCCGGCACCGGGGTCGAGCTCGACGAGCGCGGTTTCATCAAGGTCGATCACTCCTGTCGTACCGGTGTCGAGAATGTCTGGGCGGTGGGCGACTGCGTCCGCGGGCCGATGCTGGCGCACAAAGGCAAGGATGAGGGCGTCATGGTCTCGGACCTGATCGCCGGACGCTACGGTGAGGTCAATTACAAGGTGATCCCCGCGGTGATCTACACCGCTCCCGAGATCGCCTGGGTCGGGCAGACCGAGGAGCAGGTCAAGGCGAGCGGCCGCGACTACAAGACGGGCGTCTTCCCGTTCCTCGCGAGCGGCCGCGCGCGCGCCATGGAGCAGGCCGCCGGTTTCGCCAAGATCGTCGCGGCGCGCGATGACGATGAGATCCTCGGCGTGCACATCATCGGCCCGCTGGCCGGCGAGCTGATCGCCGAAGCGGTGCTGGCGATGGAGTACTCGGCGAGCAGCGAGGACCTGCAGCGCACGATCCATGCGCACCCGACGCTTGCCGAGGCGGTGCACGAGGCCGCGCTCAACGCCGACAAGCGCGCCATCGATTCGATCAATCGCTGACCCACCGCTCTGCTCACAGGGCCGCAGGCCCTTGCCGCCGGTCAAATACGCCGGCGTGCCTCGAGCACGTTCGGCACTGCCGCGAGCCGGCGCAGCACGCGCGCGAGCTGTTCGAGGTCGGCGACCGCGACGCGCAGCGCGAAGTGCGCCATACCGCTCGCGTGATCGGTGCGCGAGTTCACCGCGTCGATGCTGAGCCGCTCGGCGGCGAGCACGTCGGTGAGGTCGCGCAGCAGCCCGCGCCGGTCGTAGGCGCTCACCGCGATCTCCACTTCCAGCGCATCCGCCGCGGTGGCGGTCCATTCGACTTTCAATACCCGGTCGGGCTTGAGCGCCGCCATCCGCAGGAGGCTGGCGCAGTCGCTGCGGTGCACGGTGACGCCGCGGCCGAGCGTCACGTAGCCGGTCACCAGCTGCGGCCGCAGCGGCGCGCAGCAGCGCGCCAGCGTCGTCGGCAGGTCCCCGACTCCCTCGATCTCGATCGGCGCGCCGCGCCGCCGCGGGGCGCGGCGCGCGGTGCGGACCGCCGCCGCGGGGGGCGCGGTCTGGAAGAGTCGCGCGGCGGCGTGCATCAGTTGCGTCACGCTGATCTCGCCCTCGCCGAGCAGCTGATGAAAGTGATTCGCGTCGCGTGCGCCGAGCTCGCGCACCAGCGCCGCGAGCTGCTCGGCGCGTACGCCGATGCGGGTGAGCTCGCGCTCGGCGATGGCGCGCCCGG
>JAGWMP010000273.1 GCA_028871705.1 Gammaproteobacteria bacterium
CGAGGACGGAGCCGGCGTGCAGCACGCCGACGGCCACAACCCGCTGTGCGGCGACCGGCTCACGGTGTACGTGCGCATGAACGGCGAGCGGGTCGAGGACGTGCGCTTCGAGGGGTCGGGCTGCGCGATCTCGACCGCCGCGGCCTCCCTCATGACCGAGGCCGTCAAGGGCAAGGAGCGCGCCGCGGTCGCCAGGCTCTTCGACGAAGTGCATACCCTCCTCACGCATCAGGACGCCAGACCTGAGCCCGAGCTCGGCAAGCTCGCCGCGCTCTCGGGAGTGCGCGAGTTCCCGGCCCGGGTCAAGTGCGCCACCCTGAGCTGGCACACCCTGAACGCCGCGCTCGCGCGCGGCGCCGCCACCGTGTCCACGGAATAGCGCATGCGCCGGCACGAAAACGCGCCGTTCGTGGTGAACCGCGAGGTGCGCGCGGTGATCGTCCCCGCGGGGCAGGAGGTGCGCCTCAAGCCCGGCCAGGCGGGCTACATCACCCAGGCGCTCGGCGGCAGCTTCACGGTCTATCTCGAGGGGAACCTGTTCCGCATCGCCGGCGAGGACGCCGATGCCATCGGCCAGGAGGCCGCCAAGCCGCCCGAGCTGCCGCCGAACGCCACGGTCGAGGACGTGCGGGCGCTCGCCTGGGAACAGATGCGCGCCTGCTACGACCCTGAGATCCCGATCAACATCGTCGATCTCGGACTCGTGTATGAATGCGACGTGCACGAGAACGAGGACGGCACGCGTACCGTGGATGCGCAAATCACCCTCACCGCGCCCGGCTGCGGCATGGGCGACATCCTGGTCGAGGACGTGCGCGACAAGCTCACGCGGATCCCGACCGTGCGCGAAGCACGCGTCAGCCTGACCTTCGACCCGCCGTGGAACCAGTCCATGATGTCGGAGGCGGCGCGCCTGCAGACGGGGATGTTCTGAGCGGCTGGGTCGACATCGGCGCGGCTGCCGAGCTCGGCGAGGGGGTGCCGTTCCCGGCCGAGGTCGACGGCGTGGCGGTGGTTGTCGTACGCTGCGGACGCGAACTGTACGCAGTAGAAGACCGTTGCACGCACGACGGCGAATCCTTCGCGGGTGCCCACGTGGAGTCTTGCGAGCTCATCTGTCCGCGCCACGGCGCGCGCTTCGACCTGCGCACCGGGGACGCGCTCACCCCACCCGCCTACGAGCCGGTACGCACCTTCGCGGCGCGCGAAGCGGACGGCCGCATCCTCGTGGCGAGCGACTGCTGAGATCCGCATGAAGCGCCTGACCGTCATGCGTCACGCCGATGCCCGCTGGAAGGACCACGCGGCGGGCGACTTCGCCCGTCCGCTCAATCGCCGCGGCCTCGCCGGGGCGGAGACGATGGCGAAGCGCCTGCTCGAGCTCGAGCTGGTGCCCGACCGGCTGCTCGCGAGCACCGCACGGCGCGCCGAGCAGACCGCCGACATCGTGGCGCGCGAGCTCGCGCTCTCGGTACGGCACGTGCAGCGCGAGGAGGCGCTCTACCTCGCGAGCGCCGCAGACATGCTGCAGCTCATCCGCGACACCGGGCCGCGCATCGCGCATCTGATGGTGATCGGCCACAACCCCGGCGCCTCCGACCTGATCCACCAGCTGGTGCCGCAGGGAGGGATCAGCACGCTCACCACCGCGGCGCTGTGCTCGATCGTGTTCGACACCGAGGACTGGCGCGCCATCGGCCCCGACCACGTGAAAGAGGTGCATCACCAAGCGCCGCCGTCGCGGCTGTGGGGCTTGATCGGCTAGCGAGGGCGCTCAGCACTCGGGTACGTTGACGGCCAGTCCGCCCTGGGAGGTTTCCTTGTAGATGGTGGACATGTCCGCGCCCGTCTGCCGCATGGTGGCGATGACCTGATCGAGCGACACCTTGTGGCTGCCGTCGCCGCGCATGGCGAGGCGCGCGGCGTTGATCGCCTTCACCGAGCCCATGGCGTTGCGCTCGATGCAGGGAATCTGCACCAGCCCCGCCACCGGGTCGCAGGTCAATCCTAGGTTGTGCTCCATGCCGATCTCGGCGGCGTTCTCCACCTGCTCGTTGGTGCCGTGGAGCGCAGCCACGAGACCCGCGGCCGCCATCGAGCAGGCGACGCCGACCTCGCCCTGGCAGCCCATCTCGGCCCCTGAGATCGAGGCGTTGCGCTTGTAGAGCATGCCCATGGCGGCGGCCACGAGCAGGAAGCGCAGCACGCCCTCCTCGTTCGCGCCGGCTTCGAAGCGCCGGTAATAGTGCAGCACCGCGGGCACGATGCCGGCGGCGCCGTTGGTGGGTGCGGTCACGACGCGCCCGCCGGCCGCGTTCTCCTCGTTCACCGCGAGCGCAAACGCGTTGACCCAGTCCATGACGTCGAGCGGCCCGGCACTGCCGCTCTCGGTGAGCTGGCGGTAGAGACGCGGCGCGCGGCGGCGGACTTTCAGCACGCCGGGCAGCACCCCGGTCTGGCGGAAGCCGCGCTCGACGCAGCCCTGCATCACCTTCCAGATGTGCAGCAGCTTCGCGCGGACCTCGGCCTCGCTCGCCCAGGTGCGCTCGTTCGCCAGCATCAGCTCGAAGATCTCGAGTCCGTGCTCGCGGCAGCGCGCCAGCAGCTCGGCACCGGAGGCGAACGGATACGGCGGCGCCGCGTGCGTGCTGGTCTCGCGCGCCTCGGACTCGTTGCCGCGCACGATGAAGCCGCCGCCGATCGAGTAGTAATCCTCCTCGCGCAGCACCGCGGTTCCCGCCCCGAGCGCATCGAAGCGCATGCCATTGGAATGGCGCGGCAGGCGCTCGTGGTTCATGAAGAGCAGCTGCATCGGCTCGTCGAAGGCGATCTCGTGCTCGCCGAGCAGGCGGATGCGCCCGCTCGCGCGGATGCGCTTGACCGTGGTCTCGATGCTGTCCGGATCGACGCTCTCGGGCTCGGCGCCCTCGAGACCGGCGAGCACGGCGCGGTCGGTGCCATGGCCGAGACCGGTGAGGGCGAGTGAGCCGTAGAGGCGCACGGCGATCTGCTGCGTCGCGGCGAGCTGCCCCGCGTCCTTGAGGGAGAGCGCGAACTCGCGCGCCGCCCGCATCGGGCCCATGGTGTGGGAGCTCGAGGGTCCGATGCCGACCTTGAAGATGTCAAAGACGCTTAGGGTCATGGGCGCGAACCTCGGCGGGACGGAGCGTAGCTCAACCGAGCGGCGCCCGCCGCTGGAGTCTGCAACGCCGTCGTGGCCACCACATGCTTTGCGGCGACCTCGGAGGACTCAAATGCGACCCCGGAGCCGGCGCAGCCGCCGCCGCGCGCGCTTGTCCGGACGTTCCACGGGCCGGGGCGTCAGGGCGGCCGCCAGCTTCATCCGCCGGGCAAACTCGGTGCGGCGCGCGGTGCTGGCCGCCGACTCCGCGTAGCACTGCGCGGCGGCGCTCGCCGGGCCGCGCCGCGCGGGGATGGCGGATACCGTGCATTCGAACTCGAGCGTCGCGCGCATCAGCGTCACGGCATCCCCCGGGCGCACCTCGTGCGCGGCCCTGACGCGCTCGCCGTTCAAGTGCACCCGTCCGCCGGCCACCGCCGCGGCGGCCAGCGCGCGCGACCTGAAGAGCCGCACGGCGAACAGCCAGCGGTCGAGGCGCGCGGCCCCGGGGCCGCCGA
>JAGWMP010000026.1 GCA_028871705.1 Gammaproteobacteria bacterium
CGCGCGGCCCTCGAGCGTGGCCGGTATCAGGTGCGTCCACAGCAGCGGGATCTGGCTACCCCGGTCGTAGAGCGCGATCATCTGGCCGTTGACGCCTTCCTCGAGGGCGCAGGCGCGGCCGCCAGCCCTTATGTGTTCGCGTACCAGCGCGTGATGAGGATTGGTGGTGACGTAGCAGATGTTCTTCGCCTCGGTATAACCCGACATCTTCAGCACCAGCGGCTCATCGGCATTGAGCACCGCGCAGTCGGTGGCCACTTCGACCACCACGCGCTTGACCTCGGCAAGCTGCTCGAGCGTGTCGATGCCCTTGAGCCCGAGGTGATCGGCCTGCACGTTGAGGACCGCGCCGACGTTCACCTCGTTGACTCCCATCCCGGCGCGCAGCAGCCCGCCGCGCGCCGTCTCGAGCACCGCCAGATCGATCTGCGGATCCGCCAGCACCATGCGCGCCGACACCGGTCCCGTCATGTCGCCGGACACGGTGCGCTGGCCGTCGATGTACACGCCGTCGGTGGTGGTGAGCCCGGGGGTGAAGCCCGCCATCTTGGCGATGTGCGCCAGCATGCGCGCGGTGGTGGTCTTGCCGTTGGTACCGGTGACCGCGGCGATCGGCACGCGTGAGGCGGCCCCGGCCGGGAACAGCATGTCGATCACCGGGGCGGCGACGTCGCGCGGCGTGCCCTCGCTCGGCGCCACGTGCATGCGAAAGCCCGGCGCCGCATTCACCTCGCAGATGCCGCCGCCGATCTTGCGGTAGCTCTCGGTGATGTTCTTGGAAAGAAAATCGACGCCGCCCACGTCGAGGCCGATGGCGCGCACGGCGCGCTCGGCCATCTCGCGGTTGTCGGGGTGGATGACGTCGGTGACGTCGGTGGCGGTACCGCCGGTGGACAGATTGGCCGTGGAGCGCAGGTACACCACCTGGCCGCGCTCCGGGACCGATGCGCTCGTGAGCCCGGCCTTGTCCAGCATCTTGTGCGCCTGGGCGTCGAGCTCGAGCCGGGTGAGCACCTTCTCGTGGCCGATGCCACGGCGCGGGTCCTGGTTCACCACCTCGATGAGCTCGGCGATCGTGCGCTCGCCGTCGCCGACCACGTGTCCGGGCGTGCGGCGGGTGGCCGCCACCAGCTCGCCGTTCACCACCAGGAGGCGATGGTCGTCGCCCTCGAGGAAGGTCTCGACGATCACCGAGCGCGAATGCTCGCGCGCCACGTTGAAGCCGTGCGCCACCTCTTCGTCGCTCGTCAGACGGATGGAGATACCGCGGCCGTGGTTGCCGTTGTAGGGCTTGGTCACCACCGGAAAGCCCATGCGGCGCGCGGCGCGGACCGCCGCGGTCTCGCTCTGCACCAGCTCCTGCTTGGGCACCGGCAGTCCGAGTCCCGCGAGGATCTTGTTGGTCTCCTCCTTGTCGCTCGCGAGCTCCACCGAGATGTGCGGCGTGCGGCCGGTGACGGTCGCCTGGATGCGCTGCTGGAATTTGCCGTGGCCGAGCTGCACCAGCGACTGGTCGTTGAGGCGCAGCCACGGAATGCCGCGCGCCTCCGCGGCGCGCACCAGCGACATGGTCGAGGGCCCGAGGGCGCGCCGCTGCGCGAAGCGGATGAACTGGTCGCGCGCCTCGGGCCAGTTCCAGCCGGCCGGCACCGAGTCCTTGGGCGTCAGTGCCGGCGGCAGGAGCGAGGCGATGAGGCGCAGCCCGAGCTCGCCGGCGGCGATGCCCTCGTCGCGCTGGGCGTATTCGTAGACGACCGTGTAGACGCCGGCGGTGCCGGCGCTGCGCGTTTTGCCGAAGGTGACCGCTTCGCCGGCGATGTTCTGCAGCTCGATGGCCACGTGCTCGAGCACGTGGCCGAGCCAGGTGCCCTCGCCTTCGCGCATGCGGCGCAGAAAGCCGCCCGGCTCGCGGTAGGAGCAGCCGTGCTCGGCGAGCCCGGGAAGGGCGGCGGTGAGCGCCTCGATGAAGGCATCGCCCAGGCGGGCGGTGGGCCAGGCCTCGAGCTCACCGAGCTCGAGCTCGAGGCGGATGACGGGAAAGCGCGCGTACAGCGAGGGCCCGACGTACACGGAACGATCGAGGATGCGCATGGATGTTGCTCGATGTAATAGTTGTTGAAGGCAACCAAAGCGCGCGGGTCGAAGCTACGGCGGCGTCACTCCTTGGACTTACGCAGCGTACCGGCGCTGGCCGCGCGGGTATGCAGATTGAAGGTGGCGCCGGCCACCAGCACGTGCAGCTTGAGCCCGAGCACGCAGGCCGGCTGCCCCTCCTCGACGCTGTCGATCGAGGAGTAGCTGACCTCGGCCGCATCGACGATCGTCACCCCGCCGCTGCCCTCCACCTCGACGGTCTCGTCGGGGCCGATCAGCGCGGCGGTGTCCTCGTCGAGCCCGATGCCCACCGCGAACGGGTTGTAGGCGAGCGCCGTCAGCAGCCGTCCGAGACGGTCGCGCTGGCGGAAATGCTGGTCGATGATGAAGCGGTTGGTCAACCCGAGGCCCGGCGCCAGGCGCACGCTCCCGGCGACCACGGCCGAGCCTTCGTCGCCGGCGGCGATCATGTGCTCGGAGAGGATGCTGGCCCCGGCGCTGGTGCCGCCGACGGTGACGCCGCGCGCGTTGGCGAGACGGATGAGCTTGGCCACCGGCGTGCCGCCGAGCAGCGTCGTGAGACGCAGCTGGTTGCCGCCGGTGAAGAAGACGCCGCTCGCCTGCCCGAGGCGCTCGAGGCGTCCGGCCTCGCAAGCATCGCGGCGGGTATCGAAATCCATCACGGTCACGCGGCTGGCGCCGATGTCGCCGAAGAGCCGTTCGTAGCGCGCTCCGGTCTCGTGCATGCGGCTCGCCGTCGGGATGACCACGATGTCGGCGCCGCTGCCGCCCGAGGCGGCGACGAAGCGCTCGAGAATGCGCCGGTCGTTCTCCTTGTTCTCCGCGCCGCCGATGGCGATGATCCAGCCGCGGCTCTGGCCCTCAGGAACTCTGCTGGGCATTCGCTCCCTGACTCCTTATATAGGCAGCTGCCAGCGCGCAAGGTACCACGCCGGGCGCACCCGCCGGGAGGGTCGCACCCGCAGTGTGACCGTCCGCCCAGATTGCCCGCGCTGCGCCCCCGGACCGCCCGGCGGCGGCTTGCTTTCCACAGGTCCGGGAACGACACTGCGCGCGGCCCGGCCCGCCCGGGCCATTCGGTCACAACCCACCACCGCTGAGGGAGTCGCAATGATCAAGTTGACGCTGAGCACCGCCGCGCTGTTATTGGTCACGACGGCCGCATTCGCCGCTCCGCCGGTCGAGGACATCAGCGGCAGGAGACACCCGAACCTGGCCGCAGCGCAGGATCTGGCGCACCGCGCCTGGGAGCGGATCACGGCCGCCCAGAAGGCGAACGAGTGGGACATGGACGGCCATGCCGCGAAGGCCAAGGAACTGCTCGACCAGGTCAACAACGAGCTGAAGATGGCCGCCGAGGCCGCCAACAAGGGCCACAGGTAAGCGCGACGCTCCGCTCCCGGAGCGCTAGCCAGCTCTCGCGAGCCCGGCCCTACGGCCGGGCTCGTTCGTTTTCAGCGCCGCGCGATCTGCCGCACGCCCTCGATGAGCCGGGCGACTTCCTCGGCGGTGGTGTACGCGGCGCACCCGGCACGCACCAGGCCGTCGCGCGCGTGTCCGAGAACCCGGACTGCGGTGGTCGCGTAGAAGTCCCCGTGCGAGACGAACACGCCGCGCCCGGCGAGGAAGGCGGCCACCGCGGCGCTCTCGTGCCCCGCCACCGCGAACGACAGCGTCGCGGTGCGCGCCGTGCCGGGCGGCGGCCCGGAGAGCTCGACGCCGGCGAGTCCCGCAAGTCCCTCCCACAGCTGCCTGAGCAGCGCCGCGCCGCGCTCGTGCAGCGCCTGCGCCACGTGCCCGAGGCGGGCGCGCCGCGGCCCCTGCCCGCCGGCGAGTCCCGCCAGGTAGTCGACCGCGGCACCGGCCCCGACGATGCCCTCGTGATTGAGCGTGCCCGTCTCGAGCAGCTCCGGGGGGTCGGATGAGGCCGGCGCGAGCTTCGGCGCATCGAGCGCGGCCATGAGCTCGCGCCGCCCCCACAGCACGCCGACGTGCGGGCCGTAGAACTTGTAGGCCGAGCAGGCGAAGAAATCGCAGTCCCAGGCGCGCACCTCCGGCATCTGGTGGGCGGCGTAGTGGACGCCGTCGACGAACACCAGCGCTCCGACCGCGTGCGCCTGCGCGGTGAGCCGCGCCACCTCGTTGACGGTGCCGAGCGCATTCGATGCCGCCCCGAGCGCCAGCAGCCGCACTCCGGCGGTGAGCTTCGCGGCCGCATCGTCGGCATCGAGCCGCCCGTCCTCGCGCCGCATGCGGATGGTGCGCACCTCGAGGCCACGCTCGCGGGCGAGGTAGCGCCAGGTGTCGGAGTTGGCATGGTGATCGAGCTCGGTGACGACCACGATGTCGCCGGCACGCCAACCGCGGCCGAGCGCGCGTCCGAGGTGGAAGGTGAGCGTGGTCATGTTCGCGCCGAAGACGATCTCCCCCGGCGCGCCGCCGAGCCAGTCCGCGAGCGCCGTGCGCGCCGCGCCGAGCGCCGCATCGGTCTCGTGGCTCGAGGGAAAGTCCCAGTGCGTGTTGGCGTTGTGGTTGAAGAGATAGTCGGTCATCGCCGCCGCGACCGCGCGCGGCACCTGCGTGCCGCCCGGCCCGTCGAAGTACGCCACCGGGAAGCCGTTGTGGCGGCGCTCCAGCGCCGGGAAGTGGCTGCGGATCTCGGCGACGCCTGCGATCTCTGTCATGGGAGCCTCGGTTGAGCGCACGGGCAGCGCACTATAGCGCGGCCGCCGCCCGCCGCACCGCTCGCGCCCTTGACCCGCGCCGGCCCTTTACGATCTAGTGCGGCCGATGAGGCAACGATGGCGGATCGCCGGGTGGGTGGCGCTCGCACTGTTGGCGGTGCTCGGCTGGGCCGGCTACCGCACGGTGTGGGGCAAGCCCTTCAGCATCGGCATGCTCGCCGACCGCCAGGCGTTCGAGTTCCTGATGCGCAACCCCGAGATGTTCACCGCCGTCGGCCTCGACGACGGCACGGTGTTCGATCGGCACTCGGGCGAGCTGACTCCCTACACGCTCGCGCAGCGCGACGCCGATTACGCGCAGCTCGCGCGCTTCCTCGCGGAAGTGCAGCGCTTCGACCGCGCCACCCTGAGCCGCCAGGACCAGATCACCTGGGACATCCTGATCGACCAGTATCGGACCGGCCTCGCGTTCCGGCGTTTCCCCTGGCTGCAGGGAGACGCGCTCTATCCGGTGAGCCCGATGTTCGGCGTCGAGGTGGAGCTCGCGAGCTTCATGCAGACCACCCACGTCGTAAACAACCTGAAGACCGCGCGCAACTACGTGCGGCGGCTCGAGGCCATGGGAACGAAGCTCGACGAGGTGACCGCCGCCATGCAGCGCCAGGCGCAGCTCGGCGTCGTGCTGCCGCCCGCGCTCCTCGAGCGCTCGCTGCTCGTCATCCACGACACCGTGAGCGCCGTGCCGCGCGACAGCGCGCTGGTCACGACCTTCGCCGCGCGCATGGGCCGGGTGCAATCCCTCGACGCCGCAACCCGCGCGCAGCTCGAGGCGGCCGCGGTGCAGGCGGTCGGTTCCCGGGTGTATCCCGCCTATGCGCGCATGAGCGCGGCGCTCGAGGCATTGAGACCCGCAGCCGCCGCGCAGGCCGCCGGAGTCGACCGGCTGCCCGACGGCACCGCCTACTACGCGCTCGTCCTGAAACAGGACACCACCACCGACTACACCCCGGCGCAGGTGCACGCGCTCGGCCTCGCCGAGGTCGCGCGCATCAGCGGCGAGATGGACGCGCTGCTCGGCGCGCAGGGCCTGAAGGAAGGCAGCGTCGGCGCGCGCATGGCGGCGCTCGGCAAGGACGCGCGCTTCCTTCTGCCGAACGATGCCGCAGGCCGGGAGCAGGCGCTGGCGCGCTACCAGCAGATCCTCGATGAGGTGAGCGAGCGCATGCCCGAGTACTTCCGTACGCTGCCCGCCGGGCGGCTGCGGGTCGCGCGCGTGCCGCCTTCGCAGGAGCAGGGAGCCTCCGGCGCCTATTATCAGCAGGCGGCGATGGACGGCTCGCGCCCCGGCACTTTCTTCGCCAACCTGCGCGACATGGCCGAGGTGCCCACCTGGAGCATGAAGACGCTCGCCTATCACGAAGGCGTGCCCGGGCACCACCTGCAGATCTCCACCGCGCTCGGACTCAAGGATCTGCCGCTGATCCGTCAGCAGACGCTCTACACGGCGTACGCCGAGGGCTGGGCGCTCTACGCCGAGCAGCTCGCCGCCGAGATCGGCATGTACCGCGACGACCCTTTCGGCAATCTCGGGCGGCTGCAGCTCGAGCTGCTGCGCGCCGCGCGGCTGGTGGTCGACACCGGCATCCATGCCGGCGGCTGGACGCGCGAGCAGGCAATCGACTATATGGTCGCCACCACCGGCAAGTCCGGGGCGGAGGTGACTTCCGAAGTGGAGCGCTACATGGCGATGCCCGGACAGGCCTGTGCCTACAAGGTCGGCGAGCTCAAGCTCCTGGAGCTGCGCGAGAAGGCGCGCATCGCCCTCGGCCCTAAGTTCAACCTGAAGGACTTCCATACCGTGGTACTCGAGAACGGCGGCGTGCCGCTCACGCTGCTCGAGCAGCTGGTGAACGAGTGGATCGCGAAGCAGCGGGGTGCGCCGTGACCTCGCGCCGGCCCCAGCGCGGCGCGGCGGCCCCCGCCCAGGCGCCGCGCTCGCACCGCTACCGCAACCTCGTCAATCCCTTCGAGCCGGTGCGCATCTTCTCCGACGACCAGGTCGAGAACATGCATCTGGCGGCGCTCGGCATCCTCGAACGCCAGGGGATGCGGGTGCTCTCGCCGCGCGGGCGTACGGTACTCGCGGCCGCCGGCGCGAGCGTGGACGAAGCGACGCAGATGGTGCGCCTCGACCCGGCCATGGTGAGCGCGGCGCTCGCCACGGCGCCGCGCGAGGTGAATCTGGTGGCCGCCAATCCGCAGCGTACCTGCCACGTCGGCGGCCGCCACGTCATCTTCGCCCCCGTCGCCGGACCCCCGAGCGTGAGCGATCTCGAGCGCGGCAAGCGCCAGGGCACGCTCGCCGACTATCGCGACCTGGTGCGGCTGTCACAGTCCTTCGACGTGATCCACGTGCTCGGACAGATGACCGAGCCCGGCGACGTGCCGGTACACGAGCGTCACCTCGACACCACGCTCGCGCAGCTCACCCTCGGCGACAAGCCGCCCTACTTCTATTGCCGCGGCGCGGCGCAGCTCGCCGACAATTTCGAGATGCTGCGCATCGCGCACGGCATCGACACCGAGACCTTCAGGCGCGAGCCGCGCTGCTACAGCATCTGCAACACCAACTCCCCGCTGCAGCTCGACCTGCCGATGACCGACGGCATCATCGAGTTCGCGCTCCACGGCCAGCTGATGATCGTCACGCCGTTCACGCTCGCGGGCGCGATGGCGCCGATCACCATTCCCGGTGCGCTGACGCTGGCGCATGCCGAGGCTCTCTTCGGCATCACGCTCGCGCAGCTGGTGCGGCCGGGCGCGCCGGTCATGTACGGCAGCTTCACCTCCAACGTCGACATGAAGTCGGGCTCGCCCGCCTTCGGCACGCCCGAGTACGCCAAGGCCGCCTTCGGCGCCGGGCAGCTGGCGCGGCGCATCGGGCTCCCGTGGCGCTGCTCGAGCGCGACCGCCGGCAACGCCCCGGACGCGCAGGCCGCCTACGAATCGCAGATGAGCCTGTGGGGAGCGCTGCTCGGCGGCTGCCATTTCATGCTGCACGCCGCCGGCTGGCTCGAAGGCGGGCTCACCGCCTCGTACGAGAAGTTCATCCTCGACGTCGAGATGCTGCAGATGATGGCCGAGGTCTTCCAGCCGGTACCGGCGACGGCGGACGATATCGGCATCGAGGCGGTGGCCGAGGTGGGCCCCGGCGGTCACTTCTTCTCCGCGGCGCACACCATGCAGCGCTACCGCGACGCCTTCTACACCCCGCTGGTCTCCGACTGGCGCAACTACGGCCAGTGGTTCGACGATGGCGCGAAGACCGCGACACAGCGCGCCGCGACGGTGTGGCGCAACACGCTCGCCGCGTTTCAGCCGCCGCCGCTCGATCCGGCCGTGAGCGCGGCACTCGAGGACTTCGTGGCGCGCCGCCGTGCCGCGGGCGGCGCCGCACCCCAGACCTAGCGGATCCGCAGCACCACCTTGCCGAGCACGTGGCCGGCGGCCATGCGCTCGTGGGCCTGCGCGGCCTCGGCGAGCGGATATTCCGCGGCGATCGGCACCACGAGCTTCGCGGCGGCGATGGCCGCGCCGAGCCGCGCGAACTCGGCGGGCCCGGTGAGCGCGTCATACTTGAGGGTGGCGACGCCGGCGCGCGCCTTTGGCGGGGGCTGCACGCCGCTCGGCCAGGCGACCCGGCCGCCGGTCTTGAGCGTGTCGATGCAGGCCTCGAGGGCATCGCCGCCGGCAAGCGCCAGCACGGCATCGGCGCCCGTGGGCGCAAACTCGTGCGCCGCAGCACGAATGTCGCCGTGGTGGCCGTCGATCGCCGCATCGGCGCCGAGCCGGCGTGCGAGCGCGACACCGTCGGCGCCGGAGGCGCTCGCCAGTACCCGCGCGCCGCGCAGCTTCGCGAACTGCACCGCGAGCGTCCCGACCGCGCCCGAGGCCCCGTGGATGATGAGCGTCTCGCCACCCTTGAGGTGCAGCGCATCGTCGACGCCCTGGAGCGCGGTGAGGGCCGTGACCGCCGCGGCGCCCGCGTCCCTGAGGCTCATGCCCGGCGGCACGTGTCCGGCGGCTTTCGCGGGCACCGCCACGTACTCGGCGTAGAAGCCGCCCTGGGGGTTGTCCCAGGCGTAGGCGTAGACCGCATCGCCGACCTTGAAGTCGCGCACCCCCGCGCCGACGGCCGCGACCGTGCCGGCACCGTCGACGCCCAACACCACCGGGAAGCTCTTCTCCCGGTAATAGGCGAGCTTCTCGCGAACCTCGAGGTCCCAGGGGCCGACGCCGGCGGTGTCGAGCGCGATGAGGATCTCATCGGGCCCGGGTGTGGGCACGGGCAGCCGGTGCACCGTCAGGACCTCGGGACCGCCGGTGCGGTCGATGGCGACGGCGCGCATGGTGGGCGGCAACCGCTCGGGCGCCGGGGCGGCGGCGAGCGCCGCCACGGCGGACAAGCCCAGGACCAGGGGCGCTGCGAAGCGAAGTGTGGGCATGGCGTTCTCTCCCCGAGCTCACCGCTCGAGCAGGCATCTTACGTGCGCCGCCGGCGGCGGCCGCGGCGCCCGGAGCCTGCCCCGCCGCGCCCGCCGCACCGTCCGCCGCATCCCGCTCACGGCGCCGCCGCCGGCTTGCGGGCGTAGACCTCGTCGAACAGTGCCTCGAGCCGCGGATGAACGCCGCGCATCGGGTCGACCACCGCCTTCGCCCAGTCGAAGTACTCGCGCTTGCGCTGCGCGCCCCAGTCGGTGGGCGGCGAGACGAGGATGTCGCGCAGGTTGCAGATCTTGTCGGCGAGCTTCACCAGCATGGCGCGGCGGCTCAAGTGCGCGGCGTGCTCGATCTGCAGCCGCTTGCGCTCGGCCTTGGGCAATGCCTTGTCGTCGGTGACCTCGCGGACGATGCCGGCCACCTCGGGGCCGAAAGCCTGCTCGAGCTCCGCGAACGTGGTGGCGGTGTCCTCCACGGTGTCGTGCAGCAGCGCCGCCATCAGCACCGTCGGATCGCGCTCGCCGCAGCCGGCCAGGAGGCTGGCGAGCGCGAGCGGGTGATTGATATAGGGCGAGGCGTCCTTGCCCTTGCGCCGCTGGTCGCGGTGGCGCTCGGCGGCGAAGCTCGCCGCACCCAGGATCCTCGAGATGGCCTCCCCTTGGACTTCAGTCATGACTCGCGCTCCCCGCCAGGGCCGCATTGTAGTAGTGTTCCGCCATGCACAGACTGGGCGGCGGTTGTCACTGTGGCAACATCCGCGTCGAGCTGGAGCTGACGCGCAGCGCCGGGACTTACAACCCGCGCGCCTGCGACTGCGACTTCTGCCGCAAGCACCGCGCCGCCTACGTCTCCGATCCCCAGGGCTCGCTCCTCATCCAGATCCGCGACGAGCGCGACTGCGGCCGCTATGCCCAGGGCAGCGGCCAGGCGGAGCTCATCCTGTGCCGGCACTGCGGGGTGCTGATCGGTCCGCTCTACCGCGAGGCCGGGCGCTTGTACGCGGCGGTCAACGCCAACGTCATCGAAGGCACCGCCTTCGGCGCGCAGCAGCCGACCTCGCCGAAAGCGCTCGCCGCCGCCGACAAGGTCAAACGCTGGAAGGACCTGTGGTTCTCCAACGTGACGCTGCGCGGCGCCGCCTGAAGAGCACCGGCCGCACGGCGATGCGACTCCACGACCGCGACTCGCTGCAGGTGCACCTGAGCGGCCGGGGCCGCATCGGGCTCACCGTCGAGGTGAGCTGCGAGGCGACGCTGGTGATGAGACTCACGGCCGTCTACGCCGTCACGCTGAGCACCGTCGCCCGCTGAAGCGGGCGGCATGCGGCTGCCGCGCGTTAATGCGGCGGGCGGGCGCCTCGGCTAGACTTCCGCACCCCCGACGGCCGCCCCCAGGAAGGAAGAACAGCCATGAGTCTTCGACGCGCTCTTCGCACCTGCTTCGCATTGCTGCCGGCACTCCTCGTGGGCGCCGCGCTCGCCGCTCCCCCGGAAGGTGCGGCGCCGCAGGAGCGCAAGCCCGAAGGCGCGGCGGAGAAGTCGGAAAGCCGTAAATTCGAGCCTTTCAAGGCCGAGGCCGTCACGAGCAGCGGCTCGGTGACGGTCGGCGGACACCCGCTCGCCTACGAGGCGGTCGCGGGCACGCTCATCGTCCATCCGCGCGGCTGGGACGACGTGCCGGCCGATCCTAACGCCAAGGGCGGCGAGGATGGGGAGCACAACCCCACCGCCGAGGCGTCCATGTTCTACGTCGCCTACTTCAAGAAGGACGGCGGCACGCAGCGGCCCATTACATTCCTTTACAACGGCGGCCCGGGCTCCGCGACGCTCTGGCTGCACATGGGCTCCTTCGGCCCGCGCCGCATCGTCACCGCGACCGACAGCCACACTCCCGCGGCGCCCTACCAGCTCATGAACAACGCCTATAGCCTCCTCGATGCGAGCGATCTGGTGTTCATCGACGCGCCGGGCACCGGCTTCAGCCGCATCGCCGGCAAGGACAAGGAGAAGGATTTCTTCGGCGTCGACGCCGACGCCTACGCCTTCACGCAGTTCATCACCGAATTCTTCACCAAATACGGCCGCTGGAATTCACCGAAGTATCTCTTCGGCGAGAGCTACGGCACGCCGCGCTCGGCCGTGGTGGCGCGCTATCTGGCGACCGAGCGCTCGGTGGATCTGAACGGCATCATCCTGCTCTCGCAGATCCTCAACTTCGACCTGAGCCCCGATCGTCCGACCGGCAATCCCGGCATCGACGTGCCGTACGAGACGGCGTTGCCCACCTACGCCGCCACCGCCTGGTACCACAAGAAGCTGCCGGGCGAGCACCCGAACCTCGAGGCCTTCCTGACGGAGGTCGAGCAGTTTGCGCTCGGCGACTACGCGCGGGCCCTCGCCGCCGGCTCCTCGCTCGGCGCCGGCGAGCGCGCCGCCGTCGCCGCCAAGCTCCATGAGTACACGGGGCTGCCGGTCGACTACATCCTCAGGGCGGATCTGCGCATCGACGGCGGCGAGTTCCGCCAGAACCTGCAGGCCGACGGCGGGATCACCACCGGCCGGCTCGACACGCGCTTCTCCGGCCCCGATATCGATCCGCTCAGCCAGCGCGCCGACTACGATCCGCAGTCCGCCGGCATCGGTGCGGCCTACGTGGCCGCGTTCAACGACTACGCGCGCAAGGAGCTGCACTACGGGCAGAACGAGGAGTTCCACCCGAGCATCCAGACCTTCCGCACCTGGAACTTCGCCCATCAGCTGCCGGGCCAGACCGGGGCCCCGCTCTCGGCGCGCCAGGCCGCCAACGTCATGCCGGACCTCGCCGAGGCGATGAAGCTCAACCCCAACCTCAAGGTGCAGCTCAACGCCGGCTACTTCGATCTGGCGACGCCCTTCTTCCAGGGCGTGTACGAGATGCAGCACCTGCCGATTCCGCAGAGCCTCGTCGGCAACATCGAGTTCCGCTTCTACGACTCCGGACACATGGTGTATGCCAAGGAGAGCTCGCTCAAGCAGCTGCACGACAACGTCGCGGACTTCATTCGCCGCACCAGCCACTAGCGCTACGCAAGCAACCCGAAGGGATGTCCGACACTGCTGGCTGTTGGGCAGCCGGCGAAAGTCGCACCTTTCGCCGGCGGCAACCGGAGTAATGTCTGCTGAAATCGCTTCCTGCGATTTCAGCCAATTAGCGTAGATACGAAGCGCCGTTCACGTCCAGGATCGCGCCGGTCATGCTGGCCGGCGCGTCCAGCACGCAGAAGCTGACCACTTGCGCAACCTCCTCGGGCGTGGCGACGCGCCCGAGGGGCTGATCGGCGATCACCGCCCGGTCGGCGACCGCCGCGGCGACGCGCGCGGTGGACACCCAGCCCGGCGCCACCACGAAGCAGTAGACGCCGCTCGGCGCCAGCGCCTTGGCGAGCGACTGGCTGAAGGCGTTGAGGCCCGCCTTGCTCGCGGCGTACGCCGGTGCCAGCGGCTCGCCGCGGAAGGCCCCGCGCGAGGACACGCTGACGATCCGGCCGCCGCCGCGCTGCGCCATGGAGCGCGCGGCAAACCAGGAGAGGTTGGCGGGACCGGTGAGATTGATGGCGAGCGTGCGCTGCCAGGCCTCGATCCAGCCGGCGTAGTCGGTCGTGAGCGGCGGATGGTTGGGAAAGATGCCGGCATTGTTCACCACGGCATCGATCGCGGCACCCGCGCTCGCCTCGCGCCACAGCCGCTCGACGTCGGCCGCATCGGTGAGATTTCCCGCGACCAGCGCATGGCCTGAACCGGCGAGTGCCGCGCGGGTGGCCTCGGCGGCCGCGCGTCCCGACTGATAGTGCAGCACCAGGCTCGCGCCGCGCGCGGCGAGCGCCGCGCAGATGGCCGTGCCGATGCCGCCGGAGGCCCCGGTGACGAGTACGCGGGTCATAACACCACCTCCTGCCCGATTCCGTCGCGGCGCGCCGCCGCATACAGTGCCCGGACGACGAAAAGATCGTAGAGCGCCATGCCGGCGGACTTGTACACGGTGGTGCGGGCGACGTCGACGCGGCGGGCGCCGCTCGCGAGCGCGCCAATGGTGAACACATCCGCATCCGCGAGGATGCCCTGCCCGAGCGCGTGCACCGACTCGCCGACCTCGTGGCGGGCGAATTCCGAATCGAGCACCAGATGGCCCGCGAGCCGGAACACGCCGTCGGGGAGCTCCCGCATGTGGCGCTCGAAGGATCCCAGGGCGATGAAGTGGCGGTTCGCGAGGAGGTGCGGATCGTCGGGCAGCACGGGCAGAGCGGCGGTCGTCGCCGTGACGATGACCGCGGTATGCGACAGGACCTCGGCCGCCGTGGCGCAGGCGGTCACCGCGACCCCGGGGGCGTGCGCGGCGAGGGTCGCCAGGAAGCGCTCGAAGCTCGCCGCCGAGCGGCGCAGCGCGAACACCGCGCGGATCGGCCGCACCGCGCACGCCGTGATCGCCGCCCAGGCGCCCTGGACCCCGGCCCCCACGATGCCGATCGAGGCGGCCTCGGGAGGCGTCAGGTATTTGATGCCGAGCGCCGCCACGGCGCCGGTGCGCATGGCGGTGAGCGCCGCGGCGTCCATGATGGCGAGCGGCAGCCCCGTGGCGGCATCGCCGAGCAGCATCAGGCCGTTGGTCACCGGAAGGCCGCGCGCCGCGTTGCCGGGGACCACCGACACCAGCTTGACCCCGAGCCCGCCGGCACCGATCGCCGGCATGGTGAGGAGCGTCCCCTCGCCCCAGCGGACGTGCGCGCGCGCGGGCACGACGCACTCGCCGCCATCGGCCGCGCGCGCCGCGGCCTCCACCACCGCAACCGTCTCGGCGGGCTCGAGCAGATCCAACAGGTCGGCGGCGCGCAATGCGATCATCGCGATTGATAATATCGCCGAATTCGCCGGCGGAGTGATGCACATGAGGACGGGATCCGCGACTCTCACGCTGCTGCTGCTCGCCGCGGCGCACTGCGCCGCCGCCGCACAGCCCGCGGCGCCCCGGCCGGCGGACGCCCGCCTCGACCGCATCGTCACCGGGGCGATGCGGCATCAGCGGATCCCGGCGGCGGCCGTCGCGGTCATGACGGGCGGCCGGATCGTCTACTCGCAGGCCTTCGGCACGGCCGACCTCGAGAACTCGGTGCCGGCGACGCGACACACGCTGTTCCGTACGGCTTCGATCGCCAAGACCTTCACGGCGGTGGCCGCCATGACGCTGGTGGAAGCCGGCCGGCTCGACCTCGATGCGCCGGTGCAACGCTACTGCGCGCCGTTTCCCGAAAAGCAGTGGCCGATCACGGCGCGCGAGCTGCTGTCGCACACTTCCGGGATCCGCCACTACAACCCCGGGGAGCCCGAGTACACGCATCACTACCAGCATCTGGCGGACGCTTTCGCGCTCTTCGCCGGCGACCCGCTGCTGTTTCGTCCGGGGACCGCGTATGCCTACAGCACGTACGCCTACACGGTGGCCGGTTGCGCGATCGAAGGCGCCTCGGGTGAGCGCTTCACCGATTACGTCGCCGCGCACGTGCTCGCGCCCGCCGCCATGACCCATACCTTCGTCGACGACAGCCTCGGGATCGTGCCGCACCGCGCCCGCGGCTATCAGCTCCTGGACGGTGAGGTGAAGAATTCGGTGCTGATGGACTCGAGCTACAAGATACCCGGCGGCGGCTACGTGACGAGCGCCGAGGACCTGGTGCGCTTCGCGCAGGCGCTGCTCGCCGGCAAACTGGTGCGGCCCGCCAGCCTGAGGGAAATGTGGACCGCGACCGCGGTGAGCGGCGCCCGGGACCCTTATGGGCTCGGCTTCGCGCTCCCCGAGGGCGGGCGCTTCGTGATGCACACCGGCGGGCAGTCGGGCACCAGCACCGAGCTCTTCATCATCCCCGAGACCCGTGCCGCCATCGCGGTGCTCACCAATCTCGAGCACGCGGACCTGCGCGCCCTGGTGCGCGCCATCGCGCTCGAATTGCACCAGCCCGCCCTCGCTCCAGCCGCGCGGTAATCTTCAGGTACAGTGCAGACCTCGCGCGCAGCCCAAGCGGAGATCAGCTCATGCTCATGCGAATTGCCGGTGCCGTGTTCCTCGCCCTCATCCTCGGCGGTCCGGCGGCGGCACAGGAGCCTCCCATGGGACCGCTGCGTCCCGATCAGGCCGCCTTCCGCGCGCTCTACCAGGAGATGGTGGAGACCGACACCAGCTACCCGAAGGGCAGCTGCACGCTGCTCGCCGGGCGCATCGCCGGGCACCTGCGCGAGGCCGGCTTCACCGACCGCGATATCACGCTGTTCTCCGTCCCCGAGCACCCGCTCGAAGGCGGCATCGTCGCCGTGCTCGCGGGGAGCTCCAGGACCGCAAAGCCGATGCTGCTGCTCGGACATCTCGACGTGGTGGCGGCGAAGCGCGCCGACTGGACCCGCGACCCCTTCACCCTCATCGAGGAGAACGGCAACTTCTACGGGCGCGGCACGTCCGACATGAAGGGGATGGATGCCACCTGGGTCGACGCCCTCATGCGCTTCAAGCGCGCGGGCTACCGCCCGCGGCGCACCATCAAGATGGCGCTCACCTGCGGCGAGGAGACGACCGAGGCCTTCAACGGCGCCGACTGGCTCGCAAAGAACAAGCCCGACCTGATCGCGGCGGCCTTCGCGCTCAACGAGGGCGGCGGCGGGCGCACCGACGGACACGGCAAGCTCCTGGTGCAGTCGATGCAGGTCGGCGAGAAGGCCGCGCAGAACTACACCGTCGAGGCCACCAATCCCGGCGGCCACAGCTCGATCCCGGTCCGCGACAACGCGATCTACGAGCTCGCCGACGCCCTCATCAGGGTGCGCGAGCACGAGTTCCCGGTGAGATTCACCGACACCACGCGCGCCTTCTTCGCCAAAGCCGGCGCCGCGCGCAACGACGACCTCGGGCACGCCATGGTGGCGCTCGCCGCCAATCCCGACGACCACGCGGCCGAGGCCATCGTGTCGCGCGACCGCAGCTACCACAGCATGCTGCGCACCACCTGCGTCGCGACGCTGCTCGCGGGCGGCCACGCGGAGAATGCCCTGCCGCAGCGCGCCACGGCCAACGTCAACTGCCGCATCTTCCCCGGCGAGTCGATCGAGGGAACGCGCGCAGCGCTCGTCGCCGCCATCGGCGACCCGCGCATCACGGTGACGGCGGAGCACGCCCGCGGACCCATCGCGCAGCCCCCGCCCCTCGATCCGAGGATCATGGGACCGGCCGAGAAGCTGGTGGCGCGCTACTTCCCGGGCGTGCCGCTGGTGCCGACGATGTCGACCGGCGCGACCGACGGCATCTACCTCGAGGCCATCGGCATCCCGGTGTACGGCGTGCCGGGATTCTGGGGGGACCCCGACGGCAACGGCGTGCACGGACTCAACGAGCGGCGCAGCGTCCGCGCGATCTACGTGGGCAGGGACTTCCTCAACGACCTGATCAAGTCCTACGCGAACGCGGAATGAGCCCGCCGCGCCTCCGCCCGCCGCTCCTGCCAGCTCTCGCGCTGGGGCTGGGTGCCGCGCTCGGCGCGCCCGCCGGCCAGTCCGCGATATCCGGCGGTGTCTTTCACGTCACGCCGGTGCGGCCGGTCGCCGAGCTGCTGCCCGAGGCGCTCGCCGCCACGCCGCCGGCAGAGAGCGGCGATTTCCGGCCCGCGGACCTGGTCGAGCTGACGGCACTCGATCCGGCCATCCGGCTCGATATCCGCTATGCGACCACGCGCAACTTCCTCGGCACGCCGCTCTACACCCAGGCGCGCGCCTTCCTGCAGCGGCCGGCCGCCGAAGCATTGGTCCGCGTCGAGCGCTCGCTCGCAATCGAGGGTTACGGGCTCCTGGTACACGACGCCTACCGGCCCTGGTACGTGACGAAGATATTCTGGGACGCGATGCCGCCCGAGCTGCACCGCTACGTCGCCGATCCGGCGGAAGGCTCGCGCCACAATCGCGGCTGCGCGGTGGACCTGACGCTCTACGAGCTCAGGACCGGCCGCGAGGTGCCGATGCCGAGCCTGTACGACGAGGCGACCGAGCGGGCCTATCCGAGCTACACCGGTGGCACGGCGCAGCAGCGCCGCATGCGCGATCTGCTGCGGCGGCACATGGAGGCCGAGGGCTTCACGGTCTATGAGTTCGAGTGGTGGCACTTCGACTACCGGGACTGGAAGTCGTACCGCATCGGCAACGTGCGCTTCGAGGATCTCGGCGCACCCCACTGAGGCGGCGCGGCTGCCGCGCCCGCGGCCCTCAGTTCTTGAGCTTGTAACCGGTCCGGAAGATGACCGCCACGACCGCGACCGACAGCGCCAGGAACGCGAGCGTCGCGCCGGCGCTCACCACCACGTTGACGTCCGCGGTGCCGAAGAAGCTCCAGCGGAATCCGCTGATGAGATAGACGACCGGATTGAACAGCGTGATCTTCTGCCACAGCGGCGGCAGCATGCCGATCGAGTAGAAGGCGCCGCCGAGGAAGGTGAGCGGCGTCAGCACCATGAGCGGCACCACCTGCAGCTGCTCGAAGCTGCCGGCCCAGAGGCCGATGATGAAGCCAAGCATGCTGAAGGTGACGGCGGTGAGCACCAGGAAGGCCACCATCCACAGGGGGTGCAGCACCTCGTACGGCACGAACAGCCGCGCCGTGGCCAGGATCAGCACGCCGAGCATCACCGACTTGGTGGCGGCCGCACCCACGTAGCCGATCAGCACCTCGACGTAGGACACCGGCGCCGACAGCAGCTCGAAGATGGTGCCCGACCACTTGGGGAGGTAGATCCCGAAGGAGGCGTTCGAGACGCTCTCGGTGAGGATCGAGAGCATGATGAGGCCCGGCACGATGAAGGAGCCGTAGCCGACTCCGTCGACCTTGCCCATGCGGCCGCCGATGGCCGCGCCGAACACCACGAAGTAGAGCGCGGTGGACAGCACCGGGGCGGCGATGCTCTGCATGAGCGTGCGGAAGGTGCGCGCCATCTCGAAGCGGTAGATCGCCCGGATCGCGTACACGTTCATGGGCGCTCGCTCACGAGTCCCACGAAGATGTCCTCGAGCGAGCTCTCGCTCGAGTGCAGGTCGCGGAATTCGATGCCGAGCTCGCCGAGGCGCTTGAGCAGCGGAGCGATGCCGGTCTCGCGCGTGTGGGCGTCGAAGGTGAATACCAGCGTGGCGCCCTGGTCGGTGAGCTCGAGGGGATACTCGGCGAGGCCCGCCGGGATGACGGTGAGCGGCTGCTGCAGGTGCAGGGTGAGCTGACGCTTGCCGAGCTTGCGCATCAGGAGCGTCTTTTCCTCCACCACGATGAGCCTGCCCTTGTGGATGACGCCGACGCGGTCGGCCATCTGCTCGGCTTCCTCGATGTAGTGCGTGGTGAGGATGATGGTCACACCGCCCTCGCGCAGCCGCCGCACCTGCTGCCACATGTCGCGCCGCAGCTCGACGTCGACGCCGGCGCTCGGCTCGTCGAGGAACAGGATGCTCGGCTCGTGCGCGAGCGCCTTGGCGATCAGTACGCGGCGCTTCATGCCGCCCGAGAGCGTCATGATCTTGGCGTCGCGGCGCTCCCACAGCGACAGCTCGCGCAGGATCCGCTCGCAGTGCCTCTCGTCCGGCGCGCGGCCGAAGAGCCCGCGGCTGTAGGTCACCGTGGCGAGTACGCTCTCGAAGGTGTCGGTGTGCAGCTCCTGGGGCACGAGCCCGATCTCGCGCCGCGCGGCGCGGAACTCACGCACGATGTCGTGGCCCGCGGCCAGGACGCTGCCGGCGCTCGCCGTCACGATGCCGCAGATGATGTTGATGAGCGTGGTCTTGCCGGCGCCGTTCGGGCCGAGCAGCGCGAAGATCTCCCCGCGCTCGATGTCGAGGTCGATCGAGTCGAGGGCCGTGAGGCCGCCGGCGTAGGTCTTGCGCAGGCCCGTCACCTGTACTACCGGGTTGCTCACGCGCTCGCCTCCAAGTGAAATCCGCGCACTTTTGCCCTAACCTTGCTCACCCGACCCGCTTGGCTTCACCCCAGCCGATGACCAGCGCCGCAGCCGACGACCCCAAGTCCCCATCGCCCCCGCCACCGCCGTCGGTGTTCCTGAGCTATGCCTCCGAGGACCGCGCGGCCGCACAGGCCCTGAGGAACGCTCTTGAGACCTGCGGACTCGAGGTCTGGTACGACGAGAGCGCACTCGACGGCGGAGACGCGTGGGACCAGAAGATCCGCCGCCAGATACGCGAGTGCGATTTTTTCATGCCGGTCATCTCCGCGCAAACCGATGCGCGCCTGGAAGGTTACTTCCGTCGTGAGTGGCGCCTCGCCGTCGAGCGCACGCTCGACATGGCCGACGATCACCCCTTTCTGCTGCCGGTGGTCACCGATGACACGACGCAGGCGCGGGCGCGCGTTCCGGAGCGCTTCCTCAGCGTGCAATGGACGCGGGTGCCGGGCGGCCAGCCGACGCCGGCGCTCGAAGGCCTGTGCCGCCGCATGCTTGCAGGTCAGGCCCCGGCGGCCGCGCCGGCGGCGAGCCGGCGCACCTCCGAAGCGCCGGCGCGCGATTCCAGCGAGCGGCCGCGGCGCGCCTACCCGGAGTTTCCACGCGAGGAGCCGGGGCAGCGGCTGCGCTTTTTCGCGCATGTACTGGGCTGGGCGCTCGAGTCGTGCTGGGTATTCTTCCGCCGCCTGCCGCGCTGGATCCGGTTCATCGTCTGGATCTGGCTGGCATTCGTGATCGTCACCAGAGCGTGTGCGCCGCTCAGCCGCCACGCGGACCGTGAGGCGGCGCCCACCCGCAAAACGGCGCCGGCCGGCGGCGGGCTGTCCGCCGTGGACGAGCGCAAACTGCGCGAGATCTCCGAGAGCTACGCGGGCGGCTC
>JAGWMP010000274.1 GCA_028871705.1 Gammaproteobacteria bacterium
GGGGGTTCCCGAGCGGCTCGCAGGTCTCCTCGTGGAAGGCGCGGAAGATCTCCTCGACCGGCCGGCCCATGGCGTCCTCGAGCCGCCAGCCCGTGAGCGCCTCGGCCACCGGGTTGATGTAGTCGATGACGGAATTGGCGTCGGTGGTCACGACGCCATCGCCGATCGACTGCAGGGTGATCTGCGCGCTCTCCTTCTCGCGGAAGAGTGCCTCCTCGTAGAGCTTGCGCTCTGTGATGTCGAGCTCGACACCGACGAGGCGCAGCAGCCGCCCGTGTTTGTCGACTCGCGCGGTGGCGCGGCTGATGACCCAACGCCATTCGCCGTTGCGATGGCGCATGCGGTGGGTGCTCTCAAAGAGCGGCGTCTTGCCATCCACATGCTCGCGGATCGCCGTCTGCACGCGCGCGAGATCATCCGGATGCACGAGGCTGCTCCAGTCGGGGGAGCCGCGCATGTCCTCATCCCCGTAGCCCAGCATGGCCTTCCAGCGGGGAGAGAAGTAGACCTCGTTGCTCTCGACGTCGAAGTCCCAGAGGCCGTCGTTCGCGGATGCCTGCGAGAGGTTGGTGCGCTCCTCGAGCTTGGCGAGGCGTGATTCGATGCGGATGCGCTCGAGGCCGGTGGCGAGGCTCGTGCCGATGAGCTTCATCAGCAGCTGCAGGTTCACGTCCCAGGCGCCACGCGGCAGCGTCTGCGCCAGCCCGAGGATGCCGGCGGGCTTGCCCTGCACGCGGAAAGCGATGAGCAGCGCCGAGCCGATCTGCAGGTCCGCGAGCTTGGCGGCCTCGGCCGCCTGCTCCTTGCGGGGCGAGCTGGTGTCGCGCAGCTCCGAGAGCCGCAGGTGCTCCAGCCGGGACTTGAGCCAGGGGAAACCCTCGAGCGGGAGGCCGGCGAGCCCCTCGGGCTTGCACTGCGCGAAGGCGCTGCGCGCGACCTGCACCTCCTGGATGGCGGGCTCGTCCGGGTGCAGCGCGATGAGGAAGGCGCAATCGACGTTGGTGGACCCGCGCAGCAGCTCGAGGTTGCGCCGCACGCACGCATCCACCTCGTCACGGCGCATGTTCTGAAAGTCGACCGCGATCTTGGTGCAGGCGACGTCGAGTCCGATGGCGGGCTTCGTGTGACGCCCGGTCCAGGCGTCAGCCGATAGAATGTCGGACGCGGTGAAGTCCGCTGGCTTATCCGGCGGGGGCGGAATCGCCATTTATCGGTGACCTCCCATTCCCGAACCGCAGCAGCCTAGATCAATTCCCACGCCCCCGACTCGTCACTCCGTCACGGAGTTCGCGATTCGGTGCCGCTTTCCTGGGGTTACGCCGGATTCTCGCACACTGAAACAGGATTACAAGCTAACGCCCTGTTGAAGAACGGGTTACCGGTCCCCAGGACTTAACAGAATCCGTTCCGTCGGCTCGGCCGTCAGGCGCCGCCAGGCCTCGATGACCTCAGCGGGCTCGATTCCGAGGATGTTGGGCTTGCCGTCGATCGTGCCGGTGAGTGTCGCCGCCGGCGTCGTCGCGCCGCCCGGACGATAGAGCCACGGGTCGATGTGGCCGAAGAGCGCGACCGTCGGACAGCCGAGCGCCGCCGCCGCATGCGCGGGACCGGTGTCCACCGCGATCAGGCTGTGTGCGCGCTCGAGCAGCGGCAGGAGCCGCGTGGCGGGCAGATCGTCGGCGGCGTTGAGCGTGTCGGCGACTGGCGCGAGGCGCAGCACGTCCGCGATGAAGGCGCCCTCGGCGCCCGTCCCGGAGAAGACGATCGCAAGATCCGGCCGGTGCGCGCGCACGCCCCGTACCACGGCCGCCCAGCGCTCCTCGGGCCAGTACTTGGAAGCCCCCGAGCGCGCGCGAAAGCGCCGCCGCGCGACGTGCCGGCTCCCCGGATGAATGACCATATAGGAACGCCCGCCGAGCCCGCGGCCCGCGAGCCATTCCCCGAGCTCGCGCCGCGCCGCTTCCGCGACCTCGAGCCGCGCGGCGCGCGGCACGCCCGGCACCGCCACGGGCAGGAGGCCCGCGAAGGCCGGCGGTGTCAGCGCCCCGAGCCGCAGGTACCGGTCGGCGAAGTTCTCGCCGTCGACGAAAGGGTACGTGGTCGAATCGCAGACGTAATCGGCAGGAATGCCGCCGCGCGCCAGCAGCTCCCGGCCCTCGCCGCGGTCGCAGAACCAGGTGGGGCCGGGGCCGCGCGCGCGCAGCCAGGCGACCAGCTGCTGCTGCGTGCGGCTGAGCCAGTACGGTGTGCGGCGGCTGCGCAGGATGAACATCCGGCCCACCGCGCGATGGCCCGCGAGCAGCGGCTGCGACCAGGGACCGGAGGCGATCACATCGGCCGGTCGTCCGAACCTCGCGTAGAGCTGCTCGAGCAGCACCGTGAGCAGCACCATGTCGCCGAAGGCCCCGCAGCGCATGACGAGTGGCGCCCGGCCGGCATCGCGGGCGGCGCTCGCGGACGCGCCGGCGCTCGCCGCCGTGCTCACAGCAGCGCCTCGCGCGCGACGCCGTAGAGCCGGTGGAGCTCGCGCTCCATCTCGGCCTGCAGCCTTGCGAGCGTGGCCGCATCTGTCACGCGCGGCACGTAACGCGGCGGGCCGATGGCGATGGCGATGCGCGCGAGAAACGGCACCGGGATCACGAACTTGTCCCACTTCACGAGCCAGGCACGCGAGGCGGCGTAGGCCATCGGCAGGATCGGCCGCTGCGACATCTGTGCGAGCAGCAACGCGCCCGGCTTGAAGACGAAGCGCGGGCCGCGCGGACCGTCCGGGGTGATGACGGGGGAGATGTCGTCCCGGGTGAGCGCCTGGTAGTAGTCGCGCAGCGCGCGCGCGCCGGTGTGGGTCGAGGAGCCGCGGATCACCGCGCCGCCGAGGCGCCGCACCATCATGGCGCCGAGCTCGCCGTCGACCGAGGGGCTGATGAGCCAGCCCGGGGAAAGTCCGCGGGCGCGCTGTCCGAGGAGGAATTTTCCGCAGTACAGCTGGTGCTGGTGCCAGTAGCAGGGAATGAGCGACGGCGCACGCGCGAGCGCGGCCTCGAGGTGCTCCTCGCCCGCGACGCGCGCGACGCGGCAGGTCCGCCACCAGAGACGCATGATGCCGACGCCGAGCGGCGCGGCCAGCGCGTACAGCGCGCGCCGCGCGGGCGTCATGCGCCGGCTCGACCGCGTGGCGGTCCGATAGAGCGTATTGCGCAGCCCGCCGTCGTCGTCGCCGCCGCCGCTCATGGGCTGAAGAGCTCCGCGAGCGGCAACGCGTGCGTCTCGATCCGCCCGACCGGCAGGCTCGTCATCGCGCAGGCCACCGCACCGGGAAAGAATCCGACGCGGCGCGCGGACAGCAGCACGCCGCGGCAGTACGCACCGTCCGCGGTCAGCTCGACCGCGCGCGCCTCGGCGATGCCCGCCCCGCAGGCCTTGAGCGCCGCCTCACGCGCCGCCCACTCCCCGAGGCGCGCCTCGGTCCCCTCCTCGAGATCGAAGCCGACCAGCCCGTGCGCCACGGCCGCGCACCCAACCCAGGGACCGGAATGGCTGATCGAGAAATCCGGCGGCGGCGCGGCGGCCGGCGCGGCGCGCGCCCGGTGCGGCTTGCCGCCATCGGG
>JAGWMP010000027.1 GCA_028871705.1 Gammaproteobacteria bacterium
GGTCTGTACAAAGTACTCGGCAACGTGTTCGCGAACGTCACCGTCGTGAATTCACCGCACGACGCCGCGGCGATCGCCCAGCATTCGCTCAACTACATCATCGAGCCCACGGTCACGACGAACTCCTCCTCGAGCGGAATCTTCACGTGGATGGCGACCGATTTCACCGTGATGGTGAGCTGCCGCGTCAGCGATGCCGAGGGCAAGGACGTCACCGCGGTCTCCGCGACCGGCATTGGCAAGGCCGACTCCGCCGAGGTGCGCCACGACTTCTCCGTCGCCGGCGAGCGCGCATCGCGCGACGCGCTGGAGAAGCTGCAGGCCGCGTTCCTGGCGGCCCAGGCGCTGAGGTAGCGCCTACGCGGCCTACTCGCTCGCCGCGTACAACTGCCGCGTGATGGCGGCGATCAGCGCCGCGCTCTGCGCGGGGTCGGCGATGCCGCGGGTGAGGATCACCAGCACGAAGGGCCTGGGCGCGTAAACGATCGCCGCGTCGTGCTGAATCCTGGTGATCTCGCCCGTTTTGTGGGCGACGCGGGTGCCGGCGGGCAACCCGGCGGGGATGCCGTCGTTGAAGGTCTGGCGCTCGAGGATCGCAACCATCGCACGCGCGGACCGGGCATCCACCGCCTTGCCGTCCGCGAGCGCCGTCATGAGCGTCAACAAGGCCCGCGCCGTCGTCGTGTTGTTGAGTCCCTGCTCGAAGGCCTTGCCGTCCTCGACGCCGCGCAGCACCTGCATGCCGTCCGCGCCGAGCGCGTGCACTTCCGCCTGGATGTTGGCGATGCCGAGGCGCTCGATGAGCAGGTTGGTGGCGAGATTGCTGCTCACGGTGATCATGAGCTCTGCGAGCTGCGCCAGCGTGCGGGTGCCGCCCACCGCGCGGTAGAGGTCCGCCTCCGAATCATCGGCCGCCTCCAGGCGATAGGGCGTGCCGTCGACCAGGCTCGGGAACTCATTCCTGATGAGGAGGGGCTCTGCGAGGCGCAGCCGGCCCGCCGCAGCCTGCCGATAGAGCTCGATCAACACCGGCACCTTCATGGTGCTCGCGGCGTGGAAGGGCTCGTCGGCCCGCAGGAACCAGCTCGAGCTCCCGTCGAGCATGCGAAAGGCGACGGCGACTCGCGCGCCGCTCTGGGCGACGGTGGCCTCGATGGCAGGTGCAGCCCCGTCCACACCGGGATGCGGCGGGGCGGCGGGGCTCGCCTCGCCGGCGCAGGCGGCGAGAACGCTCCCGAGAACCAGCGGCACGCTCCAGGGCACGAAAGCACCTCCCCTCATCCGTCCTTATACTGAACTTCGGGCCACGGGCCACCGTCGCCCCCGGGCTAAAGCGCCCTCCTCGGGCTCTTATGGTGAGTCGCGCCGACCGTCCGTAGCCTCCCTGCAACCGTCCGTCGGGCCGCCCGGCCGATGTGACGCACTACCGCTTTACGGGCCTGCCTTCTCCATTAAATTGCCGCCGCATGAAGCGGCAAACAGGTTTCACCCTCACCGAGCTCATGGTGGTGATCGCGATCGTCGCGATCCTGCTCGGGATCGGCGTTCCCTCGTACCGGTACGTCACCAACTCCTACCGCATGTCCGCGGAGCTCAACTCGCTGGTCGGTGACCTGATGTACGCGCGCGCCGAAGCGATCAAGGAGGGCCAGCCGGTCGCCATCTGCGCGTCGACCGACGGCTTGACCTGCTCGGGCGCCACGTCCTGGCAGGGCGGCTGGATCGTGTTCCCGGACCCGGCCGGCAACGGTGCGGCGGATGCGCCCGCCTCCGTCCTGCACGTGCAGCAGGCCTTCACCGGCACCGACACGCTGACTTCGCCGAACAATCCGGTGAGCTCGGTGCTCTTCAACCGCGAGGGCTTCGCGGCGGGCAACGGCGCCGGGGCGGCGTTCGCGGCCACGCAGTACGACCTGCAGGACAAGACGGCCAACATCGCCTGGACGCGCTGCATCTCGATCTCGGCCCAGGGCATGATCCAGATCGAGTCGGCGACCGCCCCGACCGCCAACTTCCCGGGGGCCTGCCCATGAGGAGCCGACTCACCCGGCGCCGCTGCGCGCCGCGGCGCGCGCAGCGCGGCTTCAGTCTCGTCGAGATCATGGTGGCGGTCGTCGTCATCTGCGTGGGCCTCCTCGGCATCGCCAAGATGCAGGCGCTCGCGGTCTCGAGCACCACCACGGCGCGCCTGCGGGCGATGGCTGCCTTCCAGGCCGCGAGCCTCGCCTCGATCATGCATTCGAACCGGGACTACTGGGCGAGCGCCGCTGCGGTCGCCAACTCCCCCACCACCATTAGCGTCCCGGCTGGCGTCGGCGCCGCCGGCATCACCATCACGCCCGCCGGCTTCGCGCAGGGCAACGGCGCCTGCATCGTCACGACCGTCTCGGCGGTACCGGCCTGCACGGGCGACGGGGGCCTCAAGCTCGCGGGCATGGACATCACCCGCTGGAGCGAGGGCATGCTCGGCCTGCTGCCGAATCTCACCACCACCATCAATTGCCAGGGTGCGATCCAGCCGCCGAGCTGCACCATCCAGATGCAGTGGACCGAGCAGACCGGCACCGTCAACTCCTCGGAGACCTCCGTGGCGATCACCTCGGTGGTCGCCGGCGGCGGCCTCGATTACTACACGCTGTACGTCGCGCCATGAACACCGAGCGCAGATTCCCGGCGGACCCGCGGCGCAACGCGCGCGGCTTCACGCTCGTCGAGCTGATGGTGACCATCGCCATCGCGCTGTTCCTGCTCGGCGGCCTCGTCACCATCGTGCAGACGGTGCGCCGCGCCTACACCAGCCAGCAGGCCCTCGTGCAGCTGCAGGATCAGCAGCGTTTCGCGATCACGCTGCTCACCGACGTCATCCAGTCGGGCGGCTACTTCGACAACCCGACCGGCGACACCGTCCTCAGCGCCTTGCCCGCCGTGGCACCCAACTTCGGCTCGGGCCAGGCCTTCTACGGCACCCAGGGAGCCGCGGCACCGGCCGCCGGCGACACCATCTACGTGCGCTTCCGCACGGCGCAGAACGACGGAATCATCAACTGCAGCGGCAGCCAGAACACCGCTTTCAACCCGGATCACGTCTATACGAACGAGTTCTACGTGAACCCCGGGACCGGCCAGCTCATGTGCTCGCTCGATGGCGCGGCGGGCGTGCCGCTGGTGAACGGCGTGGTCAACCTGCAGATCTACTACGGCGTGAAGCGCTCGGTACCGTTCAGCGACTACAACGTCGACACCTACGAGCAGGCCAACGCCATGCAGGTGCCGAACGACTGGGACCAGATCAGCTCGGTGCGGGTGGTCGTGACTTTCGCCAATCCTCTGTGGGGCAGCCCGAACCAGCCGGTGACGACGCAGCAATACATCACCTTCGAGCGGGTCATCCAGGTCATGTCCCGCGCAGGGAACTACACATGATGCCGGCATCCGCAACCAGGCAGCGGGGCGCGCGGCGCGCCGCACGCGCCGAGCGCGGCGTGGCGCTGGTCTCCGCGATGCTGCTGCTCATCATCATCACCATCCTCGCGCTCAGCATGTTCCGCAGCTTCCCCACCCAGGAGAAGATCGCGGGCAACGTGCGCGAGAAGGAACGCGCCTTCCACGCCGCCGACAGCGCCGTGCAGTTCGCCGAGTACTGGCTGATGGCGGGCAACAACATCGCCAACGGCGACATCATCTGCGGCGCGCAGGCGACGCTCCTCAACGGCAATCTCAACGAGGGGCAGATCTGCTCCAACGCGCTCTACACGCTGCTGCCGACCGGCGTCGTCAACGACGTCGCCAGCAACGTTCCGTGGAGCGTCGGCGGCGCGCCGATCGGCGTGCAGTACACGCCGACCGGCATGACGGTCGCCGGCACCGGAGTGGCGCTCGCGACGGGCAACAACGACACGACCTACGCGTCTGCTCCCGTGTACTACATCGCGGACCTCGGCGCGGCCGGCGACGGCCAGGGCGAGGCCTATCAGATTGACGCCTACGCTTACGCCGGCTCGACCAGCACGGTCGCGGTCGTCGAGAGCGTCTACGAAGTGGCCCAGGGCGTCATTAACCGGACGGGTGAATAAATGAATCGTTACCGCTTCATGACCGCTGTCATCGCGCTCGCCGCCCTGATGCTGCCGCTCGCGGCAGCGGCGCAGACGACCGTCAGCGAGGATTTCACCGGCACGACCACCACCAACAGCTGGTACTTCTTCAACGGCGCCTGCCTCACCGCCAGCACTGCCGCGGGGGCCGAGCCCGCGGGCGGCGCCGGCGGCCGCATGCCCGGCTGCACGGCCATCGGCATCGGCGGCTCAGGCTCGCTCTACTACAACGAGAACCTGGTCGGCGGCTACAACGGCGTCGCGGGCACGGCGCAGACCCTGCCCGACCCGGCGGGTCATGGCGCGCTGCGCTTCACCAACGGCAACCTCGCCGGCAACGGCGCCGCCGGCAGCGCCGGCGGACTGCATCAGAACGGCGGCATCGTCTCCGCCACGCCCTTCCCGACCGGGCAGGGCATCTCGGTCACCTTCAAGACCGTGACCTATCGCGGCGACGGCGGCGGCTCCTCCGACCACGACGGCGCCGACGGCATGAGCTTCTTTCTCATGGACGCGAGCCAGCTCAACGTGGCCGCGATCAACGGCAAGGCGAACGGCGACGGCAACGGCCTCGGCTCCTGGGGCGGAAGCCTCGGATACACCTGCTCGAACTCGAACTCCCCTTTTAACGGCCTGATCGGCGGCTACATGGGGCTCGGGATCGACGAGTTTGGCAACTTCCTCAACGGCACGACCAACACCCTCGGCGAGAGCGGTACCACGGCGAGCGGCGACAACACCGCGAGCGGCGGCGGCTACAAGGCTCCGCGCATCGGCATGCGCGGCGCCGGCAACGTCGCCTGGAACGCCCTCACCGGCGCCTACGGCAACAACCCCGCCAACCCGGCCGCACCCTACTACCCGGCCTCGCTCGCCACCTCGTGCCTGAACGGCGGCGGCACCTACAACGCGACCACTGGCGTGTGCGAGACCTGCGCCAGCGGCACGACCTACAACCCGACCGCCAACAAGTGCGAGAAATGCGCGACCGGCGTGACCTACAACGCCGCCACCAACACCTGCGACAGCTGTCCCTCGGGCCAGACTTACGACGCCACCACCAACACCTGCCAGAGCTGCTCGAGCGGCACCTACAACGCCTCGGGCAACTACTGCACCAGCTGCCCGTCGGGCCAGACCTGGGACGCGACCACCCAGACCTGCAACAGCTGCCCCTCGGGCCAGACTTACGATACGACGACGCAGACCTGCCAGAGCTGCACCTCCGGCAGCTACGTCTCGAGCACCAACACCTGCTCGGTCTGCCCGAGCGGCTCCACCTGGAACTCGAGCACCAACGTGTGCGAGACGTGCGCGAGCGGCACGTACATCAATGCGACCACCTGCGCGGCCTGCAGCACCGGCTTCTGGAACGGCACCAACGACAAGTGCGAGACCTGCGCTACCGGCTACACCTACGATGCCACGCTGATCGCCGGCGGCCAGTGCTATAAGTGCTCGAGCGGCACCTACCAGACGGGCTACGGCCTGTGCTGCCCGACCGGATACACCTATAACTCGGTCAGCGGCAAGTGCATGCTCGGTGCGAGCAGCTCCTCTTCGACCGCGGCGAGCACCAAAGCGACCGGCACCGGAACCGCCATCGTGCCCACCACGAGTCCGGGCGGTGCCCCGGTCGCCAACAACCCGAATCAGGGCTCGCCGAATGCCCCGAATTCGAACACGCCGCAGTCGCCGACCGCGAGCACGCCCGGCACCGCGAATCCCGACTCCTACTACGCGGTCCAGAACACCTGCAAGAGCGGTAACCTCTTCAACTACGCCATCGGCAACGCACCGACGGCGGCCGGAGCGGCCACCCTCACGAACGCGCTCAACACCGGGCTCGCCTCCGCCAACATCGGTCCGATCCTCGACTACGGTGCGATCCCCGGGGCCTACTCGGTGCTGCCCTCGGGCACCCTGATCGCCAACGAGAGCGCCATGAGCCGCGGCGCGGCGACGCCGATCTTCTATAACCTCTCGATCTCCCAGAACGGCCTGCTGAGCCTCTCCTACAGCGTCAACGGCGGCGCCTATCAGCAGGTCATCAAGTCGCAGAGCATCACCGCCTCCAACGGCCCGCTGCCGGCCAACTTCCTGTTCGGCTTTGCGGGCTCGACCGGCGGCGACAGCAACATCCACGAGATCCTGTGCTTCAAGGCGACGCCGCAGACCACGGCGGCGAGCTCCGCCGGCGCGAGCCAGCGCCAGTCGGCCAAGCTCGAGACCGGCGCGCAGGCCTACTTCGCCTTCTACAACCCCAACGGCTGGATCGGACGCGTCACCGCGAGCTCGCTCAGCCTCGACCAGTACGGCAACGTGATCGTCGCCGCTACGCCCAACTGGGACGCCGATTGCGTGCTGAGTGGCGTCGCTTCCGGCAGCACCTGCCCGACCACCGGCGCCGGTCCGACCGCGGCCCAGGCGCCCACCAGCCGCACGATCCTCACCTGGAACGGCACCGCCGGAATTCCGTTCCAGTACTCCAGCATGACCACCTCCATGCAGGCGACGATCGACGCCGGCGACAATTCCAGCGCTCCCTGCAGTGCCACGAGCTCGTACCAGGTGTGGAGCCGCGTGGCCTACCTGCGCGGCGACCGCAACTGCGAGATCAACTCGCAGGGCGTCGGTCTCTTCCGCGCGCGCGACGCGGTGCTCGGCGACATCATCGACTCGAGCCCGGCCTGGGTCGGTCCGCCGGTCGCCCCCTACCCGGCGACCTGGAACGACCGCCTCTACAGCACGGCGACCAACGCGGAGAACTCCGGCAGCGCGCCGACCTACATCCAGTACACGCAGAGCAACGAGACGCGCCTCAACGTGGTGTACGCCGGCTCCGACGATGGTCTGCTGCACGGCTTCCGCAGCGGCTCCTACAACGCCGACGGCACCTTCTGCTCGACCTCTACCAACTGCAGCGGCACCATCACGCCGAACGACGGCTACGAGGTGCTCGCCTACATGCCCGGTGCGGTCGTGCAGGCGATCCACAACAACGGCACGCCGGCACTCGACTACTCGAACAGCCAGTACGGCCATGCCTTCTACGTGGATGCGACGCCGGGCACCGGCGACCTGTTCTACTCCAACGCCTGGCATACCTGGGTGGTCGGCGGCCTCGGGCCGGGTGGCGCGGCGATCTACGCCCTCGATGTCACCAACCCGACCAACTTCAGCGAGGCGAACGCCGGCAGTCTCGTGATCGGCGAATGGACGCCGACCACCATCTCGTGCGCCGGTACGACCAGCACCAACGGCGGCGCCAACTGCGGCAACAACATGGGCAATACCTATGGCACGCCCACCATCCGCCGCCTGCACAACGGCGACTGGGCGGTGATCTTCGGTAACGGGCTCGCCAGCGCGAGCGGCGATGCCGGCATCTCCATCATGACCATCGACCCGACTACGACCAACACGACCTTCTACTACCTGAGCACCAACACGGCCGGGCAGTCGAACGGCATCGCCTACGCCTCCCCGGTGGACCTCGACGGTGATCACATCACCGACTACGTCTACGCGGGCGACGTGCTCGGCAACGTATGGCGCTTCGACCTCACCAGCAACAATCCCAGCAACTGGGCGGTCACGCCCGGGCCGGTCTTCAAGACCCCCGCGGGCGAGCCGATCACGACTGCGATCGTGGCCGCCTCGGGTGCGCCGTACGCCGGCATGGCGAACTACCTGATGCTGCTGTTCGGCACCGGGCAGAAGTTCCCGCTCAGCAACCTGAATCCCGCGACCTATGCGGCCGGCACGCAGACGCTCTACGGCGTGTGGGACTGGAATCTCACGGCGTGGGACTCGGTATCGGGCGTGCAGTATGCGGCGCTCAGCGCGACCGCGAGCGGCCTCGGCGGCAACCCCGTGCAGCAGGCCAACCTCGAGGCGCAGGTCGCGACCATCAATGCCGCCACCGGCAACCGCGACATGTCATCCGCCAATCTGATCTGCTGGATGGGCACCAGCACCTGCGTCGGATCCAATAACCAGTTCGGCTGGTATCTGAACCTGCCGGGCACGCAGGAGCAGATCATCTACAGCCCCGAGCTCGTGCAGCAGGCGCTCACGGTGAACTCGATCGTGCCGGCCTCGAACGATCCGACCTCGTGTGCCATCCCGACCGACACCGGCTTCACCTACGTGCTGTATGCGATGACCGGAGGGGTGATCCAGAACAACGGCTACGGCGTGTTCCTGCCGCCGAGCGAGCTCAACAACCCGAACGTCAATACCAACCCGGCATACCTGGACGCCAACGCCATCGCCATGCAGACCAATGCGACCGGCAGCTCGTTCATCACCGGGAACAGCTCCGGCACCATGTACCTGATCTACGAGACCAACCAGGTGCAGGGCGGCAACGGCGCCAACAACGGCAACATCCAGAGCGGCACGCTCGGACTGAACCTGCCGCCGAACACGACCGGCCGCCGCATCAGCTGGATCGAGCGGCGCTAACGGAGGAATCTCATGGAGCTGCGAGTGGCAAGACGGGAACAGGGCTTCACGCTGATCGAGCTGATGGTGGTGGTGGTGATCGCCACCATCCTGGTCTCGCTCGCCGTGCCCTCCTACATGAACAACGTGCGCCAGAGCCGGCGCACCGAGGCCAAGACCACGCTGCTCGATGTCGCCGGCCGCGAGGAGTCCTACTTCAGCACCAACGGCTCGCAGTACACCCCCGCGACAGCCAGTCTCGGCCTGAACGTGGCCAACGGCGCGGCGTTCGGCAGTGGGTATTACACGCTCACGGTCTGCTCCCCGGCGGGTGCGGCATGCGGCGGGCTCGCGATTCCCAATCCGCCGGCCGCACCCTCGTACCAGGTCGTCGCCACCGCCATCGGCAGCCAGGTGAACGACACCCAGTGCCTGCAGTTCGGCGTCGACTCGACCGGACAGCAGTACGCCACGGGCACGGGCGGCGCCGTGAACACCGCCTATTGCTGGGCCAATTGACTGAATAAAATCGAGAATATTCAGATTGATACTGTAGTAATCTAAGGTAGTTTCACCCTAGCGCGGGCGCGCCTCCCGCAGCCCGCCGGCTTCGCGATCCGGCACCCCCTTCGGCGCCGCACCCGGCTCGTTCAAGCCCGCCCAGCGCTCCTCGCCGGCGGGCTCCGTCAAAAAATGGTCACGGATTGACCATATTTTTTTCCTAGAGTCTGAGCTATATTCCGAGCGCAGCCGCTTGAGTGTGCTTGGATTCCGATACCCAGGGCAGAACAAGAACTAACCGACGCCACCCCGCCGCGGGCCTCGCGCACACGAACCGCGCCGACGGGAGACGTCCCAAGAGGTAGTGATGGCCACTACATGGGAACAGCTTGAGGGGGCGGCTCTGTCGCTCGTGCGTTCGGGTCCGATCAAGGATCGGCTCGCCGATGCTTATCGCAACCATCTCGCGTTTGTCAGGGTCGAGGATCTGCCCGAAGCCCTCCGCGAGGAGTTCCGCGCCTGTCACGATGCGCTCACCCGCGAGCGTCCGCTGCGGGGCGAGGACGCCGTGCGCGCCACCGTGCGCAAGATGTCGGCGAGCGAGGCCGACGAGCTCGCCTGCACCGTGGTGCGACTGTTCGCCGCGATCGTGCGCGAGTACGCCAGCGCCGCTGCACCTCTTGCCCGCGGCACCAACGCCTCGATGAACGGCGCCGCGCTCAACGGCTACCACGGCCTCGCCAATGGGGCGCGCGCCAAGAACGCCCCCGTGCCGCAGGTGGCCGCACTCTAGTCAATTGGCAAGAGTTGCCTGCGGCGCTCTTGCGGCCTGGGCTACTAGTCGAGCTTGAAGTCGATCGTGTCCCAGCGCGTCGTCTCCTCGTGACGCGCCTGGCGGCGCAGCGCGTCCACCAGCGCCCGCTCGTCCCATTCCACCACCTCGTCGGCGAGATCGAGGATCGCCTTGGGCGCCTCGCGTCCGCCGCCGAAGGGCTTCATCAGCACGACGGGCTTGTGGTTGGCCTGCGCGTACAGCATCTGGAACGTGAGCAGGTCCGGCTGCGTGGCGTGCAGGCTCGAGAGCGCGATCACCGCCTCGACGGGTGAGATCTGCCGGCGCAGATCCTCGCGCAGCACCTCCTTGTCGCCCTTGTCGCCGCTCGGCCGCAGGTCGGGGGTGCTGAAGTTCTTGTAGAAGAAATTGCGGGCGCTCTCCAGGTACTCGAACACGCGCAGGTAGTCGTCGCTGTGCTCCCAGGCGTGCGTGACGAAGAGACGTACGGGGTTCGCTTGCGACATCGGCCCCCCTAGTCGCAGGTGACTGACGGACCCAAGTCTCGCATACGGGGTGCGGAGCGCAAGGGCGGGATAGAATGCCGCCACAAGCCGTGCGCCTGCTCGTCTACAACATCCGCTACGCCACCGGCACCGGGCCAGGGTTCCATCTGCCGTTGCCCGGCGCCGGCTACCTGCGCAGCAACCGCCGGGTGCTCGACGGCATCACCGAGTTCATCCGCGGCGAGCAGCCCGACGTCGTCGGGCTGGTCGAGGTCGACACCGGCTCGATCCGCACCGGGATGGTCAACCAGGCCGAGCACATCGCCCGGCAGCTCGGCCATTACTCGACCTTCCAGTGCAAGTACCGCAGTGGCTCGATCAATACCTTCATGCCGATCGTACGCAAGCAGGGGAACGCGTTCCTCTCCGGTCCGAACGTCGCCGGTGAGCGCTTCCACTATTTCGATACCGGCATCAAGCGCCTCATTATCGAGCTCGAGCTCAACGAGGTTTGCGTATTCCTCGTGCACCTGTCGGTGAAGTTCCGCCACCGCCAGTACCAGCTGCGCTCGCTGCACGACCTGGTGGTGCAGTCGGCCAAGCCGGTGATCGTCGCCGGCGACTTCAATACCTTCTGGGGTACGCACGAGATTTATCTGTTCATGCGCGCGGCGGGCCTGCGCAGCGCCAATACCGCCGGCCTCCCCTCCTTCCCCGCGCGCGTGCCGCGCGTCGAGCTCGACTTCGTGCTGGTGAGCGAGGGGATCGAGGTGACCGGCTTTCGCGTTCCCGACGTGCGCTTCTCGGACCATCGCCCGCTGGTGTGCGACTTCGTGGTGCACCCGCGCAGCACCACCGCCGCGGATAAGGCTGCCGCCACGGTCGCCTGAAAGTCTCCAATCCCATGACCACCGAAACCGCCCGCAACTGGAGCCTCGAGAAGGACGCCGACGGCCTCGCCTGGCTCACCCTCGACAAGCCCGGCACCTCGGCCAACGTGCTCTCCGGCAGCGTCCTCGTCGAGCTCGACGGACTGCTCGCGACGCTCGAGAAGGAGCCGCCGCGCGCGCTGGTGGTGATCTCCGCCAAGAAGAGCGGCTTCGTCGCCGGCGCCGATATCCGCGAATTCACCGGTATCACCGATGCCGACAGCGGCTACGGGCTGATTCACCGCGGCCAGCAGGTCATGAGCCGGCTCGCCGCGCTGCCCTGCCCGAGCGTGGCTGCCATCCACGGCTTCGCTCTCGGCGGGGGTCTCGAGCTCGCCCTCGCCTGCCGCTATCGCGTCGCGGTGGGCGATGAGCGGCTGTCGCTCGGCTTGCCGGAGGTGCAGCTCGGCATTCACCCCGGCTTCGGCGGCACGGTGCGCAGCGTGCAGGTGGCGGGCGTACGCGCGGCGATGGAGCTGATGCTCACCGGCAAGCCGGTGCGCGCCGACAAGGCGCTGCGGCTCGGCCTGGTCGATGCCCTCACCACCGAGGCGCAGCTGCGCGCCACGGCGCGCGCGCTGGTGCTGCGCGGCCCGCCGCCGCGGCGCGCGCCGCTCATGGAGCGGCTGCTGAGTGCGGCGCCGCTGCGTCCCCTGGTGCGCCGCTCGCTCATCGCCCAGGTGGCGCGCAAGGCGCCCGCCGACCACTACCCGGCGCCCTACGCGATCATCGATCTGTGGGCCCGCTACGGGGCGCGCGGGCCCGCCGCCTACGAGGCGGAGGCGCGCTCGATCGCGCACCTCTTCACGACGCCCACCTCGCGCAACCTCGTGCGGGTATTCCTGCTGCAGGACCGCCTGAAGAGCGGCGGCGGCAAGAGCCCGGTTGAGATCCGCCACGTCCACGTCGTCGGCGCCGGGGTCATGGGCGGGGACATCGCCGCGTGGTCGGCGCTGCGCGGCTTCACCGTGACGCTGCAGGACCGGGCGAGCGAGCTCATCGAGCCGGCGCTCAGGCGCGCCGCCGAGCTCTTCGACAGGCGCGTGCGCGATCCGGCGAAGCGGGCCGCCACACGCGAGCGGCTGCGCGCGGATGTCGCGGGCGACGGCGTGCCGCAGGCGGACGTCGTCATCGAGGCGATCTTCGAGAACCTCGACGCCAAGCGCGAGCTGTACGCGCGGCTCGAGCCGCGCATGAAGCCCGGCGCGCTGCTCGCCACCAATACCTCCAGCATCATGCTCGAGCCGCTCGCCGACCGGCTCGCGAACCCGCGGCGCCTGGTGGGCCTGCATTTCTTCAATCCCGTGGCGCAGATGCCGCTCATCGAGGTCGTGCATGCCGAGCGCACCGACCCGGCCGCGGTCGAGACCGCCACCGCCTTCGCACGGCGGCTCGACAAGCTGCCGGTGCCCTGCCGCAGCGCCCCGGGCTTCATGGTGAACCGCGTCCTGACGCCGTATCTGAACGAGGCCATGTACGCCGCCGAGGAAGGCGTGGCGCTGCCGGCCATCGACCGGACCGCGGTGCGCTTCGGCATGCCCATGGGGCCGATCGAGCTCGCCGACGTCGTCGGCCTCGACGTGGCATCGCACGTCGGCGAGATCATCGCGCGCGAGCTCGGGCGGCCGGTCCCTGCGCTGCCGCGCCTCGCCGCGCTCCTCGCGGCGAAGAAGCTCGGCAAGAAGAGCGGCGCGGGCTTCTATGTGTGGCAGGACGGCAAGGCGGTGAAGGACGCCGCGGCCGGCGCACCGGCCCCGGAAGACCTCATCGACCGGCTGATTCTGGTGCTGGTGAACGAGTGCGTCGCGTGCCTGCGCGAACGCGTCGTGGAGGACGCCGACCTCGCGGACGCCGCCGTCATCTTCGGCACCGGCTTCGCGCCCTTCCGCGGCGGGCCGCTCGCTTATGCCCGTGCGCGCGGGCCGGCGGCCATCGTCGCGCGCCTGACGGAGCTTGCGGCGCGTCACGGTCCGCGCTTCACGCCGGATGCCGGCTGGGCGCAGCTCACCGGCGAGCGCGCGGCGTGAGGCGCAGCGCGCGCAGGCCCTCGCACGCCCTGTGCTAACATCAAACGGTGCTCGTGCCGCAGCGCTTGCGGGCACGAGGCCATTAACTTAACCGGTCGATTCGGGAGCCCATGGCGGAAGAGCGCGAAACCACTGCGCAGGTGCTGAAGGCGTTCGCGCCCCTCGATGGGATGAAACGCGAGAACCTGGCGGCGCTGGCGAAGAAGATCACGTTGCGCACGCTCAATTCCGGCCGCCTGATGTTCGACCAGGGCGACACGGATAAGCGCACGTTCTGGCTGGTGAGCGGCACGCTCGAGATCGCCGAAGGCGACCGCGTGGTGACCACGCTCCAGGGCGGTACCCCCGAGGCGCGCAATCCCCTCTACCCGCAGCTGCCGCGGCGGGTGGCGGCACGCGCCCGCGGCGACGTCACCTATCTGTCGATCGACAGCGACCTGCTCGACGTCATGATCACCTGGGATCAGACCGGCACCTACGAGGTGGGAGAGCTGCAGACGCAGCTGCAGAGCGCGGGCTCGGACGACTGGATGACGACGCTGCTGCAGACCAAGGCGTTTCACCGCATTCCGCCCGCCAATATCCAGGCGATCTTCCAGCGCCTGCAGCGCACCCCCACCAAGGCCGGCGAGGTCGTGATCAAACAGGGTGGCGAGGGCGACTACTTCTACATCATCGTGGAAGGCAAGTGCGCGGTGTCGCGCGAGACGCCGCTCAAGCAGGAAGGCATCCGGCTCGCCGAGCTCGGCGTCGGCGACACCTTCGGCGAGGAGGCACTGATCGCCGAGGCCAAGCGCAACGCCACCGTCACCATGATCACCGACGGCGTGCTGATGCGCCTGAAGAAGGAAGACTTCCGCGAGCTGATGAACGAGCCGCTGCTGCAGTGGGTGAGCCGCGAGCAGGCGAGCGAGATCGTCGCCAAGGGCGGCCGCTGGCTCGACGTGCGGCTGCCGAGCGAGCACCAGACGCTCGCCATCGAGGGCGCGCTCAATATCCCCCTCTATCTGATTCGCCTCAAGCTGTCGACGCTCGATCCGGCGGTGCCCTACGTCGTCTACTGCGACACCGGGCGGCGCAGCTCCGCCGCCGCGTATCTCATGGTCGAGCGCGGCTTCGATGCCTACGTTCTCACCGGGGGACTCTCCAACGGCAGCGCCGCCGCGCCATCGCGAGCCGCCGCCGCGCCGCCCAGGGCCGCTGCGCCAGCGAAGCCTGCCGGCCCGAAGTAAGGCCGCTACATGGTGTGCGTGGCCTTGTCGCCCGAGAGGGCGCCGGCCAGGTAGGTCTCGATCTTCTTCTGGGTCTGCCCGCGATCCTGCTCGCTGAACTGCACGCCGATGCCGGCGGTGCGTTTGCCCTGCGCGCCCTTGGGGGTCACCCAGATCACGCGCCCGACCACGGGGAGCTTCTCGTCCTCGCCCATGAGGTTCAGCAGCATGAACACCTCGTCACCGAGGCGATAGTTGCTGTTGGTGGGAATGAAGAGTCCGCCGTTCTTCACGAACGGCATATAGGCCAGATACAGCGCGCTCTTGTCCTTGATGGTGAGCGTCAACAGACCCGGCTTGTTCGCGCCCGCTCTCACGGTCCTTTCCCCACCCGTCACATGTACCGGTCGTGCGTTCATCCGTGGTTCCTATGCTGCGACGCCGGCACCACGCGGTGCAAGTCGCCGTAACAGAGCTTCGAGCGCCAGTGCGCGATTGAGCGGCACGTCGAGCGCAGTCCTTAGCTCCCGGACCTCGTCCAGGAGCCCGAACAGCTCGCGTATATTCAAGAACGCCCCGGGTCCTGGCAAGTAGGGGCCAGCGCCCACTTCTGGCATTAAGTTGCCCGTCCCGGGGCTGCGGCGGATGCGTTCTGTGAGCCAATTCTCAAAGCACCGCAGGCGCAGCGCGGGCTCGTTGCGGGCCCAGCGCTCCGCGGCGGCAACCGGGTCCGCCCGCCCGGCCGCGATCGCCGCGAGGGTCTCGCGGCTCTCGGCGCCGGCCTGCGCGATGGGTTTGGGGTCCGCCTCGAAGAGCAGCATCGGTGCCTCGCCGATGACCGCGAGCGCCGCCTCCCACTCCCCGGCTCCGCGCACCTCGGTGAGCCAGGCGACCGCCTGCGCGCGGGTGGGCGCGCGCACGGTGAGGCGCTGGCAGCGGCTGAGCACCGTCGGCGGCAGCCGCGAGGGCTGAGTAGCCACCAGCACGAGGAGGGTCCGCGCGGGCGGCTCCTCGAGGGTCTTCAGGAGCGCGTTGGCGGCGAAGCGGTTCATCGCGTCCGCAGGGGTGACGATCCCGACCTTGTAGCCGCCCGCGTGGCTGGTGAGGGCAAGCTCCGCGCTCAGCTCGCGCAGCTGCTCGATGCGGATCTGGCGCGAGTCCTCGAGCGGCGCCACGCGCGCCAGATCCGGATGCTGCCAGGCGAGTGCGCGGCGGCAGCCGGTGCAGCTGCCGCAGGGGGCCTCGGCCGGGTGCTGGCACAGCGCGAGGCGCGCCGCGTAATGCGCCAGCCAATCGCCCCCGGCACCCGGCGCCTCGTGAACGAGGAGCGCATGCGGCAGCCGCCCGGCGCGTGCCGCGCCCGTGAGTGCCGCCGCCTGCGGCGCAATCCATTCCGGCATCGGTGTGCCGCTCACGCCAGCGCCTCGAGCGCGCGCTCCACCCGCTCCTCGACCGCCGCGAGCGGCGCCGCGGCATCGAGCACCTGGAAGCGCTGCGGGTCGCGCCGTGCGAGCTCGAGGTAGCCGGCGCGCACCCGCTCGAAGAAGGCCACCGTCTCGGCCTCGAAGCGATCGGCGGCGCCCGCCTCGCGCGCGCGCGCGCGGCCGAGGCCGAGCGGCACCGGGAGATCGAGCAGCAGCGTGCAATCGGGCGCGAGGTCGGGGTGCACGGCGGCGGCGAGCGTCTCGATGAGCTGCGCATCGACGCCGCGGCCGCTCCCCTGGTAAGCGCGGGTCGCATCGGTGAAGCGGTCGCAAATCACCCACTCGCCGCGCTCGAGCGCCGGGCGGATCACGTTCTTCAGATGCAGCTCGCGCGCGGCGAACATGAGGAGCGTCTCGGCCACCGGTGAGAGCGTCTCGGCCCCGCGCTCGAGCACGATTTGCCGTACCCGCTCGGCGAGCGGGGTGCCCCCCGGCTCGCGCGTGAGGCGGCCGGGGATGCCCCGCCGGGTAAGCCAGGCGAGCGCGAACTTGGCGATCGTGGACTTGCCCGCGCCCTCGATGCCCTCCAGCGTGACGAAGCGGCCGCCGCTCATGGATGCGGGGCACCCGCAGGGGCGGCCCGATGGATGGCGCCGGACCCGTGTTGCTGGCGAAGTCGCGTCAGGTAAGCCTGCACCGCGGAATTATGCTCCACGAGGGTCCTGGAGAAGTGATGTGCCCCGTCGCCGAGACCCGTGGCGACGAAGTAGAGATCGCCGGTCTCATCCGGCTGCACCGCCGCCATGAGGGAGCCCCGGCCCGGAAGCGCGATCGGCGTCGGCGGCAGTCCCGCGCGCGTATAGGTGTTATAGGGCGTATCGGTCAGCAGATCGCGCGTATGGATCTCGCCGTCGTACCGCGCCCCGAGCCCGTAGATCACCGTCGGATCGGACTGCAGGCGCATGCCCTTGCGCAGGCGGTTCACGAACACGCCGGCGATGCGCGCCCGCTCGCTCGCGAGGTGGGCCTCCTTCTCGACCATGGAGGCGAGCGTCAGCGCCTGATCCGCCGTGTCGAACGGCAAGCCCGCGCTGCGCGCGCCCCATGCGGCAGCGAGCGCCGTGCGCATGCTGTCGTAGGCGCGTCCGAGGATCACGGTATCGGCCGTGTTGGCGGCGAAGCGATAGGTATCGGGAAAGAAGCGTCCCTCCGGGTTCTCCCCCGGATGGCCGAGCGCGGCCATGACCTCGGCCGGGGTCTTGCCGGCGAGCGTGTGGGTCACATCGGGCTCGTGCGCGAGGAGCTCGAGGAAATCCGCGAAGGTCGTGCCCTCGACCACGGTGAGCTGCTCGAGGATCACATTGCCTTCCTCGAAGAGCAGCAGGATCTGCGCGGGGCTCGCGTGCGCCGGGAGCGCGTACGTCCCGGCCTGGACGCGCGGGTGCAGCCCCTTGAGGCGCAGGTACCACTCCACCTCGCGCGCGCGGCGCACGGCACCCTGCCCTTCGAGCTGCGCCAGCACCGTGCGCACGCTCGCCCCCGGCGCCACCTGGATGCGGGTCGCCGCCGCGGCCGGCCCCGGACCCTGGTAATCCTCCTCGAGGCGTTGCCAGCCGAGGATCGCGGCGACACCGGCCGCAGCGAGCAGCAGCACGAAGACCAGGGCGATGCGCCGCAGCCACTTAAGCATCGGCGGCTCCGGCGAGCAGCGGCGCGAGCGCCTGCTGCAGCGCGCGCGTGACGGGGCCCGGCGCCACCGCGCGGCCGGCAAGCTCACGCACCGGCCGCACGCCGATGAGCGCGCTGGTGAGGAAGATCTCGCGCGCCTGTGCGAGGTCGCCGGCATCGAGCGCGGCCTCCTCGGCGGCGATGCCAAGTTGCGCCGCCGCGCGCAGCACGGCGGCCCGCATGATGCCGGCCACGCCGCAGCGATCGAGCCGCGGGGTACGCAGCCGCTCGGCTTGCACCAGGAACACGTTGCTCATCACGCCCGAAACGAGCCTCCCGCTCGAAGAGAACATCAGGGCTTCGGCGATGCCCGGGTCGCTCCATTCGCGGCGCGCCTCGACCTGCTCGAGGCGGTTGAGGTGCTTGAGCCCCGCGAGGTGTGGATTCTCCCCGAGGCGCAGCTCCGCCATACGCACCCGCACCCCGTCGCGGGCCAGTGCCGGGTCCTCGGCCTCCCAGCGGTAGCGCAGTGTCACGCGGGTCGGCCGCTCGCTGCCCGCCACTGCGTAACCGCGCGCCGCGGCCGCTCCGCGGGTAAGCAGTACCTTGACCACGGCGCGCTCGGCCTCGCCGGCGACCGCGAGGATCTCACGGCCGAGCGCCTCGTGCCCCGGAAAGCCGATGCCGAGCCGCTCGCAGCCATACGCGAGGCGCTCCAGATGCCGCTCGAGAAATCGCGGCCGTCCGCCGAGGCAGGCGATCGTCTCGAACAGGCCGTCGCCGTAGTGGAGCCCGCGCTCGAGCGGCGCGAGCACGCCATCCACGCGCCCGTCGATCCGCACGGACTCGAGTGCGCCCGCGGATGGGGTCTCAGTCCGCATGCGGCCCCCCGAGCGCGCGCAGCAGCCCACGGGCCTTGGCGCGCGTCTCCTCCAGCTCACGCTCGGGATCGGAGTCGGCGACGATGCCGGCGCCGGCGCGGAACCCGAGCGCGGCGCCCGCGAGCGTCATGGTACGGATCAGGATGTTGAGGTCGAGCTGCCCGTCGAGCGAAAGGTAGCCGAGCGAGCCGGTGTAGGCGCCGCGGCCGACGCGCTCGAGCTCGGCGATGATCTGCATGCAGCGGAACTTGGGGCAGCCGGTGATGGTGCCGCCGGGAAAGACCGCGCGCACCGCGCCGACCGGCGTCACGTCCGCGCGCAGCTGCCCGCTGACGTTGGAGACGATGTGGTGCACGTGCGCGTAGGACTCGATGCTCATCAGCTCATCCACCCGTACCGTCCCGGGCTCGCACAGGCGCCCGAGGTCGTTGCGCTCGAGGTCGACCAGCATGATGTGCTCGGCGCGCTCCTTCGGATGCATCACGAGCGCCGGGATTTCCACCGCATCGCCTCCGGGAAGACGGCTGCGCGGGCGGGTCCCGGCGATCGGCCGCGTGTCGATGCGCCTTCCGGTGACCCGCACCAGTCGCTCGGGAGAGGACGAGAGGATCGCCATGCCGCGCCATTGCGCCAGCGCCGCGAACGGCGCGGGATTCGCCGCGCGCAGCCGCCGGTAGAGGGCCGCGGCCGCGCCGGCTGCGGAGCCCGCCCCACCGATCGCGACGCTCCAGGAGCGCGACAGGTTCGCCTGGTAGATGTCGCCCGCGCGCACGTATTCCTTGGCGCGGGCGACCCGTGCGAGGAACTGCGCCGGGTCCTCCTCGCGCACGGCACCGATCTGGAGCGTATCGGGCGGCTCTGCGATGTGCGCCGCGGCACGGGCGTCGTCGATGAGACGCTCGAGGTCGCCGGCGGCATCGGCCTCGCCGACCGCGAGCACGCGGTTGCTGCCGAGCTCGTGAATCAGCGCGCAGGTCGTGCGCAGCGCGAACGCCGCCCAGGGCAGCGGGGTGCGCGGCAGCGCGAGGCGCGGCCCGATCTCCTGCGCGAGCTCGTAGCCGAGATAGAGAGCCCAGCCGCCCGTGAACGGCAAGGCCGGCGCGGCCGGCGCCTCGCGCGCCGCGCCCTCGCGCAGCCACCAGCGCTCGAGGGCCTCGAGGAACCCGGCGCCTTCGATCGCGGTGCCCTCGGCCCCGAGT
>JAGWMP010000275.1 GCA_028871705.1 Gammaproteobacteria bacterium
TCGCGCCGCTCGTGGCATCGGGCGTGTGCGCGGCGTGCACGCACAGGGTATTGAGTCCGGAGGACTTCATGGCAGCCCTAAAGAGCGGCGGGCCTCAGGGGCCCGCCGCTCGCATCCCGGGAAGGGGAACAGCCGCTACTTCTTCAGCGTCCAGCTGCTGCACCAGCCGCCGGCCTTGACGGCCTTGCCGGGGAACAGCAGGCAACCGCCCTGCGCGGAACCGGCGGCGCCCTGGTAGAGCGCGCAGGTGGCGCACTTGCTGCCGGGCTTGGCGTCGGTCGATTTGCCGGCATCTGCCGTGTACTTGAGCGCCTTGGCCGTGGGGTCATCGGGCGTGAGCAGCGGCAGGTCGGCGGCGGCGGCCGAGAGGGGGGCGGCGGCGATCGGCAGCAGCAGCGTGCCGAGGGCGACATTTCTCAGCAGCTGCCGGCGGGATTCATCGAAGCGCATAGGTTCTCTCCCAACGGGCGCAAGACGCGCGCCCGTAAAGGGTACGTAATGCGCCGGCGCCTGGGAAGTAGGGACTACTGCCGATCCGGCCGGTGGGCCTCGGCCGCGTGGCAGCGACTGCGGCGCCTGATGGTGCGGCGCCGGCGGCCGGCGGCGCTAGGTCTGGGCCGCGCGGGCCACCGCGGCGGCGAAATCATCGGCGAACTCGAGCTGTGCACCGTCCGGCCGCACCCCCATCTGCGCGAGGATGGCGCGCGGCTGCGGCGCGAGGCCCGAGAGAATCACGCGGGTACCGTGCCGGCGGCAGCGCTCCAGGAATGCGCGCAGCGCCGCCACGCCGCTGGCATCGATCAGCGGCACGAGGCGCATGCGCAGGATGAACACGCGCGGCGGCTTGGGAAACTGATTGAGGACGTCGTCGAGCCGGTTGGCAACCGCGAAGAAAAGCGGCCCCGAGACCTGGAAGGCCTCGACGCCGGGCGGCAGCTGCGCGCGCTGGCTCGCCTCCGGCGCACCGGCGAAGTCGTCGGTATCCTCCTCGAGCAGCGTCACGTCCGAGCCGATCGCCACCACCTCGCTCATGCGATGCATGAAGAGGAATGCGGCCAGCACCAGTCCGACTTCGATCGCCACGGTCAGGTCGAAGGCCACCGTGAGCGCGAAGGTGAGCAGCAGCACCGCCCGATCGCCCACCGGTCCGCTCATCAGATGCCGGAAGCTCTCGAGCTCCGCCATGTTCCAGGCGACCACGACCAGCACCGCGGCGAGCGCCGCGAGCGGGATGTAGCTCATCCACGGTGCGAGCAGCAGCATGAAGATCAGCAGGAACAGCGCGTGCGCCATGCCGGCGACCGGCGAGCGCGCGCCCGAGCGCACGTTGGTGGCCGTGCGCGCCAGCGCGCCGGTGGCCGGCAGCCCGCCGGCGAGCGCCGCGGCGACGTTGGCCGCGCCCTGCGCGATCAGCTCGCAGTTGGAACGGTGCCGGCCGCCGATCATGCCGTCGGCGACCACGGCGGAGAGCAGCGACTCGACGCCGGCGAGGAATGCGATGGTGAAGGAGCTCGGAATGAGCTCGCGCGTGCGCTCGAGGGGGATGTGGGGCAGGGCGAAGTGCGGCAACTGCGCCGGGATCGCGCCGAAGCGCGAACCGATGGTCTCGACGCCGAACCCGGCGAGCGCGCAGCCGACCGTGGTCACGCCTACCGCGATCAGGAAGCCGGGCCAGGCGGGGCGCAGACGGCGCAGCGCGACGATCAGCATGAGACTGCCGAGCGCCACCGCGATCGCCGCGGTGTTGAACGAGCCGAGGTGCTGCCAGTAGGCACCCAGACGCGCCAGGAAGTCGGCCGGTACGGCGCCCATGTGCAGGCCCAGCAGATCCTTCACCTGGCTGAGGAAGATGCTCACCGCGATGCCCGCCGTGAAGCCGGTGATCACCGGCTGCGGCATGTACTTCATGAGCGTGCCGATGCGCAGCGCGCCGGCGGCGATCAGCATCAGGCCGGCGAGCAGCGTGCACAGAATCAGCCCGCCGTAACCGAACTTCTCGATGACGTTGAACACCACCGGCACGAAGGCGGCGGTGGGACCGCCGATCTGCACGCGCGAGCCGCCGAGCGCCGAGATGATGAAGCCCGCGACGATGGCCGTCTGCAGTCCCTTCACCGGAGTGGTGCCCGAGGCGATCGCGAGCGCCATGGCGAGCGGCAAGGCGACGACCGCCACCGTGAGCCCGGCGGTCAGGTCGTGGCGCAGGTCGTGCACGCCGTAGCCACGGCGCAGCACCGTGACGAGCTTCGGGACGAACAGATGCCAGGCGGGCGCGCCCGCCGCAGCGGCCGCCATCGTCAGCGCCCCTTGCCGACGACCTCCGCGATGGGGGGCGCGGCCGCCGGTACCGCGGCGCGGTAGTCCTTGCCGAGGAGCGCCGCGATGGTCGCGGCGATCTGCGCCTGGTGCACCTCGGCCGTCCGGGTGCGCTCGCCGAGCGCGGCGGTGTCCGGCCCCATCACGGCGATCCAGATGTTGTCCGAGCCCTTCTCCTCGACGCCGTGCTCCTTCCACTCCACCGGGCCGCTGCCACGGCCGTGATCGGCGGTGAGGATGAAGGTGGTCTTGTCCCGGTACGCGGGCAGCGTCTGCAGTTTGTTCCACAGCTCCTCGACGTAGTGGTCGAAGGAGTGGGCCGCGTGTAGCAGCAGGTCGTAGCGGCCCGTGTGGCCCCAGTTGTCGGTCTCGCCGTAGCCGACGAACAGCACCCGCGGCCGCGACTTCGCGAACGAGTCCATGAGCGGGACCTGGAGGAACGAGTCGTAGACGTCCGTGTCCTCGAGCTTCGTGGTCGTGCGATACAGCTCGTTCATGAGCGTCTCGCGCGGGCCGACCTGGCCCTTGTAGGGCGGGTCCCAGCCGACCTGCAGCGGCAGGTGGCTGCGGCTCACGTTGAAGATGTCCTTGAATGTCGCCCAGGTGGCGAACACCGAGACCTTGCCGGCGAGGTCGGGCTGGCCGTTCAGCCACTCGAACACGGTGACGTTGGGGTTCGGGCCGAACTCGTTGGAGTTGACGCGCGCATCGGCGTGGCCCGAGAGCATCTCGTTGTAGCCCGGATAGGAGAACCAGAAGGTGTTGGTGACGCGCGCGATGCTGCCCTTGGTCTGGTTGCCGAAGATCTGGCCGTGCGTGGCGACCGTGGTCCAGATGAAGGGGAACAGCGCCTTGCGGCGCTCGTTCACGTCGTCGCGCCAGAACTCGCGCTTGAGGTCCGCTTCGCTATCCCAGATGCCGCCATTCTTTTCGTTGAGCAGCAGCGGGTCGGCGCCGGTGAACATCTCCTGCCAGCGCAGCCCGTCGCTCACGATGAGCACGACGTTACGGGTCTTGAGGGGTGGCGCATCCGCGGCGAAGGCGCACGGTGCGAGAGCGAGCAGCACGAGTACCACGAGACGCTTCATGACGAAAATCTCCCCCGCCGGTGCCGCTACAATAACAGGCACCGACCGTGGAGAAGCTGTCCCGA
>JAGWMP010000276.1 GCA_028871705.1 Gammaproteobacteria bacterium
AATAACAAGAACCGTGTCGACCGAGCTCAGCAATCGAATCGTCTCCAGCGCGCGCCCCGAGCGCCGGCGCGGGGAGCGCCGCAGTCAGGTGCTGCGGGGTCTCCTCCTCGGCAGTTTCCATACCCGGCGCCGCCTGCCACGCCGCGCCGGCGAGCGCTCGCTCACCGCGATCGACTGGCACCATCCGCAGTGGCTCGCGATCGCGATCCTGATCCTGCTCTTCTCGAGCGCGGACGCGGTGCTGACGCTCGAGCTGATGCGCCACGGGGCCTACGAGGCCAATCCGCTGATGCGTCCCCTGGTCGGCGGCTCGGCGCTGGCTTTCACCCTGGTGAAGGTGGGGCTGACCGCGGGCGGGGTGGTGCTGCTTACGCTCATCGCCCGCATGCGGGTGTGGGGGCGTCTGTCGGCGGGGATACTCCTGTATCTCCTGCTGGCCGTCTATGCGGCGCTGATGCTCTACGAGTTCCGCCTCCTCGATCGTCTCCCGGCGCTCTGAAGCGGTCCACGGGCGGGACGCCCCGGGGTGCTTTACCCCGGCGGTGGCGTTTCCGCTAAACTACTGGCTCGCCTTGGGTTTTCCCCCGCATGCTCGAACCGACACCCCTCTACGGCGGTAACGCCGACTTCCTCGACGCCCTGTACGAACAGTACCTGCGCGATCCGGCGAGCGTCGATGAGCGCTGGAGGGCCTACTTCGCGCAGCTCGGGGGCGCGGGCGCCACGGAGCGCGCGCACGGACCGGTGCGGGACGCCATCGTGGCGCGCGCCGCGACCGCGCGCGCCGCCGCGGCTGCGCCCGCCCCGGCGCAGGCCTCGGCCGACGTGCGCCAGGCGGCCGTCTCGCGCCTCATTCGGATCTGGATCAACCGCGGGCATCTGGTCGCGACCATCGATCCGCTCGCTCTCACGCCGCGCCCGCGGCCCCGTGCCCTCGAGCCCGGGCACTACGGGCTGACGCCGGCGGACCTCGATCAGGAATTCTTCACCGGCAGTCACATCGAGGCCGTGCCCAAGCGCATGAAGCTGCGCGACATCCTCGCGCAGCTCCAATACATCTATGGCGGCAACATCGGCGCCGAGTTCGCCCACGTGTCGAACTCGGAGGAGCGCATCTGGCTGCAGGATGAGTTCCAGGAAGGGCGCCTGCGCGGACGCTTCAGCCCCGAGGAGCGGCGCAACATCCTCTGGCAGCTCACCGCAGCGGAGGGCCTCGAGCGCTACCTGCACACCAAGTACGTCGGCCAGAAGCGCTTCTCGCTCGAAGGCGGCGACGCGTTGATCCCGGCGCTCGATGATCTCATCCAGGGCAGCGGCGCCGTCGGGATCGAGGAGGTCGTGATCGGCATGGCGCACCGCGGGCGCCTCAACGTGCTGGTCAACCTCCTCGGTAAAGCGCCCGCCGAGCTCTTCACCGAGTTCGAGGGCCGCTACGAGCCGGGCAAGGTCAAGGGCTCGGGCGACGTCAAATATCACAAGGGCTTCTCCGCGGACCTGCGCACGCCGGCGGGCAACGTGCACACCGTGCTCGCCTTCAACCCCTCGCACCTCGAAGTGGTCAACCCGGTGGTCGAGGGCTCGGTGCGCGCCCGCCAGGAGCGCTGCGGCGATGAGCGCGGCGGGCGCGTTCTGCCGGTGCTGATCCACGGCGATGCCGCCTTCGCGGGCCAGGGCGTCGTCATGGAGACGCTGCAGCTCTCCCAGGCGCGCGGCTTCTTCACCGGCGGCACCTACCACCTGATCGTCAACAACCAGGTGGGCTTCACGACCTCCGAGCCGCGCGATGCGCGCTCGACCATGTACGCGAGCGATGTCGCCAAGATGCTGGAAGTACCGATCTTCCACGTGAACGCCGACGACCCCGAGGCGGTGGTGTTCGTCTCGCGCCTGGCGCTCAAGTACCGCATGCGCTTCCGCAAGGACGTGGTGATCGATCTGGTCTGCTACCGCCGCCACGGCCACAACGAGGCCGATGAGCCGGCGGCGACGCAGCCGGGCATGTACCGCGTGATCCGCCAGCACCCGAGCGCCCGGCGGCTGTACGCCGAGCAGCTGAGCGGCGCGGGTGTGCTGAGCGCGGCCGACGCCGAGGGCATGACCGAGCAGTACCGCAACGGGCTCGACGAGGGCCGGCCGCAGGCGCGGGCCTCGCTCGGCATGATCGGCAACAAGTACACGGTCAACTGGACCACCTACTCGCAGGCCGACTGGACCGAGCGGGTGACGACCGGGATCGAGCTCGCGCGCCTGCGCGCACTCGGTGAGCGCATCACCGCGGTGCCGGAGGGCTTCAGCCTCCACCCGCGCGTCGCGCAGCTCATGACCAACCGCAGAAAGATGCTCGCTGGCGAGCTGCCGCTCGACTGGGGCTGCGCCGAGACGCTCGCCTACGCCTCCCTCGTCACCGACGGCTTCGCGGTGCGCATCACCGGCCAGGATTCGGGGCGCGGCACCTTCTTCCACCGGCACGCGGTGCTGCACGACCAGAATACCGATGCCACCTGGATCCCGCTGCAGCATCTCGCCGAGAACCAGAAACGTGTGCAGGTGATCGACTCGGTGCTCTCGGAGGAGGCGGTGCTCGGCTTCGAGTACGGGTACGCCACCACCGAGCCGGGCTCGCTCACCGTGTGGGAGGCGCAGTACGGCGATTTCGTCAACGGCGCCCAGGTGATCATCGACCAGTTCATCAGCTCGGGCGAGGCGAAGTGGGAGCGCTTCTGCGGACTCGTGCTGCTGCTGCCGCACGGCTACGAAGGCGCCGGCCCCGAGCACTCCTCGGCGCGCCTCGAGCGCTTCCTGCAGCTGTGCGCCGAGAACAACATGCAGGTGTGCGTGCCGTCGACCCCGGCACAGATGTTTCACATGCTGCGCCGGCAGATGCGCCAGGCGTTCCGCAAACCGCTCATCGTGATGTCGCCGAAGAGCCTGCTGCGCGATGCGCTGTCGGCCTCGCCGCTCGAGGATCTCAGCCGCGGCAGCTTCGCGCGCGTCATCGGCGAGATCGACGAGCTCGGCGCCGCCGACGTGCGGCGCGTGGTCTTCTGCAGCGGCAAGGTGTACTTCGACCTTCTCAAGGCACGCCGCAAGGAGGGACTGCGCGACGTGGGGCTGGTGCGCATCGAGCAGCTCTATCCCTTCCCGAGCGATGAGTACGAAGCGGTGCTCAACCGCTTCCCCAATGCGCGCGAAGTCGTCTGGTGTCAGGAAGAGCCGCAGAACCAGGGCGCCTGGTACCAGATCCGCCACCGCCTGCAGGAGGCGGCCGGGCGGGGCGCGGTGCTCTATGCCGGGCGCGCGCCGGCGGCGGCGCCGGCGACCGGTATCGCGAAGATTCATGAGCTCGAGCAGCAGGCACTGGTCGCCGCGGCACTGCATTCGACCACCACCGAGGAATCGGCACGCGAAACCACGCGCCTGACGGCCGCCGTGCCGGGCGCGGGGGCCGCGGCC
>JAGWMP010000277.1 GCA_028871705.1 Gammaproteobacteria bacterium
GAGACGCTGATGCCGGCGGTGCCGATCGAGGCGGAGCTGCTCGAGCGCGCGCAGCAGCGCCTCACGGCGCTCGCCGCCGAGCTCGGACTCCCCGATGCCCGCTGCCGGGTCGAGAGCGGCAATGTCAAATCCGAAATCGTGCGCGTGGCGCGCGAGCGCCACACCGATCTCATTATGTTGGGCAGCCGCGAGCGCCATGGCCTCTCGATCCTGGTCAACTTCACCGAGGACACGGTGCTGCACGCAGCTCCCTGCGACGTGCTCGCGATGCGCGTCGGCCGAACGTGAGGAATTGCTAGAATGAGCATCATGACGCCCCAGGAGCACAAGATCCGCGTCGACGTCGAGACCAGCTACCTCGACGAGCAATCCGATCCGCGCGAGCGCCGCTTCGTCTTCTCCTACACGATCACCATCCGCAACGAGGGCCAGGTGCCGGCCCGCCTGCTGACGCGCCACTGGGTCATCACCGATGCCAACGGCAAGGTGGAGGAAGTGCGCGGCGACGGCGTGGTGGGCGAGCAGCCCTATCTCAAGCCCGGGCAGGGCTTCCGCTACTCGAGCGGCGCCGTGCTCGAGACGCCGGTCGGCGCCATGCAGGGCAGCTACCAGATGCTGGCCGACGACGGCGCGCAATTCGACGCGCCGATTGAGCCCTTTCGCCTGGCCATGCCCGGCATCGTGCAGTGACCCGCCATGCGATCGGCGACCTGCAAGGCTGCTACGAGGAACTGCGCGCGCTCCTCGCGCTGCTGAAGTTCTCGCCCGACCGCGACCGGCTCTGGTTCGTCGGCGACCTCGTCAATCGCGGACCCGCATCCCTCGAGACGCTGCGCCTGGTGCGCGCTCTCGGCGACAACGCCGTGGCGGTGCTCGGCAACCACGATCTGCACCTGCTGGCGCTCGTCTACGGCGCGCGGCGCAAGCGCGGCTCCGACACCCTCGACGAGCTCCTCGGCGCCCGCGACCGCGATGCGCTCATCGAGTGGCTCCTGACGCGCCCGCTGGCGCACGCGGAAGATCGCGACCTCATGGTGCACGCGGGCGTCGTGCCGCAATGGACGGTGGCGCAAACGCTCGCGCTGGCGGGCGAAGTCGCGCAGGCCCTGCAGCGCGACCCGCGGGCGCTGTTCGAGCACATGTACGGCGATCAGCCGGACCGCTGGAGCCCGCAGCTCTCCGGCATGGAGCGGCTGCGCTTCACGATCAACGTGCTCACAAGGCTGCGGGTGTGTACCGCCGAGGGCCGGATCGATCTCGCCCTCAAGGGCGAGCCGCCGCCGCCGCCCTCGCCGCTGCGCCCGTGGTTCAGGCACCCGCGCGCCAGCGCGCCGGCGCGCATCGTCTTCGGCCACTGGTCGGCGCTCGGCATGGTGCTCGAGCCGGGCGTGGTCGGCCTCGACACCGGCTGCGTGTGGGGCGGCGCGCTCACCGCGTTCGATCTCGACGCGCCACGCCCGCCGGTGAGCGTGCCGTGCCGGGGCTACCAGCAACCCGACGGCTGAGGGACGGCTTCAGGGGGCGGCGGTCGCCGCGGGCACGATCTGCGGCCCCCAGCTCACGGTGATCTGCGCGGTGCCCGCGCCGTAGATGCCGGGCGGGAGCTCGAGGTCGATGGGCTTCGCGCCCGCGCCCGTGATCGGCAGCACCTCGCGCGCCGCGCCGCGTACCTCGAGCGCGCCGAACGAGCCCGGTATCACGCGGAAGGCGAGCCGCACCGGCCAGGCGCCGCCGGCGGCGGGCGTGAGCACCAGCTGGCCCTCGCCGCTCGCCGCGCTCAGGTCGATGAGCAGCGTGTTGCGCTTCCAGTACTGCGGCGCCGCCGTCGAGCCGCTCACCCCGAGCTCGTGCACCGCGGCCGGCGGCGGCGGCGCCGCGCGATGCCAGGGCCAGTGCAGGTGGCTGCAGCCGGCGAGCGTGAGCAACGCCGCCAGCACGATGCCGCATGCCGTGCCGCCGCGCGCCAGCCTCGAATGCATGGGATTCTCCTCGCTTTGCCGCAACGCGTAACATACGCGAAAGACGCGGAGGACACATGCAATCCCTGCAAGCGTTCAACTTCCGGCAGTGGATCGATGCCAACCGGGCGCAGCTCAAACCCCCCGTGGGCAACAAGCGCGTATTTCGCGACGGCGACTTCATCATCATGGTGGTGGGCGGGCCGAACGCCCGCAAGGACTATCACGTCGATCCGGGGCAGGAATTCTTCTACCAGCTCGAAGGCGACATGGTGCTCAAGACCATCCAGGACGGGCGCGCGGTGGACGTGCCGATCCGCGCCGGCGAAGTGCTGCTCATCCCGCCCAATCTGCCGCACTCGCCGCAGCGCCCCGCCAACACCGTGGGCCTCGTGGTCGAGCGCGCGCGCCGCCCCGGCGAGCTCGACGGCTTCCAGTGGTACTGCGAGCGCTGCGGCCAGCGGCTGTACGAGGAATTCTTCGAGCTCACCGACATCGAGAAGCAGTTCCCGCCGGTGTTCGAGCGCTTCTTCGCGAGCGCCGAGAAGCGCACCTGCCGCCAGTGCGGCGCGATGCTGGAGCGCAGCGCGTGAATGCCCGCATCGCGCTCGCCGGCGGCGAGTTCGGCTTCGACATCGCGCGCCCGGTGAGTCTCGCGCTCGAGCTCGACTTCGCCGGTCCCCAGCCGCGCCACTTCGGCGCGCCGCCCGCGAGCGCGCACCCGTTCGCCGTCCCGGGCTTCGCGGGCGCGGTGGCCGCGGGCGCGAGCTGCAACTGCGAGGTGATCTCGCTCATCCCGCATTGCAACGGCACGCACACCGAATGCGTCGGGCACCTGACGCGCGAGCGCCTCGATGCGAGCCGGGTCGCCCCGCTCGGGCTGCTGCCGGCGCTCCTCGTGAGCGTCGACGCCGAGCCCGCCGCCGCGATGGACGAGGACAGCGACCCTGCCCCGCGGCGCGGCGACCGGCTCATCACGCGCCGCGCCCTCGCGCACGCCTGGCCCGCACGGCCGCCGTTCGCGCCGCAGGCACTCATCGTGCGCACGCGCCCCAACCATCCCGGCAAGCGCGTGCACGACTACTCGCACGAGACCCCGCCCTATCTCACGCGGCAGGCGGCGGCACTGCTCGTCGAGCGCGGCATCGCCCACCTGGTGGTCGACCTGCCGTCGATCGACCGCGCGCACGATGAGGGACGCCTCACCGCGCACCGCATCTTCTTCGGCCTGCCGCCCGGCTCCACCGCGCTCGCCGACGCCGCGCGGCGCGAGGCCACCATCACCGAGCTCGCCTTCGTACCCGATGCGCTGCCCGACGGCGCGTATCTGCTCGAGCTGCAACTGCCCGCGCTCGGCGGCGATGCCGTGCCGAGCCGCCCGCTGCTCTACCGGCTCGACTCATGAGCCGCGCAGGTCTGGATGCGGCGATCCTCGCGCAGGCCCGCGCGCGCGATGACGCCGATGCGCTGCGCGGTTTTCGCGCG
>JAGWMP010000028.1 GCA_028871705.1 Gammaproteobacteria bacterium
ATCCACGTGCTGCCGACCGGGCTGCCGGCCGACCGCTTCCGCCCCGGCGACGGGCGCGCCTTCCGCGCGCGCGCTGGGCTGCCCGCCGATGCACGGCTCGTCACCTACATCGGGCGCGTGGCCCACGAGAAGAACATCGGCTTCCTGGTCGGAATGTTCGCCGAGGTTCTCAGGCAGGTGCCGCAGGCTCTGCTGGTCATCGCCGGCGAGGGCCCGGCGCGCGCGGGCCTGCAGCGCGAGGTCGCGAGCGCGGGACTCGCTGGCCGCGTGCACTTCGCCGGCTACCTCGAGCGCGACACGGCGCTGCTCGACTGCTACGCGGCGGCGGACGTGTTCGTGTTCGCCTCGCGCACCGAGACGCAGGGCCTGGTGCTGCTCGAGGCGATGGCGCAGGGGACCCCGGTGGTCTCGACCGCCGAGCTCGGTACGCGCTCGATCCTGGTGCCGGGGAGCGGGGCGCTGGTGGTGCCGGAGGAGCGCGCGGCGTTCGCCGCGGCGGTGGTGCGCGTGCTCGGCGAGCCGCAGCTGCACCAGGAGCTCGCGCAGCGCGGGCGCGTGTATGCGCGCACCTGGTCGTCGGCGGCGATGGCGCGGCGGCTGGCGGATCTCTACCAGACGCTGCGCGGCGTACCGGGCGCGGCGCGCGTGCCCGCCTGAGCGGGCCCGGCTGAGCGTGCCGCCTCCCGATCCGGTGAGCGAGGAGTTTCGCCCGCCGCTGTGGCTGCGCAATGCGCACGTGCAGTCGATCCTCGCGACCACGTTCGTGCGGCGCGGCGCGATCGAGCTCCGCGCCGCACCGCTCGTCGCGGCGCAGCGCGAGCGGCTGCTCGAGTGTGGCGCGGGCGTGACTCTGCAGTGCTTCATCTCGAGCCCGCCGCGGGGCAACGGCAGGATCGTCGTGGTGCTGCACGGCTGGGAGGGCAGCCATGAATCGATCTACGTGCTGTCGCTCGCGCAGCTGCTCTTCGAGCGGGGGTTCGAGGTGGTGCGGCTCAACCTGCGCGACCACGGCGAGACGCATCATCTCAACCGCGAGCTGTTCCACTCCTGCCGGTTGCCCGAGCTGATCGGGGCGCTCGGCGCGCTGCAGCGGCACTTCCACGGCCGGCGCCTGAGCGCGGTGGGTTACTCGCTCGGTGGAAACTTCCTGCTGCGGGCGGCGGCGAGCGCCGGCGAATCGGGACTCGCCCTCGAGCGGGTGATCGCGGTCTCGCCGGTGCTCGATCCGACCGCGACGCTCATCGCGCTCGAGAGCGCCATGCCCGGCTACCAGGGCTTCTTCGTGCGCAAGTGGCGGCGATCGCTGCGCAAGAAGCAGGCGGCCTGGCCCGGGAGCTACGACTTTGACGACGTCGGCACGGGTCTGCGCGAGATGACCGAGAGGCTGGTGCTGCGCCACTCCGAGTTCGCGAGCCTCGAGGACTATCTCAACGGTTACTCGGTGACCGGCGCGCGCCTCGCTGCGCTCAGCGTGCCGGCCGACATCCTGACTTCACAGGACGATCCGATGATTCCGGTGGGAGGGCTCGAGCACATCGCGCGCCCCGCGTCGCTCACGGTGACGGTGACCCGCTACGGCGGGCACTGCGGGTTCATCGAACGGCTCGCAGGGATCACCTGGGCGGAGCGCTTCGTACTGGCGCGGCTCGGCGCCGGATAGAGGAGCTCAGGCGCTGCGCTTCTCGTCGAAGCGCACCACGGGCTGGCCGCTCGTGACGGTGATGGCGCCCTCGATGACGGCGCCGCGCGCGATGGCGATGGTGCGGGCGATCACCTCGGCCTGGATCACGGCCGTGGCGCCCACCTCGAGCTTCTCGTCGACCACCAGTCGCCCGGTGAGGTGTCCGGCGATCACCGCCGCCCGCGCGCGCACCTCGCCGTGCCACTCGGAGTTGGCCGCCATGCTCAGGGCCCCGCCGATGCGGCCGTCGCCACGCACCGCGCCGCAGACCACCAGCGGCCCGAGCGTCTCGAGATCGCCGCTGATACGGCTGCCGGGCGCGACGAAGGTCGGCGAATCGCCGAGCTGGTCGAGCATTCTGCGACGTTGCGTGTCCTCACCCATGCGGTGCTCCCGGGAAGCTGCCGGGTCATAATACGGAGAGCGAGGTGGCGAGAATGCCGACCATGATCACATTCCGGGCAGCGAGGGCCGTGCTGGCTGCGGCGCTGCTCACAGTTGCGGGATGCAGCGCGGAGCAGCAGGACTGGCGGGCCGCCGAGGCGGCCGGCACCAGCGAGGCCTACCAGCACTTCATCGAGCAGCACCCGCAGAGCGAGCTCGCCGGCAAGGCGCGCGAGCGGGTGGGAGAGTTCGCCGAGGACCGCGACTGGCAGCAGGTGAGCAAGCTCGGCACCGCGGACGCCTACCGCGGCTTTCTCGCCGCGCATCCCAAGGGCCGCTGGTCGCAGGAGGCGCGCATCCGTATCGAGAGCTTCGCGCTCGGCTCGATTCAGCGCATGGCGCCGCAGACTCCGGGCCAGACGGCCGGGCCGGCGACGGGCGTGAAGCTGCTGCGCCTCGCGAGCGCGGCGCCCTCGATTCCGGCCGGTGCCGTCGCCGCGCCGGCGGCCTTGCCCGCATCGCAGCCCCCGGCGCCTCCTGCCGCCGCGGCGCCCCTGGCGAGGGGCTACGCGGTGCAACTCGGTGCCTTCGGGTCCGAGGCGAACGCCACCCGCGAGTGGCAGCGCCTTGAGTCGCGCTTCGCCCCGGTGCTCGCGGGGCTCTCGCCGCAGCTCATTGCCGCCGGCACCGCCGCGGCTCCGATCTACCGGCTGCAGGCGGCGGCCCGCGGGGAGGCACAGGCCCGCGCCATCTGCGATTCCCTCAAGGCCCAGTCACAGCCCTGCGTCCCCGTACTGCCGCGCTGACGCCACGTACTGGCGGCCCCGCGCTCCAACGTGACAAGGCCTGTCACTCAGAGAGGCCGCCTCGTCTCCCTATAACCTGTTGCTCTTCAGGTACTTAGCGCTTTGGCACGCGGCTTGCTCCTATCGCAAGTGCGGTGAATCGGATGATTCCCCGCGAGGTTCCCCGGACCCACCCACCCTGAGTGAGTCCGTGACCTGAGTTGCGAACAACTTCCCCGTGTTCGCTCCTGCGCGCCGCGATGCGACTTCCCCCGCTCGCGGCGCTTTTTTTATGGGCTGCGAGGGCCTTCGGCCCTCGCAGCAGGCCAGGCCGGTCACCTCGATCTCGCTCGCCGGCAAAAGGTGCGACTTTTGCCGGCGCAATGGGCGGCTAGAATCCGCAGTTGAGACACGCCGCGTCTGGCTCAATAAACACCCTCATGGAATTTCGGGACTACTACCAGATCCTCGGCGTGCAACGCACCGCGACCGCGGATGCGATCAAGACGGCCTACCGCCGGCTGGCACGCAAGTACCACCCCGACGTCAGCAAGGAGGCGAACGCCGAGGCGCACTTCAAGGAAGTCCAGGAGGCTTACGAGGTTCTCAAGGACCCGCAGAAGCGCGCGGCGTACGACCAGCTCGGCAGCGAATGGAAATCCGGGCAGCAGTTCCGGCCGCCGCCCGACTGGGGCAGCGGCTTCGAGTTCGGCGCCGCACCCGGCGGGCGTCACCGGCGCGCCTCCGGCCGGGCGCGCGGGGGTAGCGGCGGGCCCGAGGCCGAAGCCTTCGAGCAGGAGGGTTTCAGCGACTTCTTCTCTTCGCTCTTCGGCGGCGGCTCGCCCTTCGGCGGCCCCGCGCAGCATGGCGGCCGCGATCATCACGCGCGCATCGATCTCGCGCTCGAGCAGGCGTTTCGCGGCGCGGCGACGACGCTCGAGCTCAAGCGACCCGAGGTCAAGCCCGATGGCACCCTCGAGGTGCGCACCCACACCGTGCGGGTCACCATTCCCGCGGGCGTCACCGAGGGCCAGCTCATCCGCCTCGCCGGCCAGGGCGAGCCCGGGGGCGAGGGCGGCAAGGCGGGCGATCTGTATCTCGAGGCGCACATCCTGCCGCACCGGCTCTACCAGCTCGACGGCCGCGACGTGACGCTCACGCTCCCCGTCGCTCCCTGGGAGGCGGCGCTCGGCGCCGGGGTCACGGTGCCGACCCTCGGCGGTCCGGTTGAAATGCAGATTCCCGCGGGCGCCCAGTCGGGCCAGAAGCTGCGGCTGCGCGGGCGGGGCCTGCCGGGACAACCGGCGGGCGATGAGTACGTGCAGCTGAAAATCGTCCTGCCACCCGCGACCACGGCGGACGCCAAGGCGCTCTACGCCGAAATGCGCAGCAAGCTCGATTTCAATCCGCGCGCCGATCTGACGGGGTGAGGTATGAGCGAAGTGACCCAACTCACGCAGGTGCAGCTCATCGCCGAGGGCGACTGGCTCGCGGTCACGGAGATCTGCCGCCTGTGCCGCATCGACGCCGCGGTGGTCTACGAGCTGAGCGAGCTCGGTGTCGTGGCGCCGCGCGGCCGCGCGCCCACGGAGTGGGAGCTGCCGGCGAGCGCGCTGCCGCGTCTGCGGATCATGGGGCGGCTGATGCACGACCTCGGCGTGAACGCGAGCGGTGCGGCGCTCGCGGTCGAGCTGCTCGAGGCGCAACGCGAGCTCGAGCGGCGCATCCGCCGCCTCGAGCGCCTCGCTGCCGACGAGGACTGAAGCGCGCGGCGCGCGCTCACTGACCGAAGCTCGCGCCCCCGGCCTGAAGCCAGGCAAGCTCTTCGGGCGTGCTCGGGCGTCCCAGCACCGCGTTGCGATGGGGAAAGCGGCCGAAGCGCTCGATGATGGAGTGGTGCTCCCCGGCATGCGTGAGGACCCTGGCGAAGATCGCGCCGAGCTCCGGCGGCACTTCCGCTGCGAGGCGCCGGCAGGCGGCCAGGCCCTCGTCCTGGGCGTCGATGCGCTCGGCGTGCTGCAGCGGCATATAGAAGAATAGGCGCTCCGGGGGATCGAGCGCGCCGTCGGCGCCCGACTGCATGCCGGACAGCGTAAGCGCGAGCGCCTGCTCGTCCGTGGCGAAGGCGCGCGGCGTATGCCGGTAGATGTTGCGGGGGAACTGATCGAGCAGCAGGATGAGGCTCAGCCGCCCGCGCGGGCCGCCCGCCCAGCCGTCGAGCGCTCCGGCGGCGGCGCGCTCGACCAGCGTGCCGAAGCGCGCGCGGATCTCGGCATCCTGCGGGGCGCCCGCTGCGCCGAACCAGAACTGCATGCGCGCATCGAGCGCCGCCGCCGTGAGCGGCGCGGTGCCGAACCAGTATTCGCGCACCGCGCGCGCCTCATCCATCGGTCGGCTTCGCCTGGTCGGCCTCGAAGAGCTTCTCGAGCTGCTGCGCCGCCTCGACCGTGGTGGCGCGGAACTTGAGCTCGTCCTCCTTGACCGCGTACTGCGCGGCGAGGGTCGCCTCGTCGTGCTCGCGAAAGCGGCGCACGGTCTCGCGGGCGGCCGCGGGCGTCTCCCCGAGCGCCTCGAGCACGCGGCCGGCCATCTCGAGACTCGAGCCGTAGGTCTCGCGCACGATCACCTCGACGCCAAGATCCATGAGCGAGAAGGCGTGCTGGCGGTTGCGGGCGCGGGCGAAGATCCTCAGCTGCGGGAACTGCTCGCGGACCAGCGCCACCGTACGGAGCGAGGCGTCCACGTCGTCGATCGCCAGCACCAGCACGCGCGCCGTGGCCGCACCCGCGGCGCGCAGCAGGTCGAGGCGCGCGACGTCGCCGTAGTACACCTCGTTGCCGAAGCGGCGCACGAAATCGACGCTCGTCTGGCTGCTGTCGAGCGCGGTGAACGCGAGGCGGCGGGTGCGCAGCACGCGCGCGACGATCTGACCGAAGCGGCCGAAGCCGGCGATGATGACCGGCGTATCGCGCTCCTCGATCGCGTCATAGGGGGCGGCGGGCTCACGCAGCCAGCGGTCGGTCAACTTCTCCTGCGCGATGAGCAGCAGCGGTCCCAGCATCATCGACAGCGTCACCGCGAGCACCAGCAGGTCGGCCATCGGGGCGCTGAGGATGCGTTGGCGCGCGGCGAGCGTGAACAGCACGAAGGCGAACTCGCCGCCCTCGGGGAGCGCGAAGCCGAGCCGCCAGGCCGAGGCGCCGCGGCAGCGGGCGAGACGCGCGAGCGCCGTGACGGTGAGGATCTTGACGGCGAGGAAGCCCAAGGTGACCGCGATCAGGGTCAGCGGCTCCGAGCGGAACAATCCTAAGTTCGCCGACATGCCGACGCAGACGAAGAAGAGCCCGAGCAGCAGTCCCTTGAAGGGCTCGAGATCCGCCTCGAGCTCGTGGCGGAACTCGCTGTCGGCGAGCAGCACGCCGGCGAGGAAGGCACCGAGCGAGGCGGACAGGCCCGCCTGACTGGCGAGCAGCGCCGTGACGATGACGGTGAGGAGCGCCGCGGCGGTGAACACCTCGGCGACCCGCACGCGCGCCACGATGCGCAGCGCCGGGCGCAGCAGCAGCCGCCCGCCGCCGACGATGACGAGCGCCACCAGCACCAGGAGCTTGAGCAGTCCCGCCCACCAGGGCCCGCCCGCCGGGTGCGCGGTCTCGTGCGGCGAGACGAGCGGCAGGATCGCCAGCACCGGCAGCACCGCGAGATCCTGGAAGAGGAGAATGCCGAAAGCCGCCCGGCCGTGCTGAGTCTTGAGCTGGTTGCGCTCGGCCAGCACCTGCAGCACGAGCGGCGTCGAGGAGAGCGAGAGGCCGAAGCCGACCACGCCGGCGGCAATCGGGGGGAGCCCGAGCCACCAGGCCGCGAGGGCGAGCAGTACCGAGCAGGAGAGCACCTGGGCGGCGCCGAGACCGAAGACGATGCGCCGCATGACCCACAGCCGCGTCGGCTGCAGCTCGAGCCCGATGATGAAGAGCAGCAGCACCACGCCGAATTCGGAGACCTGAGTGATGCGGGCGACGTCGCCGATGAGGTTGAGGCCCCAGGGGCCGATGGCGAGGCCGGCCGCGACGTAGCCGAGGATCGAGGAGAGGCGCAGGAAACGGAACAGCGCGACCGCGACGACCGCGGCCGCCAGCAGCGTGGCGGTTTGAGTGAGCGAGATCATGCGCGCGGCGATTCTCGCAGGATTGCCGCCGCGGCGGGGCTTGAGTTTGGCGCGCGCGAGCCCCATGCCACGCCCTATGCTGGACGAAGCGCACCCGGCGGAGGCGGCGGCCCCCGATCCGCTCGACGCCTATTCGGCCGCGGTGGTGGGCGCCGTCGGACGGGTGGGGCCGGCGGTCGTGAGTGTCTACACCGGCGGGGCCGAGGAGGCCGCGCGGGCGCGCGGCGGCGCGGGCTCGGGCGTCGTCGTCACCCCGGATGGTTATCTCCTCACCAACGAGCACGTCGTACAGCGGGTCGAGCGCGCGCGCATCGCGTTCGTCGACGGCCGTACCGTGAGCGCCGTGGTCGCGGGCCGCGATGCGGCCACCGATCTGGCCGTGCTGCGCGCCGAGGCGTCCGCGCTGCCCTACGCGCAGCTCGCCGGCATGCAGCGCCTGCGTGCCGGGCAGCTGGTGGTCGCGGTCGGCAATCCCTTCGGCTACGAGTCCACCGTGTCGGCGGGCGTGGTGAGTGCCCTCGGGCGCTCGCTGCGCAGCCGTCAGGGGCGCCTCATCGAGGGCATCGTGCAGCACACGGCGGCGCTCAATCCCGGCAACTCCGGTGGCCCGCTGGTGGACGCGTACGGCTCAGTCACCGGCATCAACACCGCGATCATCCCCAACGCCCAGGGCATCGGCTTCGCGGTGCCGGCGGCCACGGCGCAGTGGGTGCTCACCGAGATCCTCACCCAGGGCCGGGTACGGCGCGCCTGGCTCGGGATCGCCGCGCGCGACCGGCCGCTCGACCTGCGGCTGGTGCGGGCGCTCGGTCTCGAGGCGACCCGGGCGGTGGAGATCCTGTCGCGCGAACGCGAGGGACCCGCGGCGCAGTCGGACCTGCAGCCCGGCGACCTGATCGTCGGCGTGAACGAGCAGGCGGTCGACGGTATCGACATGCTGCACCGGCTGCTCGGGGGCGTGCCGCCGGGAACCGCCCTCGAGCTCGCGGTGATCCGCCGTACGCGGCGCCTGACGGTGCCGCTCACGGCGCGCGAACCGCCTGGTGGAATTGGCGGAAATGGCCTGCCGGCCATTTCCGCGAGCCGGCCCGGCTACCCGATCAGGCCCGCGGGCAAAAGGCGTCGCTTTTGCCCGTTAGCCAACGTGCGTTCCGGGCTATTCACACAGGCTCTCGAGATACCCCTGCGCCTCGGCCGAGAGGCGCTTTTGCGCCAGCGCCCGCGCCTTGGGCGCATCCACGATGTACTCGAGCGGCCCCGAGACCAGCATCTGGCGGATGCTCGGCGAGCGCGCCGAGGCCCGCGCCATGCGGTTGAGCAGCGTGAAGCCGCGGTTGATCACCTTGCCGGTGGCGCGGTTCTGCTCGATGGTGCGTGCCAGGTACTGCCCGAAGCGGGCGTAGAGGAAATAATCGTCGTCCCCGACCTGGAAGCGCGCTTCCGCGAAAAAGTCGGGAAAATTCCGCTCGAGATACTCGTTGAGACGTTGAAGACGGGGCCCAGGGTCGCTGTCAGTCGACGCTTTGCGCTGCTTCATTCTCTGCCAACACCTCGCTGGCCGCCAGAAGGTAAGCGGCGGCGCGCATGTTGGAGCAGCGCGGCGCGCGATGCAAGACCCGAAGCGCCACGCGGCTCACAAATTCCCGGTCGTGCGCCACGCGGCGCGCGGCAGCCGGTAGAGCACGTGATGCGCGAGCGGATGCTGCGGCGGCAGGCGCGGGTGCGCGAAGTCGCCGTGCGCGTCGCGCCGCATGCCGAGCCGCTCCATCACCGCGCGCGAGCGGGTGTTGCGCGGCACGGTGAAGGCGACCACCTCCGCGAGGCCGAGCGTGCCGAAGCCGAGCTCGAGGCAGGCGCGTGCCGCCTCGGTGGCGAAGCCGCGGCCCCATGAGTGCGCCGCGAGCCGCCAGAGGATCTCGACGCAGGGCGTGAAGGGCGCCTCGAAGGAGGGGACGTTGAGCCCCACGCAGCCGACCAAGGCGCCGCTCGCACGCTCCTCCACCGCCCAGAGCCCGAAGCCGCGGCGCTCGAGGTCCGCCGTGGCCCGCGCGATGAACTGCGCGCTCTGCTCGCGCGAGAGGAGCGCCGGCATGAATTCCATGACGGCCGGGTCGGCGTTCAGGGCCGCGAAAGGCTCGAGATCCCGGGAAAGCCATTGCCTCAGGGTGAGCCGTGCCGTGGTGAGCGTGTGCATGGGGTCGGGTGCTTGCAAGAGCCTCAAGGGCCGGTATTATCGATCGCATAGTGATGGTGTAAGACAGTCGACCGGCGAGCGCCGCGGCTCGAGAGCCGCCCCGCCTTGAGTCCCGGCTGCTCCCCTTCAACGCTCGAATTGCCGGATATGCCCGAAGGTTCGCGGACGTAAGCCGTCCGTGCCACGGCTTATCCGCCCGTCAGCCGCGTGTGGGACCTTCCGATGCATGCCCCGTCTCCCGGACTCTATAAAGAAGCGTACGAGCGCGACAGCTGCGGCTTCGGTTTGATCGCCAGCCTCGACGATGCGCCGAGCCACTCCCTGGTGCGCACCGCGATCGCCTCGCTCAACCGCCTCACCCATCGCGGCGCCATCGCCGAGGACGGCAAGACCGGGGACGGGTGCGGACTGCTCCTCAAGAAGCCGGAGTCGTTTCTGCGCGCCGTGGCCGCCGAGACCGGCATTCGTCTCACCGAGCGCTTCGCCTCGGGGCTCGTGTTCCTGTCGCGCGAGCCCCAGGCCGCCGGCGAGGCGCGGGTCCAGCTGGCCGCCGAGATCGGGCGCCAGGGGCTCGAGGTGGCCGGCTGGCGGCGCCTCAAGGTGAACCGCAGCGCCTGCGGCGCCGAGGCGCTGAAGTCGCTCCCGGCGATCGAGCAGGTGTTCGTCAACTGCACGCCCGCGATCGACGAGGCGGCGTTCAACCGGCGGCTCTTCATGGCGCGGCGGCTCGCCGAGAAGGCGCTCGCGGCCGATCCGGTGTTCTATGTGCCGAGCCTGTCGGCGAGCACCATCGTCTTCAAGGCCATGGTGATGCCGGAGCACCTCGCGCAGTTCTACCCGGATCTCGCCGATCCGCGGCTCGAGTCCTCGGTGGCGGTCTTCCACCAGCGCTTTTCCACCAACACCCTGCCGCAGTGGCGCCTTGCGCACCCTTACCGCTATCTCGCGCACAACGGCGAGATCAACACCGTGCAGGGCAACCGCAACTGGGCGCAGGCGCGCGGGCCGCTGCTCAACTCGCCGCTCCTGCCGGACCTCAAGGAAGTCCTGCCGCTCGTCTCGCTCGAAGGCTCCGACTCCCAGAGCCTCGACAACATGCTGGAAGTGCTGCTGATGGGCGGGCTCGATCCGCTGCACGCGATGCGCCTGCTCATCCCGCCGGCCTGGCACGGTCTCGACACCCTCGACCCGGACCTGCGCGCCTTCTACGAGTACTACTCGGTGCACATGGAGCCCTGGGACGGGCCCGCCGGGGTGGTGCTCACCGACGGGCGCTACGCCCTGTGCACGCTCGACCGCAACGGGCTGCGCCCGGCGCGGTTCTGCATTACGCGCGATCGCCTCCTCACCATCGCCTCCGAGACCGGCGTATGGGACTACAAACCCGAAGACGTGGTGAGGAAGGGCAAGCTCGGTCCCGGCGACATGCTCGCCCTCGACCTCGAGACCGGCACGCTCCTCACGACGCCCGACATCGATCAGCGCCTGAAGAGCCGCCATCCCTACAAGCAATGGCTGCGCGAGGGCGTGCGCTACCTCGAGAGCGACCTCGTGGACGCGCGTCTCGCCGCCGAGCCCATGGACCGCGAGACGCTCGCGCTCTACCAGAAGATGTTCAACGTCACCCAGGAGGAGCGCGATGACATCATCCGCGTGCTGGCGGTGGACGAGAGCGAGGCGGTGGGCTCGATGGGGGACGACACGCCCATGCCGGTGCTGTCGCACCAGGTGCGGCCGCTGTACGACTACTTCCGCCAGCAGTTCGCCCAGGTCACCAACCCGCCGATCGACCCGCTGCGCGAGACGATCGTCATGTCGCTGCAGACGCAGATCGGCCCCGAGTGCAACATCTTCGTGCCCGCTCCCGGACATGCACGGCAGATCGTGCTCGGCTCGCCGATCCTCTCGCAGAGGAAGCTGCGCCAGATCCTCGCGATCGAGGCGGTGAGCCACGAGTTCCTGGACCTGCAGTACGAGCCGGCCGAGGGCTTGAAGAGCGCGATCCTGCGCCTGTGCGCCCAGGCCGAGAGCGCGGTGCGCGAGGGCAAGCTGGTGCTGCTCCTCTCGGACCGCTACCTGGTCAAGGGGCGCGTGCCGGCGCACGCGCTGCTCGCCACCGGGGCCGTGCACCAGCACCTGGTGAAGACGGGGCTGCGCTGCAAATGCAATCTGCTGGTCGAGACCGGCACGGCACGCGAGCCGCACCACTTCGCCTGTCTCATCGGCTACGGCGCCACTGCCGTCTACCCCTACATGGCGTACCAGGTGCTGTTCGAGATGATGCGTCGCGGGCGCGTCAAGCTCGACTTCGCCGCGCGCCTCGAGCTCGGCCGCAGCTACCGCGCGGGGCTGCGCAAGGGGCTCTTCAAGATCATGTCGAAGATGGGCATCTCCACCATCTCGAGCTACCGCAGCTCGCAGCTCTTCGAAATCGTCGGCCTGGCGGATGAGGTCGTGGAGCTGTGCTTCACCGGCACCGAGAGCCGCGTACAGGGGGCGGACTTCGCCGATCTCGAGGCGGACGGCCACTCCCTCGCCGCACGCGCCTGGAATCCGCGCGAGTCGCTCCCCCAGGGCGGGCTCCTCAAGTACGTGCACGGCGGCGAGTACCACATGTACAACCCGGACGTGATCGCGGCGCTGCAGGCCGCGGTGATCTCGGGCGATGCCTCCTACTACCGGCAGTTCGCGCAGCTGGTGAACGAGCGCCCGGCCGCGACGTTCCGCGACCTGCTCGCGCTCAAGAGCGCCGCGGCGCCGATCCCGCTCGCGGAGGTGGAGCCGGCCGAGGCGATCCTCGCGCGTTTCGACAGTGCCGGGATGTCGCTCGGTGCGCTCTCGCCCGAGGCGCACGAGGCGCTCGCCATCGCCATGAACCGCTTAGGCGCGCGCTCCAACTCGGGCGAAGGCGGCGAGGATCCGGCGCGCTACCGTACGGAGCGCAATTCCAAGATCAAGCAGGTGGCCTCGGGCCGCTTCGGCGTGACGCCCGAATACCTGGTGAACGCCGAGGTACTGCAGATCAAGATCGCGCAGGGCGCCAAGCCCGGGGAAGGCGGGCAGCTTCCCGGCCACAAGGTCAACGACATGATCGCGACCTTGCGCTTCGCGCGTCCGGGGGTCGGCCTCATCTCCCCGCCGCCGCACCATGACATCTACTCGATCGAGGACCTGGCGCAGCTGATCTTCGATCTCAAGCAGGTGAATCCGCAGGCGCTGGTGTCGGTGAAGCTCGTGGCCGAGCCGGGCGTCGGCACCGTGGCCGCAGGCGTCGCCAAGGCGTACGCGGATCTCATCACCATCTCGGGCCACGATGGCGGCACCGGCGCGAGCCCGCTGTCCTCCATCAAGTACGCGGGCACGCCCTGGGAGCTCGGGCTCGCGGAGACGCACCAGACGCTGCGGCGCAACGAGCTGCGCCACCGGGTGCGGCTGCAGACCGACGGAGGCTTGAAGACCGGGCTCGACGTCGTCAAGGCCGCCATCATCGGCGCCGAGAGCTTCGGCTTCGGCACCGCGCCCATGGTGGCGCTCGGGTGCAAGTACCTGCGCATCTGTCATCTGAACAACTGCGCCACCGGGGTCGCCACGCAGCACAACGTGCTGCGCTCGAAGTACTTCACGGGCCTGCCCGAGATGGTGATGCACTACTTCCGCTTCGTCGCCGAAGAAGTGCGCGCGATCCTCGCCGGTCTCGGCGTGCGCACGCTCGCGGAGATCATCGGCCGTACCGAGCTCCTCGAGCGCCGAGCGGGCGACAGCGCCCGGCAGAGGAAGCTCGACCTCGCGCCCATTCTCTCGACCGCGGGACTTGCGCGCGATGCGGCGCAGTTCTGTACCACACCCGCCAACGCGCCCTTCGACAAGGGCGCGCTCGCCGAGCGCATGGTGCGCGACATGCTGCCCGCCATCGAGGCGAAGTCGGGCGGCGAGTGGAGCTACGAGCTCAGCAACTTCAACCGCTCGATCGGCGCGCGCATCTCGGGGGAGATCGCGCGGCGCTTCGGCAATTACGGCATGGCCGACGCGCCGCTCACGGTGCGCTGCACCGGCAACGCCGGCCAGAGCTTCGGGGTGTGGAATGCCGCGGGACTCAACCTTTACCTCGAGGGCGACGCCAACGACTACGTCGGCAAAGGCATGGCGGGCGGGCGCATCGTGCTGCGCCACCCGCGTGGCGCGCGCTACGTCGCGCGCGACACCGTGATCATGGGCAACACCTGCCTCTATGGGGCGACCGGCGGCGAGCTCTACGCGGCCGGCATCGCCGGCGAGCGCTTCGCGGTGCGCAACTCCGGCGCCGTGGCCGTGATCGAGGGCGCCGGGGATCACTGCTGCGAGTACATGACGGGCGGGGCGGTGTGCGTGCTCGGGCGCACCGGCGTCAACTTCGGCGCCGGGTTCACCGGCGGCTTCGCCTACGTGCTCGACCTCGAGCGCAACTTCGTCGACCGCTACAACCACGAGCTCATCGACATCAGCCGCATCCACCCGGAGGCCATGCAGTCGCACGTGCAGCACCTCGAGAGCCTGCTCGAGCGCCACGTGGCCGAGACCGGCAGCGTCTGGGCGATCGAGATGCAGAACGACTTGCGCAGCTACCTGCCGAAGTTCTGGGTAGTGAAGCCCAAGGCCGCCTCGATCGACTCGCTCATCGAGAACCTGCGGCGCGCGGCCTGAGGCGCGGGTACCGCAAGACCGATGCCGGACAAGAACCTCCAGTTCCTCGACGTGCCGCGGGCGGATCCGGCGAAGACGCCGGTGGAGGCGCGCATCCGTCATTTCGGCGAGATCTATGCGCCCTTCGATGCGGCGGGCGCCGCCTCCCAGGCCGGGCGCTGCCTCGCCTGCGGCAATCCCTTCTGCGAGTGGAAGTGCCCGGTGCACAACTACATCCCCAACTGGCTGAAGCTGATCGAGGAGGGCAATCTCTTCGAGGCGGCGGAGCTTTCGCACAAGACCAACTCGCTCCCCGAGGTGTGCGGACGCATCTGCCCGCAGGACCGCCTCTGCGAGGGCGCCTGCACGCTCAACGACGGACTCGGCGCGGTCACCATCGGCTCCATCGAGAAATACATCACCGACGAGGCGCTCAAGCGCGGCTGGAAGCCCGACATGAGCCACGTGCGCCCGACCGACAAGCGCGTGGCGGTCGTCGGCGCCGGGCCGGCGGGACTCGCGTGCGCGGATATTCTGGTGAGGAGCGGCGTCAAGCCCGTCGTGTTCGACCGCCATCCGCGCATCGGCGGACTGCTGACCTTCGGCATCCCGCCCTTCAAGCTCGAGAAGGACGTGGTGGAGAAGCGCCGCGAGATCATGGAGGGCATGGGCGTCGAGTTCCGGCTCGGCGTCGAGATCGGCGCGGACCTCGCCTTCGACACGCTGCTGGCGCAGTACGACGCGCTGTTCCTCGGCATGGGCACCTACACGGCGGTGAAGGGCGGGTTCGCGGGCGAGGAGCTGCCGGGGGTGTACGCGGCGCTGCCTTATCTCATCTCCAACATCCGCCACGAGCTCGACATCGAGGACCCCGGCGGCGCGCTCATCAGCATGGCGGGCAGGCGCGTCATGGTGCTCGGCGGCGGCGACACGGCGATGGATTGCAATCGCACCGCCGTGCGCCAGGGGGCGGAGTCGGTGACCTGCACCTACCGCCGCGACGAGGGCAACATGCCCGGCTCGCGCCGCGACTACAGGAACAGCCGCGAGGAGGGCGTCGAGTTCCTCTTCAACCGCCAGCCGATCGAGATCGTCGGCGCCGAGCGCGTCGAGGGGGTCAAGCTCATCGAGACCGCCCTCGGCGCTCCCGATGCGCGCGGGCGCCGCGTGCCGGTGCCGGTGCCCGGGAGCGAGCAGATCGTGCCCGCCGACGCCGTCATCATCGCCTTCGGCTTCCTGCCGAGTCCGCCCGCGTGGCTCGGCGCACACGGCATCCGGCTGCACGGCAACGGCCGCGTGCGCGTCGCCGCGGGAGCAGCCAACGCCTTCCAGACCACGCACCCGAAGGTGTTCGCGGGCGGTGACATGGTGCGTGGCTCCGATCTCGTGGTGACGGCGGTGTTCGAGGGGCGCGAGGCGGCGAAGGCCATCCTCACGCAGCTTGGCGTCGGCTGAGGGCCGCGGCGCGTACGGGGGGAAGCTCCACGGCTCATGACCGTATCCTGCATGGCTCAGCGCAGGATATAGACCGGGGCCAGCGCCAGCCCCTGGCCCGGTGAGTACACCGTCACGGTGTTGGCGCTCGCATTCGCCACGAAGATGTTGCCGATGCCGTCCACGGCGAGGCCCTCGGGCTGCGCGATCGCGCTGTTCGCGCCCGAGTTGAAGTCCGGGACCGGGCAGGCCACACCGTTGCGCAGGAAGTTGTCGAAGCTGTAGCCCGCCACGCTCGAGCTGTAATAGCTCGACACGTAGATCTCCGGCTGTGCGGTGACGGTCAGCGCGATGCCGGTGGGGCCGGAGGGTCCGGTGGCGCACTGGGAGTTGGTGAGGACGTAGAGGGGCGTGGAGCTCGCGGTCAGCGGTGCGGTATACAGCAGCACGTCGTTCGGCGCCCCCGAGGGTCCGAGGCCGAGCAGCATGAAGTCGCCGCCGCCCACGCCGGCCCCGTTGTAATCGGTCATCACACCTGGTGCGTTGAACGAGTGGCCGGCGCCGTCCGCGGTGAGCGTCGCGCCCTCCACGAAGCTGCCGGGCGTGCAGAGGGAGGTGGTGCACGGGCTGAAGACCGTGACCCAGCCGCCCGCCGTGCCGTTGCTCGCCACGTAGACGTTGCCGCTGCCGTCGACGGTGAGACCGAGCGGATTCTGGATGTTGGCCGGCCCGATGGTCGCGGCGGTGAGCTGCGGAATCGTATTGGCGGCGATATTGCCGGCGCTGCTGACATCGTAGACGGTTACCGTGTTGGTGCCCCCGTTGCTGACGTACAGGTGATTGTTGCGGTCGAGCGCCAGGCGGGTCGGCTGGCTGATGCCCGCCGTGATGCTCGCCACCAGGGTGAGGCCGCTGAACGCCGTGAGGTTGGTCTGCTCCGAGTACACCAGCACCTCGCCGCCGCTCGGACCGCCCGCGTTGGCGACGAACAGGTAGGCGGGGGTGCCGAGCAGAAACAGGAGTCCGTGCGGATTGGCGATGGCGGCGCTGAGGCCCGAGCCGCAACTCACCATCACGTTGGTGACATTGGCGCCGTTGATGGTGCCCGCGCCATTCGTCACGGAGCAGGAGTTGTTCGCCACGACATCGTACGCAGTCCCGTTGGCGAGCTGGGTGTCGAGCGTGAATGTGCCGTTGCCCGTCAGGAGGAGCGTGGCACCGTTGCCGGCGTCGCTCAGCGTGACCGACTTGCCGGCCGTGAGACCCGATACCTGGCCGCCGACGTTATAGAGCTGGGGCGGCGGCGCGCTGCAGCTGACGGTCGGGTTCGGCGTGCCGACATTGGTATTGCCGCCGTCGGTCGAGGTGAAGGTACCGTTGACGGGCTGTACCCCGCAGTTCTGCCCGGGCGAGGAGCTCACGCTCAGCGTCCAGGTATTCGCATTGCAGCTGTTGGTGTAGTCGAGCGCCACGTACGGGTTGGTGCTGCCGACGACGGTGGCGCTGAAGGCGCCGTTGCCATTGACGGTGGCCGCGCCCGTCACCGCGGCGACGGTGTCCGCCGGGCAATTGAGCACCACCTCGAAGCGCACGTGAGCGGGCGAGGTCCCGGCGAAGCCGCTGAGGGTGCCGTTCAACGTGTAGCTGTAGGTGGGTGGCTGCTGGCCGCCCACGCTCTGCGTGTCCGCGCTCAGCGTCGAGCTCTGGCCGGCCGACTGGGCGGCGTTGCAGGCGTTGCGGACCGAGCTCTCGAAGGTCTTGATGGCGTTCTCGAGCGTCTGGCCGAAGCTGCTGCCCTCGATGGTGGCGAGCGGGACGGCGGGGCCGCTGCCGGAGGCGAGCGGCACGGTGATCGGGGTCGCGCCGCCCACGGTTCCCGTCAGCTGGCCGGCGTTGGACGTGGCGTCCTCGGCAATCGCCTCGGCGAGGGCGACCGGCTGCACGTTGAACTGCGAAGCGAGCTGCGAGAACCCCGCCAGGATCAGCGAGGCATCGAGCTGCGCCTGGTCGCTGGCGGCCGTGCCGCAATTGGCCTGCGTCAGGTCGAGCAGCCCGGTGGTGACGACGCTCTGCGCGAGACCGAAGTAGCTCTGCACGGTGGTGTCGGCGCCGCTCGCGGCGGTGGCGGCGGCGACCCCCTGGCTCATCGCCTGCAGGGCGAACTGCGCCTCGATGGTGGTCATCGCCGTGATCTGCGCCGTGATGGTGTTCGAGCCCGGCGCGACCGACGGCAGGAATACCGAGAGCGTCTGGCCGGCGGGGATGGTGACCATCTGGCCCGTCACGGTGTCGGTGTACGTCCCGCCCGTGCTCTGAAGCAGCACGGCGCCCGAGTAGCTGCCGAGATTGAGGCTGTAGTTGCCGCCGGCATCCGTGGTCGCGGTCGCACACGCCCCCTGGACCTGGATGCAGGAAGCCCCGACCTGGCCGCCGACGGACACCGGGTAGGCGGTGACGGTGGCGCCGACGACGAAGTCATCGACGACCCGGCCGGCGATGACCGTCGCCGCGGGCGGCGGCGGCGGCGGGCTGCTGCCACCGTACCCGCCGCTCGAGCAGGCGGCGAGCCAGGCGGCGAGCCAGGCGCCGAAAAGCCCGAAAGCGAACCTGTGACCCGGATGCCCCGTGCGCATGGTCTGCCCCTTCAATGCGGATGACTTCTGGGGGAGTACGCGCAATCGGGAGTCAAAGCGGCTCAGCGGCCGCATTGCCGGCGTCTTATGTCGGCTCGGGTCCCTCGCGGGTGGGCGGGGAGCATATTGGTTACAATCAAAAAAACAACGGACCCACACATGCCGATCGAGGCAACACCGGGAGAGCTGCTCGAGAGGTGGCGCGCCGGAGACCCGGAGGCGCTGCACTCGCTGCTGCCGGTCGTCTACGAGGAGCTGCGTGCTGCGGCGCGGCGGCATCTCAAGGGAGAGCGTGCCGGCCATACGCTGCAGACCACGGCGTTGATTCACGAGGCCTACCTCAGGCTCGTTGGGCAGCGGCCCTTCGCGGCCAACGATCGCCGCCACTTCGTGGCTCTGGCCTCGAACCTGATGCGCCAGGTGCTCGTCGATCATGCGCGACGGCGCCTGGCGGAGAAGCGCGACGGCGGTGTGCGGGTCACGCTGGCGGACGACCTCGCCGAGGCACAGGCGGGCGAGGTGGACGTGCTGGCGGTCGATGCGGCCCTCTCGCGTCTGCAGGATCTCGACGCGCAGCAGGCGCACGTCGTGGAGCTGCGTTACTTCGGCGGACTCTCGATCCGCGAGACCTCCGATGCGCTCGGCGTCTCGGAGGCGACGATCAAGCGCGACTGGGCGACCGCACGCGCCTGGCTCAAGCGCGAGATGCAGGCGGCGATCGGCGCGTGACCCCGGAGCGCTGGCAGGAGGTCAAGGCGGCGCTCGCCGAGGCCCTGGGGCTCGCGGGCGCGGCGCGGGAGAGCGCTCTCGCCGCCATCGCCGCGAGGGATCCGCAGCTGCACGCCGAGGTGGTATCGCTCCTCGCCGCCGACGAGGCCGGCGGTGCACGCCTGGAGACCCCGGCACCCGCGGTGCTCGACATGCAGCGCCGCGACAACGCCTTCGCCGGCCGCCGCCTCGGCGCCTACCGCCTGCTGGAAGCGATCGGCGCCGGGGGCATGGGCGAGATTTACCGCGCGGTGCGGGCTGACGATGCCTACCAGGCGCAGGTCGCGATCAAGCTCGTCTGGGTGGGGCCGGGTACCTCCTTCATAGGAGAGCGGCTGCGCGCCGAGCGGCAGATCCTCGCCAACCTCGAGCATCCCAACATCGCGCG
>JAGWMP010000029.1 GCA_028871705.1 Gammaproteobacteria bacterium
GTCCGTGTTCCGCAAGCTCTCGGTCGAGGACAACGTGCTCGCCATCCTCGAGATGCGCGCCGACCTCGAACGCGCGGCGCGCGAGCAACGGCTCGAGCAGCTGCTCGAGGAGCTGCGTATCGGGCACGTGCGGCGCACGCTCGGCATGTCGCTCTCGGGCGGCGAGCGGCGGCGCGTGGAGATCGCACGGGCGCTCGCGGCCGAGCCGCGCTTCATGCTGCTCGATGAGCCCTTCGCCGGCGTCGATCCGCTCTCGGTGCTCGACATCCAGCGCATCATCCGCGAGCTCACCCAGCGCGGCATCGGGGTGCTGATCACTGACCATAATGTCCGCGAGACGCTCGGGGTCTGCGGCCGCGCCTACATCGTCAATCAGGGCACGGTCATTGCATCCGGAACTGCCGAAGAAGTCCTTGCCAACAGCCAAGTCCGTGAGGTGTACTTGGGCGAGACGTTCCGGCTCTGAGGCTACCCCCGACTGAGATCGTCAATAAACTTTTAGTTTCAAACGGTTACGAAATTGAATCTGCAGGGCCAGGACGCCCGCCAGTCTCCATCGCCACCATGCTGAAACCCGCATTGCAGCTGAAGCTTGGTCAGCAACTGACCATGACTCCGCAGCTGCAGCAGGCGATCCGGCTGCTCCAGCTGCCAGCGCTCGAGCTGCAGGCCCACATCCGCGAGCTCCTCGAGAAGAACGTGATGCTCGAGCCCCTCGAGGAGACCGAGGCGACGGGCACCTTCGAGGTCGTGGCCACGGCACAGGCACCGCCGCCCACCGAGAGCCGCCGCGAGAGCACCGTCGAGGTACTGGACGAGCCCTGGAGCCAGCAGAACACCGGACCCGCCGATACGCCCTGGAGCGGGGATGACGACGAGCGGCAGCAGGAATACGCGGACGACGAGGGACAATCGCTGCAGGAGCACCTGCTGTGGCAGCTCGAGCTGGCGCGGCTCGCGCCGCGCGAGCTCGCCATCGCGAGCGCGATCGTCGATGCGATCAACGACGACGGTTACCTGAGTGAGTCGCTCGAGGAGATCGCCCAGACGCTGCGCCCCGAGGTCGAGTGCGGCAGCGACGAGGTGCAGGCGGTGCTCGAGCGGGTGCAGGCGCTCGATCCGGCCGGCATCGCTGCCCGCTCGGTCGGCGAGTGCATCGAGCTGCAGCTGCGGCAGATCGATGCGGCGACTCCGGGCTACCAGACCGCGCTCAAGATCGCGCGCCACCACCTCGAGCTGGTCGCCGAGCGCGAGCTCTCGCTGCTGAAGCGCGAGCTGCGCGCCAGCGAGGAGGAGATCGCGAGCGCACTCGCGCTGGTGCGTTCCTGTCATCCGCGCCCCGGCTCCACCGTGAGCGCCGGCAGCGCCCAGTACGTCGTGCCCGACGTGTTCGTGCGCCGCACCGAGCACGGCTGGGGAGTCGAGATCAATCCGGCGACCCTGCCGAAGGTACGCCTGAACGAGAGTTATGCGAGCCTCATCGGGCGCGCCGCCAGCCACGCCAGCATGCGCGCGCAGCTGCAGGAGGCGCGCTGGCTGCTGAAGAGCCTCGAGATCCGCCACGAGACCCTCATGAAGGTGGCGCGCTCGATCGTCGAGCGCCAGACCGCCTTTCTCGAGCACGGCGACGAGCACATGCGGCCGATGATCCTCAGGGACATCGCCGAGGCGGTCGCCATGCACGAATCGACCATCTCGCGCGTCACTTCCGGCAAGTACATGCACACGCCGCGCGGCGTCTTCGAGCTGCGCTACTTCTTCTCGAGCCAGGTCGAGGGTGCCGACGGCTCCGGCACCTCCTCGACCGCGATCCGCGCCAAGATCAGAAAGCTGGTCAAGGACGAGGATCCGGAGAACCCGCTCAACGACGGGCGCATCGCCGAGCTGCTCTCGGGCGAGGGCATCTCGGTGGCACGGCGCACCGTCGCCAAGTACCGCGAGGCGCTCGGCATCCCCGCCTCGAGCGAGCGGCGCCGCGCCGGGAGCGCGCAGCCGTGAGCGCTCCCCACCTCATTCACGACTGGAAGACACCATAAAAGGAGACGGACCATGCAGCTCAACGTCACCGGGCACCACGTCGAGGTCACTCCATCGCTGCGCGGTTATGTGGAAAAGAAGCTCGAGCGCATCGGCCGGCATTTCGACCGCGTCATCGACGTGCACTGCGTGCTGACCGTGGAGAAGCTGCGACAGAAAGCCGAGGCGACGCTGCACGTGAGCGGCAGCGCGATCCACGCGGATGCGACCGAAGAGGACATGTACGCGGCCATCGACCTCTTGGCCGACAAGCTCGACCGCTGCATCAAGAAGCACAAGGAAAAACGCGCCGATCATCACGCCGCGCAGGCACGCCGCACACCGCGAGCGTAGCCGCCGCGCGCCGCGCTTGCGGCGCACCCGCCTCTGGATGAACATAGCGCGGTGCGCATCGTCATCCTGAGCGGCTTGTCCGGATCCGGCAAGAGCGTGGCCCTGCACATGCTCGAGGATCTGGGGTTCTACTGCATCGACAACATCCCGGCGGCGCTGCTCAAGCCCTTCATTTCCTTCACCGTACGCAGCCCCGAGGCGACCTACGACCGCACCGCCATCGGTCTCGATGCGCGTAACACCCAGGCCGAGATCGCCAGCGTCCCGCAGCTGATCGGCGAGCTGAAGAGGAGCGGCCTCGAGCTCGAAGTGATCTTCCTGCGGGCCGGCGAGGACGAGCTGCTGCGGCGCTTCGCCGAGACGCGCCGCCGCCACCCGCTCAGCACCGGCGACATCGGACTGCGCGAGGCCATGGCGCTCGAGCGGCGGCTGCTCGAGCCGGTGGTGTCGGCCGCGGACCTGGTCATCGACACCTCGCGCATGGGCGTGCACGCACTGCGCGAAATCATCCACCAGCGGGTCGAGCAGCGCAGCGCCGACCGCCTGTCGATCACCTTCGAGTCCTTCGGCTTCAAGGACGGCATTCCCGGCGACGCCGACTTCGTCTTCGATGCCCGCGCGCTCCCGAATCCCTACTGGGAGCCGGGGCTGCGCAACCTCACCGGCCGCGACCCGGAGGTGCGCATGTTCCTCGAGAAGCACACCGACGTGGCCAGGCTGACCGCGGATATCGCGCGTTTCGTGCGTGCGCGCGTGCCCGAGTTCCAGGCGAGCAACCGCGGCTACCTCACGGTCGCGGTCGGCTGCACCGGCGGGCAGCATCGCTCGGTGTATATCGTCGACCGGCTGGCGGAGGAGTTCGGCGCCGAGCTGCCTAACGTCACGGCGCGCCACAGCGCGCTGCCCGATGCGGGGATCTTCCGCGCCCGGGGACGCCCGGCCGCCTGATCCGCAGGTTGCCTAGCGGGCAAAAGCCGCGCCTTTTGCCCGCGGGTGCGACGGTGCACCCAAGCCGGCCTGCGGAAATGGCCGCGGCAGGCCATTTCCGCCAATGAACTAGGCGGGTTTGAGGAAGCCGACCTCCACGAGCCGGGCCGCGAGCGACAGGCGCACTTCGTCGCCGAAGTCCCCGGGAATGTCGCGTACCCGGAATCGCGGCGTGTTCACCATGTAAAGGAGGCCCGGCTCGGCGCCGCGGTGGATGTAGAGGTGGCCGCCGGGGTAGCTGAAGTCGATCTTGCTGGCGTTCGCGGTCAGGTGACAGAAGGCGTAGTCGCTGTGCGCGAGCTCGGTGTCGAGGCCGAGCGCGGCGCCGGCAGGCACGGCCGGCAGCGGCGCAAGCCGCGCGACCGTGCGGCCCGCCTGCTGCTGCAGCGCCGCGGAGAGGAAGCCCGGCGTGCGGCACGCGGCGCGCAGCCGCTCGAGGCCTTCGAGAAGCGGCGCCGTCAGGCGCTCGACTCCCGCGCCGCGCAGCTGCCAGGCGAGCCGCCCGCCCACCGTCACGCGCAGCGTCCGGTCGACGTCCGAGAGCTGGTCGAGCGCGGCGATCAGCGCCTCGCGCAGCGTCAGCGGTGTGAAGCCGATCGACAGATGCAGCGACTCCCCGGCGGAATCGACGCTGTGCCGCGTGCCGCGCGGCAGGTACACCAGGTCGCCGGGGTGCACGTCGAAAGTGCTGTGCGGGCCGAGCTCCTCCACATCCGGCGGGATGCCGCGCCAGGTGTTGGGCAGCTCGGAGGAGTCGGCGACGTGCCAGCGCTTCGCGCCGAGCAGCTGCACCACGATGAGGTCGTGATCGTCGTGGTGCACCGGCGCGCGCATGCCGCCCATGCTCCAGAACGCCGAGGTGGTCACCGGCTCATACAGCAGCACCTCGAGCGCGCGCGCCAGCCGCTCGAGCTGCGGCCACAGCGCGCGCAGCTCCGGGAAGCGTACCGAGTAGTTGCGGGCGTGAAACTCCGCGATGCGGGCGCGGAAGTCGGCGGCGTCCGCGACCCCCTTGAGCGAGGGCGCGGGCCCGAGCGGATTGGCGGAATGGAAGGTGAGCTTCGGCGCGAGCTCGAAGGCGGCGCCGAGTACGGCACGCGGATCCCCGCCGAGCAGCGCCATGCGCTCGGCGGACCCCGCGCCGCACTGGCGGTACAGGCCGCCGCTCAGCGTGCGATCGAGGAATTCATCGAGCGTGAGCGGCGCCAGCAGCCGCTCGAGCTCGCGCTGCGCCTCGGGTAGGAGCATGGGTGGATTGTCGAAGGCTTCAGGTCGCCTGCGCAACCCCGGGCGCCGTGAGTACCGCCGGCAGGCGCGCGCCGGTCATGAAGGCGATGAGTGCCGCGCGCGCCTCCATGGCGTCGCGGTAGCCGAGCTCGATGAGCGCGCGGGTATAACCGGCCTCGAAGATCAGGTAGCTCGCGAGCTGCGAGCTCGAGGGATCGCGCCCGCCGATCACCCGCAGCAGCGCCCGCAAGCCCCGCGGGATCTCCGCCAGATGGCGCGCCGCGATCTCGCGCGGATCGACGCTCGGGGCGAGCATCAGCGTCTCGACGTGACGCTCGCCGCGCGTGGCGCCCGGCGCGGCCTCCACCAGGGTATTGATGCGCTCGAGCTGCTCGAGGTCCCCGTAAATCTGGTCGGTGAACAGCGTATCGAGCATGTAGCCGAAGATCTCACCGGGGGTCGGCATGCTCGACTGCACGCGGCTCACGGTAACGCCGGCGGCGCGGCGCGCGCGCACGCCGATGATGAGCAGGCGGTCCGCCCCCAGGTGGATCGCGGGACTCAGCGGATTCAGCTGCCGCATGGCGCCGTCGCCGAAGTACTCCTCGCCGATCTTCACCGGCGGGAACAAGAGCGGAATCGCCGCGCTCGCCATCAGGTGATCGAGCGTGAACTCGCAGCGCCGGCCGATGCGCTGCGAGCGCGACCAGTCGTGGATCGACTCGATGCCATCGAAGAACGCCACCGACTGGCCGCTCGCGTAGCCGGTGGCGCACAGCGCGAAGGCCCGCAGGTGGCCGCGCGCGATGCTGCGGCGGATGCCGCCGCAGTCGACGTGGCGCCCGAGCAGCTGGTGGAGCGGGGTGTTGTCGAGCATCGATTTCGGCGGCGCCAACACCAGGCCGCCCGACATCAGCGCCAGCACCCAGTGCGCGCCGGCGCGCAGCATGTGCGCGGCATCGACGTGAAACACCTGCTCGGAGCGGAAGTTGGCCCAGACGCGCTCGAGTCCGGCGACCGCACGCCGCCAGCGGTGCGCCTCGGCGGCGAGCACGCTGGCCGCCACCGCGCCGGCGGAGGTGCCGACGATGACCTGGAAGGGATTGCGGGCGCGCGGCAAGAGCTCGGCGAGCGCCAGCAGCACGCCCACCTGATATGCCGAGCGCGCGCCGCCACCCGTCAGCACCAGGCCGACGGTCGGCCGGTCCGCCGGCCAGAACCCGGTTTCGCCGAAGCCGTCCATTGGAAGTCCTCTGCGGCTCCTATTATGAAACCTGCCACGCTGAACGCCGTGTGACCGGCGTCGCGCCGCGCATCCCGCACCCTGCCGACGGCGTCACCGGCGGGCGGATCAGTTGGGCTGCAGCGTCAGGGTGTGCTCCGGGGGCCCCGGCAGGAAGGGACGCGGCTCGCCGTGCGCCCAGGCGGGAAATCCCGACCGGTAGTACGGCGAAAGGGGGTGGCCGCTCTGACCGCCGGGGATCTCGAGGTAACCGTCCTGCTCGTGGCCGGGGGAGACCGCGAAGCGCTCCGAGGCGCCGAAAGCGCCGTCCTGCACCCGCGGCATGTTGTGGTCCCCGGGGAGCTCGAGCACCGGCATGTCGATGAGGCGCGCGAGCGCCGGCAGCGCGCGTGACAACGGATGGCGGATGCGCACCACGTTCTCGCGGCCCCAGGTGCACTGCGCGAGCGTCGCGCATTGCCTGCCGAGATCGGCGAGCGTTGCATCGAGCTGCATCTCGAGGAACTTCTGCCAGTCGGGATACTGGCTGGCGAGCAGGTACGGGGGCTGGCGGGTGATGAGCTGCCACAGCGGCGACTCGAACTGCTCGGGCGGCCCGGTGTCGTAGTCCGCCGGCACCGCGAGCGCGCCGAGCACCATGCTCCAGACCGCCTGGCGGGTGTGCTCACGGAAGTCGTGCACCAGGCGGTAACCGACCGAGTCGACGCCGGCATGGCCGTCCCACGCCTCGATGAGACGGCGGAACTCGGCGCGCCCGGGATGCGCCTTGGCGGCGTCCGCCTCGATCAGGTGCAGCAGCAGCTCGCGCCAGCGCCCGAGGAACTGCGCACGGTCGTCGAGCTGTACCGCCAGCAGGTCGCCGGGCTTCAAGTTGCCGGCGAGCGTGAACAGATCACCGCGAATCTGCCGGGCGCGCGCCCCGAGGGCGTAGTTGGCGGCGAGCGGCGCGTCCACGCCGCCGATCAGCGCGAGCTCCTTCGCATCGACGCTGACGCGGGCATTGGCGCTCCAGATGCGCCCCCGCGGCGGATCGAGGAGGCGCGGGTGGTCCGCGGCCGTGGTCCAGGGCGCGCCGCCGAGCGCGCGCGCCGCGCCCGTCGCATCCGGGATGCGCCCGAAGATGCTCCAGCCGATGTGTCCCTCGCGGTCGCCGACCACGAAGTTCTCGTGCGGAATGCCGATCGCGGGGGCGAGATCGAGCGCCGCGGCGACGCTGTCGGCGCGCTCGAGCCCCATGAGGTTGAGATTGGTCGCCTCCGGCAGCTGCGCGAGCCAGCCGACGAACCAGCAGCTGTGGCGCTCGGGTTCCGCCTGCCACAGCACCCCCGCGGGCCCGGATCTCACGGCGAGTACCGCATCCGCGGCGCCCTTCACGTGGATCGTCTCACGCACGACCGTGAGGGCCTGCGTGCCGGCGGCGGTGGTGAGGTCCGCCTCGCCGACCGCGGTGCACGGCACGTTCGACACGCTCACCCAGTTGCCGGCGCTGTTGGTGAAACCCCAGGCGATGTGGGTGTTGGAGCCCGCCACGACGAGCGGCGCACCCGGGAGCGTCACCCCCGCCAGATCGAGCTCCGGTGTCCCCGCCGCGGCGGCCGTGCGCAGCCGCGCCTGGTACCAGATCGCCGGCACCCGCTGGCTGAGATGCATGTCGTTGGCGACGAGCGCGGCGCCCGTGGTGGTGAGGCGGCCGAAGACCGCCCAGTTGTTGCTGCCGGCGGTGGGCGCACGGCCGACGGCCGCGTCCGTGGTGAGCGCACCGCCCTGCGCCGCCGGACGGGCGGCGCGGATGTCGAGCGCCTCGGGCGGCGGCAGCTCCGCGGGCACGAACGGCGCCTCGGCGCCATCCGGGGCGTCCCACTCGGTGCGCGCCGGGTAGAGAAACTGCATGGCGCATTTCCAGGCGCCGCAGTCCGCGCCTCCCAGGCGGGCGTTCACCGCGAGGCGCAGCCGCTCGTCCGCCCACTCGCCCGCCTGCAGGTCCCACCACATGGCGTACACGACCAGCATGGTGTCCTCGGGCCGCCAGGCCTGCGGCGCCGCGCCGAGCACCCAGTACTCCCACGGCCGCGAGGAGAGGCTCGCGAGTCCCGCGTTCACGCCGCGCGTGTAGGCCTCGAGCACGGCGCGCTGCCGGTCGCTCGCCTGTGCGAGTACCTGGCGCGCGACGCTGCGCAGCCGGAAGAGCCGGGTCTTCTTGTCCTCACCGAGCGCCACCTGACCGAAGAGCTCGGCGAGCTCCCCGGCGGCGAGCCGCCGCGACAGATCCATCTGGAAGAAGCGGTCCTGGCCGTGCGCGAAGCCGGTGCCGTAGGCGAGATCGAGCCGGTTGGCGGCCTCGATGGTGGGCACGCCGCGCGCATCGCGCGTGATGCGCACCACGCCCTTGAGCCCCGTGGCGCGCAGCTCGCCGTCGAGCCGCGGCAGCGATGCCCGCAGCACGCCGTACGGCACGGCGGCCGCGATGACGATGACGAGCGCCACCGCCACGGCCGCGCGGACCGCCAGACGCACCAGACGCGGTCGGTCGGCCGCGGTCAGTCGAGCACCACTTTCAGTATCTGCATGGAATTGGTGCCTCCCTGGACTCCCGAGAGCTCACCCTTGGTGAGGATCACGAGGTCGTTGAGGTCCACGAGCTTCAGCTCCAGCAGCCGCCTGAAGAGCGCGCGGTAGAGCTGCGCCACCGAGGCGGACCCGGTGACGTCGAAGATGACCGGATAGACGCCGCGGTAGAGCGTCACGCGGCGGCGCGTGGCCTCGTGGCGCGTGAAGGCGTAGACGGGAATGTCGGAGCGGATGCGCGACATCCACAGCGGCGTCTCCCCCGACTCGGTGAGGGCGACGATCGCCCGCACCTGCATGTGATTGGCCGTGTACATCACGGCCATGGCGATCGCCTCCTCGGTGCCCTTGAACACCCCCTCGGGGGTGCGCTGGCGGGCGCGCGGGTGGGTGAGCTGGTATTTTTCCGCGCCCTCGCACACCTGCGCCATCGCCTCGACCGCCTTGACCGGGTAGCGGCCGGCGGCGCTCTCCGCCGACAGCATGACCGCATCCGTCCCGTCGATGACCGCGTTGGCGACGTCGCTCACCTCGGCGCGCGTCGGCACCGGGTTCTGGATCATCGATTCCATCATCTGCGTGGCGGTGATCACCACGCGGTTGCGGGTACGCGTCTCGTGGATGATGGTCTTCTGCAGGCCCGTGAGCTCGGCGTAGCCCATCTCGACCCCGAGATCGCCGCGCGCCACCATGACGACGTCGGAGGCGTCGATGATGCCGGTGAGATTGGTGATCGCCTCGTGACGCTCGACCTTGGCGACGATGCGCGCCTCGCCGCCCGCGGCGCGCATCAGCGAGCGCGCCTGCTCGATGTCGGCGGCATCGCGGGCAAAGGACACCGCCATGTAATCGACGCCCTCCTCGGCCGCGAAGCGGATGTCCTCGCGGTCGCGCTCGGAGATCGCCGGCGCCGAGATGCCGCCGCCCTGGCGGTTGAGCCCCTTGCGGTCGGAGAGCACGCCGCCGACGCGCACTTTCGTGTCGACGGTGGTGGTGCCGACGCGCTCGACGTCGAGCACGATCTGCCCGTCGGCGAGCAGCAGCGTATCCCCGGCGGCGACGTCGCGCGGCAGCTCCTTGTAGGCGACTCCGACCCGCTCGACGCTGCCCGCCGCCGCATCGAGCGCGGTGTCGAGCGTGAAGGGGCTGCCCTCGGTGAGCTGCACGCGCCCCTCGCGGAAGCACTCGATGCGGATCTTCGGTCCCCCGAGGTCGAGCAGCACCCCGACGCAGCGGTCGGCGCGGTGCGCGGCCTGGCGCGCCGCGGCCAGGCGCCGCCTGCGGTCCTCGACCGTGCCGTGCGAGGCATTGAGCCGCACGACGTCGGCGCCGGCACGAATCATGTCGGTCAGCACCCCGAGGTCGTCGGTGGCGGGTCCGAGCGTCGCGACGATCTTGGTGCGTCTCAGCATGGCTCTCCCTGCGCCCTCAGGCCGCGGCCCGTTGTTCCAGGACCGCGACTGCCGGCAGTGTCTTGCCTTCCACGAACTCGAGGAACGCCCCCCCGCCCGTCGAGATGTAGGAGATGCCGTCCTCCACCCCGTACTTCTCGATGGCGGCGAGCGTGTCGCCACCGCCGGCGAGCGAGAACGCCTTGCTGCGCGCGATGCCGAGCGCGATCGCGCGCGTGCCCTCGCCGAACTGCTCGAACTCGAACACCCCGACCGGGCCGTTCCAGATGACGGTGCCCGCCGCCTGGATGAGCGCGGTAAAGCGATCGGCGCTGTCGGGACCGATGTCGAGGATCATCTCCTCGGGCCGCACTTCGCTCACCGCACGCACGTCGGCGTGCGCGGTGGCGGCGAACTCCCTGCCGACGACCACATCGGTCGGCAGCGGAATCGCCGCGCCGCGCTCGCGTGCCCGGTCCATGAGGCGGCGCGCCACGTCGAGCATCTCCGCTTCGTGCAGCGACTTGCCGACCGCGATCCCGGTGGCGGCGAGGAAGGTGTTGGCGATGCCACCGCCGACGATCAGCTGGTCGACCTTCTCGAGGAGCGCCTCGAGCACCATGAGCTTGGTGGAGACCTTCGAGCCCCCGACCACCGCGACCAGCGGCCGTGCCGGCTGCTTCAAGGCGCGCTCGAGCGCCTCGAGCTCACCGACCAGCAGCGGTCCGGCACACGCCACCGGCGCGTAGCGCGCCACGCCGTGGGTGCTCGCCTCGGCGCGATGCGCGGTGCCGAAGGCGTCCATGACGAATACGTCGCACAGCGCCGCCATGCGCCGCGCGAGTTGCTCGTCGTCGCTCTTCTCCCCCTTGAGGAAGCGCACGTTCTCGCACAGCACGGCGCTCCCGGGCGGGCAGTCGATGCCCTCGAGCCACCCCTTGCGCAGCGGCACCGGCTTGCCGAGCAGCTCCGAGAGGCGCGCCGCCACCGGCGCGAGCGTCAGCGCCGCATCCTCGGCGCCCTCCTTCGGACGGCCGAGATGCGAGACGACGAAGACACGCGCGTGCTGGTCGAGCGCATAGCGGATGGTGGCGAGCGCGGCGCGGATGCGCGCATCGCTGGTCACCACGCCGTCCTGCACCGGAACGTTGAGATCCTCGCGGATCAGGACCCGCCTGTTGCGCAGGTCCGCGTCCGTCATGCGCAGCAACTTCATGAGGCCTTAGACCACGCGAGCGTGGTGTCGAGCATGCGGTTGGAGAAGCCCCATTCGTTGTCGTACCACGCGCATACCTTGACGAGCGTGCCGTCGATCACCTTGGTGAGCGTCGCATCGAAGATCGAGGAGTGCGGGTCGTGGTTGAAGTCGACCGATACCAGGGGCTCCTCGTTGTAGGCGAGGATCCCCTTGAGCGGTCCCGCCGCCGCGTCCCGCAGCGCCTGATTGACCTCCTCGACGGAGGTGGCGCGTTTGGCGCTGAAGGTCAGATCGACCAGCGACACGTTGATGGTCGGGATGCGCACCGCGAAACCGTCGAGCTTGCCCTTGAGCTCCGGCAGCACGAGTCCGACCGCGGCCGCCGCGCCGGTCTTGGTCGGGATCTGCGACATGGTGGCCGAGCGCGCCCGGCGCAGGTCCGAGTGATAGACGTCGGTCAGCACCTGGTCGTTGGTATAGGCGTGGATCGTGGTCATGATCCCGGCGGCGATGCCCACCTTGCCGTTGAGCACCTGGGCAACCGGCGCCAGGCAGTTGGTGGTACAGGAGGCGTTCGAGATCACGGTGAAGCTGCTCTTGAGGATCTGGTGGTTGACCCCGTAGACGATGGTCGCATCGACGTCCTCGCCTCCCGGAGCCGAGATCACCACTTTCTTCGCGCCGCCCTTCAGGTGCGCCCCCGCCTTGGCCTTAGCCGTGAAGAGCCCGGTGCACTCGAGTACCACTTCGACGCCGAGCTCGCCCCAGGGAAGCTTCGCCGGGTCGCGCTCGGCGAGCACGCGCACGCGGTCGCCGTTCACCACCATCGCATCGCCGTCCACCTTCACCTCGCCCGGGAACTTGCCGTGCGCGGTGTCGTAGCGCGTCAGGTGCGCGTTGGTCTTCGGATCGCCCAGATCGTTGAGCGCCACGATCTTGAGCTCGCCGGTGCGCTTACCCTCATAGAGTGCCCGCAGGACGTTGCGCCCGATGCGGCCGTAACCGTTGATCCCGACCTTGATTGCCATCAATCCTCCAGCAGTGCGCGTACCCGTCGTCCAATATTATCGGCGGTGAAGCCGAAATGAGCGAAAACATCGGCCGCCTTGCCCGAGGCGCCGAAGCGGTCGATGCCGAGCACCGCCCCGCCTGCACCAACATAGTGCCACCAGCTCTGGGTCGCGCCCGCTTCCACCGCCAGGCGCCGCGTGACGGCGCGCGGCAGCACGCTTTCCCGGTAGGCCGCGTCCTGGGCGTCGAAGGTGTCGGTCGAGGGCATCGAGACCAGGCGCACGCGGCGGCCCGCGGCGTTCAGGGCATTCACCGCCTGTGCGGCGATGCCGATCTCGGAGCCGGTGGCGATGACCAGCGCTTCCGGCGTGCCGGAAGGCTCGATGAGCACGTAGCCGCCGCGGGCGATGGCCGCGCGCTGCGCGGGCGTGCGTGTCTGCGCCGGCAGCCCCTGGCGGCTGAGCACCAGCGAGGTGGGGCCGGCGCGCTCGAGCGCCAGCGTCCAGGCGACCGCGGTCTCGGCCGCATCGCACGGGCGCCACAGGCTCATGTGCGGCAGGGCGCGCAGCGTCGCGAGCTGCTCGATCGGCTGATGGGTCGGGCCGTCTTCGCCTAGGCCGATGGAGTCGTGCGAGTAGACGAGGATGACGCGCTGCTGCATGAGGCACGCGAGGCGCACCGCGTTGCGCGCGTAGTCGGAAAACACCAGGAACGTGCCGCCGTAGGGGATCAGTCCGCCGTGCAGGGCGATGCCGTTCATGATGGCGGTCATCCCGAACTCGCGCACCCCGTAGTGCACGTAGTCGCCCACCTCGTCCTGCGGCGTCACCGTGCGTGCGTTCTTGAAGAAGGTGCTGTTCGACTGGGTGAGGTCGGCCGAACCGCCGAAGAGCTCGGGCAGGAGCGGGGCGAGCACGTTGAGCGCGGCCTGCGAGGAGGCGCGGGTCGCCTGGGAGCCGGTCTGCGTCATGAGCGGCTCGAGCGCCTGCGCCGCCGCCGCCCGCCATCCGCCCGGCAGCGTGCCGCGCATGCGCCGCTCGAGCTCGCGCGCCTCGGCGGGGAAGGCAGCCGCGTAGCGGCCGAAGAGCTCGCGCCAGGCGCCCTCGGCCGCGGCACCCTGCCGGCGATGGTCCCAGCCGGCGCGGATCTCTTCCGGCACGACGAACGGCGGGTACGGCCAGCCGAGCGTGACACGCGCCGCCGCCACTTCCTCGGGGCCGAGCGCCTCGCCGTGCGCTTCCTTGGTGCCCTGCTTGTGCGGGGCGCCGTAGCCGATGATCGTCTTGCAGCAGATGAGCGAGGGACGCTCCGTTTCGGCCTGCGCGGCGCGGATCGCGGCCGCGACCGCCTCGCCGTCGAGCCCGTCGACGGCGGGAATCACGTGCCAGCCGTAGGCGGCGAAGCGCTGCGGGGTATCGTCGGTGAACCAGCCGATGACCTTGCCGTCGATGGAAATGCCGTTGTCGTCATAGAAGACGATGAGCTTGCCCAACCCGAGCGTCCCGGCGAGCGAGCAGGCCTCGTGGGAGACGCCCTCCATCAGGCAGCCGTCGCCGCAGAACGCGTACGTGTGATGATCGACGATCGGGAATCCCGGCCGGTTGAAGTTCAGCGCCAGCACCTTCTCCGCGAAGGCCATGCCGACCGCATTGGCGAGTCCCTGGCCGAGCGGTCCCGTGGTGGTCTCGATCCCGAGGGGGAGGTCGTGCTCGGGGTGCCCCGGGGTCTTGCTGCCGAGCTGACGGAACGCCTCGATGTCGGCGATGGTCAGTGGATAGCCGGTCAGATACAGGACCGAATAGAGGAGCATCGAGCCGTGACCGTTCGAGAGCACGAAGCGGTCGCGGTTCGGCCACGCGGGATTGCCGGGGTTGTACCTGAGGAAATCGCACCACAGCGCCTGGGCGATGTCGGCCATGCCCATCGGCATGCCCGGGTGGCCCGAATTCGCGCGCTGCACGGCGTCCATCGAGAGTGCGCGGATGGCATTGGCGAGTTCGCGGCGAGTGCTCATAGGGTGCCTCGGGCGGCTGCTAAGGAGGCCGCGGTGCCTGACGGCCGTGCAGGGGCGCGCATTCTCCCAAACGCGCGCCCGATGCTCAAATCGCGCGCCCGGGCGCGCGCCGGCCGCGTCCTCCCCCGCGCCGGCCCCGCGATGCGACTTAAGGTCCGGGAAATGCGCACACGCCGCGGGCCTGTTTCACATTCCGGGCGCCGCGGAACGCGCCGCGCGTCCCGCGGCCTGCGACCTGGTTCACTGCCGCTTCAGGCTCGCTCTGCTAGGCTGAAATGATCATGAGCGTCGTTCGCCTCACGCACTTCACCGATCCGCATCTCTACGGCGGCGAGACCGAGTCGCTGCGCGGGGTGGCGACGCTGCCCGCGCTCACCGCGGCGCTCGCGCGCGCGCAGTCGCACGACTGGCCGCCGGACGCGCTGCTCGTGACCGGCGACCTCGTGCAGGACGATCCGGCCGGTTACCCGCACTTCCGGCGCCTCTTCGGCACGCTCGGGGTGCCGGTGCTGTGTATTCCCGGCAACCACGATGAGCCGGAAGCGCTGCGCCGCGAGCTCGCCGGGGAACCCTTCGTCACCGGCGGGCACGTCGACTTCGGACGCTGGCGCATCGTGCTGCTCGACAGCTGCCTGCCCGGTTCGGCCAGCGGCCGCCTGAGCGACGCGAGCCTCGCCGCGCTCGAGGCCGCGCTCGCCGGCGCCGGCAAGCGCCACTGCCTCGTGTGCCTGCATCATCACCCCGTGCCGCTCTCGAGCCGCTGGCTCGACCGCGTGGGCCTCACCAACGCCTCCGAGTTCTTCGAGGTCATCGACCGGCACGCCGGCGTGCGCGCCATCGCCTGGGGCCACGTGCACCAGGCGTACGAGGGATTGCGCAAGGGCGTGCGCCTCCTCGCGACCCCCTCGACCTGCGCGCAGTTCCTGCCGGGGTCGGATGACTTCGCGCTCGATCGCCGGCCGCCGGCGTATCGTACGCTCGAGCTGCGCGCCGACGGCTCGCTGCTCACGGAGGTCGTGTGGCTCGATCAGCATCGTGGTGGTTCCTCGCGCTCGGCCTCCTCGGCTGCCTGAACGCCCGCGCCGCCGGCCCCGTGTGGGCCATCCGCGGCGCTCACGACACCGTTTACCTCGCCGGCTCCATTCACCTGTTGCCCGCCGCGGACGCCGAGCTGCCGCCGGCGCTGCTGCGCGCCTACGCCGACTCGTCGAGCCTCGTCATGGAGATCGATCTCGGCGCGCTCGATCCGCCTGAGCTCGAGAGTACGCTGCTCGCGCACGGCTCACTGCCGGCGGACACGAGCCTCGCGGCCGTGCTGGGACCCGAGCGCTACCAGCGCGTGAGCGCAGCCGCCGCCGCACTCGGGTTGCCGGCCGCGGCGCTCGACCGCCAGCGCCCGTGGATGATCGGACTCGAGCTCACCGAGCTGCAGTACGCGCATCTCGGCTTCGACCCCGAGCAGGGAGTCGAGCAGCAGCTCGTGCGGCGCGCGCACGCCGACCACCGGCCCACCGCGGGCCTCGAGCAGCTGAGCGACGAGCTCGCGGTGTTCGAGGCGCTCGCGCCACGCGCCCAGCTGCGCTTTCTCGACATGGTGGTGGATGATCTCGCCGATACCGCCGAGGACACGCACGCGGTGCTCGAAGCCTGGCAGCGTGGGGACGTGCGGCGGCTGGCGGCGCTCCTGGCGCGCGAGTACCGCGAGGACCCGGCGCTCTATCGCGCGCTGGTGAGCGAGCGCAACCGCGCCTGGCTGCCCGCTATCGAGCGGCTGCTCGAGGGCGATGCGAACTGCCTGGTGGTGGTCGGCGCACTGCATCTCGTCGGCGGCGGCGGCCTGCTCGAGCTATTACGCAAGGACGGCCACCCGGCGCGGCAGCTGGATTAGCTCATTGGGAAAAGGCCGCGGCCTTTGCCGGCCAGGCTAGGCCGGTCTGGACATCGCCCGCCTGCGCGCGACGTAGAAACGCCACAACGGCACCGCGAACAGCGCCGTGCCGGCGAGCACCAGCCAGCCGACGAAGCCATCGAAGCGGCTGAGCAGGAAGCCGAGCGGCGCCGCGCGCCGCGGCGTCGAGAGCTCGTGCGCCACCAGCATCACCCACACCCAGCCGGCATGCAGCCCGAGGCAGCCGGCGATGTTGCCGCTCGCCCGGCGGACGAGCGCCAGCACCACGCCGACGCCGAACAGCGCGAGAAATGCATCCACGATACCGCCGAAGTGCGCGAAGGCGTCGAGCGACTGCGCGAGCAGCGCGACGCCGCTCCACGCGCTGACATCCTCCGGGGCAATGCGCACCTTGCCGAAGAAATGCGTCGCCGCATAGAGCAGTGCCGTGAGCAGCACCGCGAGGCGTGCGCCCGACTCGCGCTCGATGGCGCTGTACATCGCCCCGCGCAGGAAGGTCTCCTCGATGAAGGCTACCGCCAGAGCGCTCGCCAGGCGCGCGAGCAGGAGCGCGGCGAGCCCGCCCGCGCCGAAGCGCGCCTGCGACCAGTCGAGCAGGCCGAGTGCGCCCATCGCCGCGACGATCACGAGCATGGTGGCGACGCCGAGCGCGAGTCCGACGAGCAGCTCGCGCACGAACAGCGGCCGCGGCAGGCCGAACCCGAGGCTCGCGCGGTCGGCGAGCCCGAGGCGCCGCGCGACGAGGATGAAGCCGGCGGCGAGCGCGAGCATTCCGAGCCGCTCGCCGATGCGATGGAACGGGAAATCGAAGTAGGGATGCAGCAGCAGCCACGCCGGGTACGTGCCGAGCGCGACCACCGCGAGCGCGGCGGCGAGCAGAGCCAGGAAGATGGCGAAGGCGCGCACGACTCGGGCTTCCTTCAGATGCCGAGGTGGTTGCGCCATTCGGCGGCGACCACCGACAGGCGGAAGCGCGCGTCGGGTCGGGCCCGCGGCCGCCCGCCCGCGCGCCAGCGTTCGATGCGCTCGATGTAGGGATCGAAGAGTCCGCAGCGATCGGCGAGCCGCGCGGGCAGCGCGCGCCAGGGCGGCGCGAGGCGGTGCAGCGGCGCCTCGTAGGCGCGCTGCGCCAGGCGCACGGGCAGCAGCTGCTCCTCATCGCCCAGCACCTCGCGCGCGGCGCCGCAATCGTGCGTCAGCACCGGCGTGCCGACGGCGTGCGCCTCGGCGAACACCAGTCCAAAGGTCTCGGGGATGACGAAGTTCGGGTTGAAGGCGCACAGCGCCGCGCGCGATTCCTCGAGCACGCGCGCATGCGGCAGCGATCCGAGCCACTCGACACCGGCGAGATCCGCGGCGGCGAAACTCTTGTAGCCCGGATTGCCGACGCTCAGGTGCAGGTCCGGCATGCGCCGGCGCAGCGCCCGGAACGCATCGAGCGCGTAGCCGAGGCCCTTGTTGGGCGAGGAGAAGAACACGAGCTTGGCGGGATCGACGGGCGTGCCATCGGGCAAAATGGCGTCATCCACCGGGTTATAGATGCGCCGCACCGCGAGCCGCCCGCACCCCGGGAGCCGTGCGAGGGTGGCGGCGACCCGCTCGCGCTGATAGTCGGACACGCACACGATGTCGGGTCCGAGCCGCCGCAGCTCGGCGGCGGCCGCGCTGAACCAGCGCGCGCGCGAGGAGCCCGGCTCGATGCGGTCGTGCACCCAGAGCGTCAGGCGCGCCCCCGGGAAGAGGCGCGCCGCATCGCGCAGCGCGCGTGGGTCGCGCAGTACCACCACGTGGCGCACGTGCGCGACCGCCCCCGGCGGCCGGTAGCGGCCCTCGGCCGTGGTGCGGTTATGTTGCGCCACCCAGGCATCGAGCGCCTCGGCGATGCGCACGGTACTCGCCTCGGTCCCCGCGAGCCCCCCGGCGCGCAAGCTGGCCTCGCCGTAGGGGCGCGGGCAGAGCGGATCGAAGAACAGCAGCGGCGTCATCGTACGACGGGAGACTTGGCCGTTGCCGGTACTCTAACATCCGTAGCCGTGCCGACCCCGGGCCAGCGCCTGTTGTTCATTCCAGTCTCCGGTCCCCGGGGCATGGGAGAGTACGCGCGCTGCCTCGCCATCGCCACGGCGCTGGCCGAACGGCTGCCGGGTGTCGCGCTGCACTTCGCCCTGAGCCGCGAGGCGCCCTATGCCGCCGGCACGCCGTTCCCCACGACGCTCCTGCCCTCTTCCGCGACCTTCCACACGCGCGAGGTGAGCGCGCTCATCCGCGAGTTCGCCCCGCAGGTGGTGTTGTTCGACAACGCCGGGCGCACCGCGCAGCTGCGTGCCGCGCGGGATGCGGGTGCGCGCATCGTCTACGTCAGCTCGCGGCGCCGGCAGCGCCGCAAGGCGTTCCGCCTCGGCTGGATGCGGCTCATCGACGAGCACTGGATCGCCTATCCGAGCTTCATCGCCGGCGCGCCGACGCGGCTCGAGCGGCTGAAGCTGCGCGCCCTCGCGCGCCCCGCCGTGCGTTTCATCGACACGCTGCTGCCGGCGGCGCAGCCGCAGCGCGCCGCCGCATGCCGCGCGCGCTTCGATCTCGAGGCCGGCAACTACGTGCTGATCGTGCCGGGCGGCGGCAGCGCTCATCCCGGCGCCGAGCGCGCCCCCGAGATCGTCGCCGCGGCGGCCGCACGCATCGCGCGCCACGGCACGCCCACGCTGCTCGTCGGACCGGACGCGGATGGCGCCGGCCTCGAGCGGGCCCCGCTCCTCAGGAGCGCGCCGCGGCTGCCGCCGGAGGAGCTCGCCGAGCTCATCCGCGGCGCCCGCCTCGTGGTGTGCAACGGCGGCGATACGCTGCTGCAGGCGCTCGCCTGCGCGCTGCCGTGCGTGGCGGTGCCGATCGCGCACGATCAGGCGCACCGCATCGAGTGCTGCGTGCGCGCCGGCCTCGCC
>JAGWMP010000030.1 GCA_028871705.1 Gammaproteobacteria bacterium
GTAGGAGTTGAAATCGCAGTACGGGCACTTGGCCACGCACCAGGGGAAGTGCACGTAGAGCGACAGCGGCGGGGCGAGTAAGGTGGCCATGGACTCGCACCCATGCTAACCCGGCTCAGACCTATAGGATTCGACCATGATTTGATCGATTAATCGAGCGATAAGAGCTTAGAGAGCGATTTAAGGTGCATATCGCTTGCTCTCGGTTGGCATTTCCCGCATCATTTGATTGATTAGTCGATCTTTATGGCTTTAAAGAATGATTTAACGAGCATGAAAGTCACCCAATCTGCCGTTCTGGATGATGCCCGGGAGGCCGAGGCCAGGAAGCTCGGCGCAGCCCTCGCGCGCCTGCGCATCGCGCGTGGCATGAAACAGGAGCAGACGGCGCTGCGCGCGGGCCTTTCCCGAAACACCGCCTACCGCCTGGAGAGAGGCGATGCCGGGGTGGCCATCGGCCAGGTGCTGCGCTACCTCGATGCCATCGTCCCCGGCAAGACACTGCTCGAGCTGCTGTCCGGGACCGATCCGGCACTGGCCGCCCTCAGCGCGAAGGAGCAGCGACGGCGGGCGAGCGCGCTCTCGAAGCGCGAGCTCGACGAGATCGACTTCTAGAAGCCAGCCGCCATGAGCGCGACCGAGCACAAGCTGTTCGTCTTCGCCCACATCGACACCGAATGGCTGCCGGCAGGCCAGCTCACGCTGAGCGAGGACGGCACGCAGCTGATCTCCTCGACGTTCGCCTACGGGCTGCGCTATCTGCAGCGACCCGGCGCGCTCGAGGTGGACCCCGTCGCCTTGAGCCTGCGCGACAAGCTCAGCGTGCGCGGCAAGGCGCTGTTCCCGCCCAACGACCTGCCGGCCTTTGGCGGCATCCGCGATGCGGCGCCCGATGCCTGGGGCCGGCGCGTGATCGAGTCACGCCTCAAGGTCCCCGCCAACAGCCTGCCCGAGTCCGCTTACCTGCTGCACGCCGGCAGCCAGCGCGTGGGGGCGCTCGACATCCGCGCCTCGCGCGAGTCCTCCGCCACGCCGGGCTTCGGCACCTGGAACAATCTCGAATACCTGATGGAGGCGGCGCAGCGGATCGATGAGGGTCTGCCGGTGCCGGCCGCGCTCGAGGAGATTTTCGCGGAGGGGAGCGCACTCGGCGGCGCGCGCCCCAAGGCGACCGTGCGCGACGAGGAACGGGTGCTATGGCTCGCGAAATTTCCGAGCCGCAGGGACGCACTCGCGGTCCCCGAGGTCGAGACGGCGACGCTGCGACTGGCGGCGATCGCCGGACTCACCGTGCCGCCGCTCAAGCTGCTCGAGCTCGGCTCGCGCACCGTGATGCTCATCCGCCGCTTCGACCGCTACTGGGCCAAGGCGGGGGCGGATGTGCCGCTGCCGGAGGATCTGCTCAGCACCGCACCCGCCTACGGCCTGGCGGAGAAGCGCCTGGGGTTCGTGAGTGGGCTGACCCTGCTCGCGTGCGATGAGCTCGAGTCACCGGACAAATCCTACGGCGACCTGGCACAAGCCGTGCGCCGCTACTGCCACCCGCGCGTGATCCGCAGCAACAACCGCGAGCTCTTCGAGCGCCTCGTCTTCAACATCCTGGTCAGCAACGACGACGATCACCTGCGCAACCACGGCTTCGTCTTCGACCCGCGCCTGGGCGGCTGGCGCCTCAGCCCCCTCTACGACGTCATGCCGCGCGCGAGCCTCGCACCCGAGCGGCGCCTGCACCTCGGCGTGGGGCCACAGGGGCGCGCCGCAACTCTCGATAACGCCTTCGCCGGCCGCGAGACCTTCACCCTGTCGGCGGAGGCCGCCGCCGAGAGTATCGCGAAGGTCTGGAAGGTGGTGCGCGAATGGCGCGTGTTCTTCGAGCAGTACGGCGTCGAGCCCCAGCAGATCGAGAAGATCGCGCCGGCCTTCCGCCACATCGACGAGGTGGCGACGCGCGAGCTGCGCAAGCTCATTCCCTAGGCCGCACGGATGCCCTTGGGACACCGCCGGGTTGGGGCGCATTGGATCCTCGCTCCCATCGACATCTGAGCGCCGTGCGGTCACTCCGCGTTCTGCACCTGCTCGCGCATCTGCTCGATGACGACCTTCATGTCGACCGCGCAGCGCGTCGACTCGAGGTCCTGCGACTTGGAGGACAGCGTGTTGGCTTCGCGGTTGAGCTCCTGCATGAGGAAGTCGAGGCGCCGCCCGGCCGGCTCGCTGCCGCCGATGACGCGGCGCACTTCGGCGATGTGGCCGGTCAGGCGCTCGAGCTCCTCGTCGACGTCGAGCCGCTGCAGGAGCAGCGCCAGCTCCTGCTCGAGGCGCTCGTGGTTCACCTCCGCGGTGAGCTCGGCGAGGCGCTCATTGAGCCGGGCGCGGGCCCGCGCCTGCACCTCCGGCAAGCGCGCGCGCACCGCCGCCACCAGCGTCTCGAGCGCCGTGCAGCGCTGCTCGAGCAGCTCCCGCAACCGCTCGCCTTCGCGCGCCCGCGCCGCGCTCAGGTCCGCCAGCGTCGCGGTGAACAGCGCCCCGGCCGCCGCCAGCAGCGATTCGCCGTCGGCCGACTCCTCGCGCAGCACGCCCGGCCAGCGCAGCACGTCGAGCACGTTGACGGTCGCCGGGCCGTGCGCGGCACGCGCGATGGTCTGCGCCGCGGCGAGCAGCCGCTCGAGCGCGAGCGTGTCGACCTCGAGCGTGCCGCCCGCGCCCGCGGGCCGGCGGTAGCTCATGGTGCAATCGACCTTGCCGCGGCGGACTTTGAGCGCGAGGCGCGTGCGCAGCTCGCCCTCGGCCGAGCGCAGCTCGTCCGGCAGGCGAAAGCCCGCCTCGAGGAAACGGTGATTGACGCTGCGCAGCTCGCACACCAGGGAGCCCCAATCTCCGCTGGCTTCACGGCGCGCGAAGCCCGTCATGCTCGCGATCATAGCTACGCTCAGGCGCCGCACAGGTGATATAAAGTCCCGGCAAGTCTAACAGATGCAGTGGATGCCTCATTGCGGGTCGAATACGCCGACATCAGCCTCGTAGGCGGGCGCGAGGAGAACCAGGATCGGGTGAGCGCGGCGGTCGCCGAGCACGCAGCGCTGCTGGTCGCGGTCGACGGCATGGGCGGCCACGCGCACGGCGCGCGCGCCGCGCAGGTGACGCAGCAGGTCATCACCGAGGCCTTCTGGCACTCCCCGCAGCCGCTCTTCGATCCCCTCGGCTTCCTGCACCTGACGCTCGGGCGCGCCCACGAGGAGGTCGTGAAGCTCGGCACGCAGCTGCCGCTCGAGCAGCGGCCGCGCGCGACCTGCGCGGTGTGTCTCGTGCAGCAGAACGCCAGCTGGTGGGCGCACGTCGGCGACAGCCGCGTGTACCACGTGCGCCGCGGCGAGCTCGTCGCGCGCAGCCGCGACCACAGCCACGTGGAGCTGCTGCTGCGCGAAGGCCTCATCAGCCCCGAACAGGCCCAGACCCACCCGATGCGCAACTTCGTCGAATGCTGCCTCGGCGGCGATCCGATCCTGCCGGACATGACGCTCTCGCGCCGCCGCCCGATCGAGCCGGGCGATCTGCTGCTCGTGTGCACCGACGGCTTCTGGGGGCCGCTCAAGGACCCGGAGGTGGCGCAAAGCATGAACGGCGCGGGCGGAGAGCTGCGCGCGCAGCTGCTCGACCTCGGCTCGCGCGCGGTGAAGCGCGCGGGCCCGGGGAGCGACAACACCTCGGCGGCCGCGCTGCGGTGGCTCGGGGAGTAGCCCATGGCAAGACCCTCGGGACGCGCGAGCGATGAGCTGCGGCCGGTGCGCTTCAGCCGGGTCCACGGCAAGCACGCCGAAGGCGCGGTGCTGATCGAGTGCGGCGACACCCAGGTGCTGTGCACGGCGAGCGTGGAAGAGACCGTGCCGCAGTTCCTGCGCGGCAAGGCGCAGGGCTGGGTCACCGCCGAGTACGGCATGCTGCCGCGCGCCACCCACACCCGCAGCGCGCGCGAGGCCGCGCGCGGCAAGCAGACCGGGCGCACCCAGGAGATCCAGCGTCTCATCGGCCGCTCGCTGCGCGCAGTCACGGACCTGCGCGCGCTGGGCGAGCGCACCATCACGCTCGATTGCGACGTGCTGCAGGCGGATGGCGGCACGCGCACGGCGGCGATCACCGGCGCCTACGTCGCGCTCGCCGAGGCGTGCGAGCACCTGGTGAAGCGGCGCGCGATCGCCGCGAGCCCGCTGCACGGCCAGGTGGCGGCGGTGTCCGTCGGCATCGTCGGCGGCGTGCCGGTGCTCGACCTCGACTACGCCGAGGACTCGCAGGCCGAGACCGACATGAACGTGGTCATGAACAACGGCGGCGCCTTCATCGAGATCCAGGGCACCGCCGAGGGCCATGCATTCCGCCGCCACGAGCTCGATGCACTGCTGAATCTCGCCGCGCAGGGCATCGGCACGCTGTTCTCCGCGCAGGCGCAGGCACTCGCCGCGCCGTGAAGCGCGTCGTCCTCGCGAGCGCCAACCCGGGGAAACTGCGCGAGCTCGGCTCGCTCCTCGCACCCGCAGGCGTCGAGCTCGTCCCGCAGAGCGCCCTCGGCATCGAGCCGGCCGAGGAGACCGGCAACACCTTCCTCGAGAACGCGCTCCTCAAGGCGCGGCACGCCGCCCGCGCCGCGCAGCTGCCGGCCCTCTCCGACGACTCCGGCATCGAGGTGGATGCGCTCGGCGGGGGCCCGGGCGTGCGCTCGGCCCGCTATGCCGGGGACGGCGCGAGCGATGCGGCGAACCTGGCGCTCCTCCTCAGGGAGCTCGCCGCGGTTCCCGCCGCGCGGCGCACGGCGCGCTACCGCTGCGTGGTGGCCTGGGTGGCGTTCGCCGACGACCCGGCGCCGCTCATCGGCGAGGGCACCTGGGAGGGGCGCATCGCACCGACGCCGCGTGGCAGCGGGGGCTTCGGCTACGACCCGGCGTTCATCCCCGCCGGCGACACGCGTACCGCCGCCGAGCTCCCGGCGCAGGAGAAGAATCTCGTGAGTCACCGCGCAAAGGCACTGCGTGCACTCGTCGCGGCGCTCGACGCCCACGGCGTATATTCGCGCCCATGAAGCGCGGCCGGCTGTTCGTCATCTCGGCGCCCTCGGGGGCCGGCAAGACTTCCCTCGTCAAGGCGCTGCTCGCCGCCGAGCCGCGGCTGCGCCTCTCGATCTCGCACACCACGCGAACCCGCCGCCCCACCGAGGCGGAGGGGCGCGAATACCACTTCGTCTCCAAGCCGCAGTTCACCGAGCTGGTGCACCAGAACGAGTTCCTCGAGCACGCGCAGGTGTTCGATAACCACTACGGCACCTCGCGCGCCTTCGTCGCCGGGCAGCTCACCGCCGGCCACGACGTGCTGCTCGAGATCGACTGGCAGGGCGCGCAACAGGTGCGCCGCGCCATGCCCGACTGCGTCAGCATCTTCGTGCTGCCGCCGGCGCGGGCGGCGCTCGCCGAGCGGCTCGCGCGGCGCGCAACCGACACCGCCGAGGTGATCCGCCGGCGCCTGAAGGACGCCGCCGCCGACATGTCCCACTACGGCGAGTTCGACTACGTCGTGGTCAACGACGACTTCGAGCACGCGGTCGCGGACCTGAAACGCATCATCGAGGGCCGGGGCGCCGACCTCAAAAGCGACCGGCCGGAGTTGAAGCCCCTGCTCGCGGAGCTGCTGGCGGAGGGTTGAGAGGTGCCGCGCCGCAGCACAGTGGCCGAGCAGGGCCCTTTTCGCTTATAGTTACAGACCCCGCGCATCCCGCGCCGGGTGTACTCACCGCAAGCGTCCCATGGCCCGAATCACCGTAGAAGACTGTCTGCACAACGTCGACAACCTGTTCCAGCTGGTGCTGCTGGCGGCGCAACGCGCCCGCCGCCTCGCCAACGGGGCGGAAGCCACCATTCCCCTCGAGAACGACAAGCCGACCGTGCTCGCGCTGCGCGAGATCGCCGCCGGCAACGTCACGGCCGAGATGCTGCGTGAGCCCGAGCCGGCCCCCGAGCCCGTCGTGCCGGACGCGGATAACCAGTCCACCTTCCGCGCACCGCAGTTCGGTCTCGGAGACTGACGACACGCGGGACCTATGGACTATGCGTCTTCGCTCCGCGGACTGCTGCCCGGCGGAAGACGCACCCCGGGACTGAAGGAGCTGCTGGCCAGCGCCGGGGAATATCTGCCCGCCGACCAGGTCGGACGCATACGCGAGGCCGCCGAGTTCGGCGCCTCGGCCCACCAGGGACAGAAACGCCTCTCCGGGGAACCCTACATCGCCCATCCGGTGGCGGCCGCCTCGATCCTCGCGGACCTGCGCCTCGACACCGACACCATCGTCGCGGCTATCCTGCACGACGTCATCGAGGACACGCCGACGCCGAAGGACCAGCTGGCGGCGCGCTTCGGCGCCGACGTGGCCGAGCTCGTCGACGGCGTCACCAAGCTCGACCAGATCAAGTTCAAGAGCCGCGAGGAGGCGCAGGCGGAGTCCTTCCGCAAGATGCTGCTCGCCATGGTGCGCGACCTGCGCGTCATCCTGGTGAAGCTCGCCGACCGCACCCACAACATGCGCACCATCGAGGCGATGGCGCCGGCGCGCCGCCGCGCGATCGCCCGCGAGACGCTCGAGATCTACGCGCCCATCGCCGAGCGCCTCGGCCTCTACAGCATGAAGCTCGAGCTCGAGGACTTAGGGTTCAAGGCCCTCTACCCGCGCCGCTACGCGGTGCTCGAGCGCACGCTCAAGCGCGCGCGCGGCAACCAGAAGGAGTTCCTGAAGAAGATCGAGCAGCAGCTGAAGGCGGCGCTGCTCAAGAACGACATCCAGGGCGAGGTCGAGACGCGCGAGAAGCACCTCTACAGCATCTACAAGAAGATGCACCGCAAGCGCTCGCTGCTCAACGAGATCGTCGACGTCTACGGCATCCGCATCATCGTCGACCGGCCCGACACCTGCTACCGCGCACTCGGCGTGGTGCACGCGGTCTTCAAGCCCATGCCCGGGCGCTTCAAGGACTACATCGCCATCCCGCGCGTCAACGGCTACCAGTCGCTGCACACGACGCTCTTCGGTCCCAACGGCGTGCCGATCGAGGTGCAGCTGCGCACCGCCGACATGCACCGCGTGGCCGAGTCCGGCATCGCGGCCCACTGGAAGTACAAGGCCGGCGATCCCTCCGAATCCGCGCAGCAGGACCGCACGCGCGAATGGCTCTCGAGCCTCGTGTCGCTGCAGGAAGCCGGGTCGTCGGAAGAGTTCCTCGAGAGCGTCAAGGTCGATCTCTTTCCCGACAAGGTCTACGTGTTCACCCCCAAGGGCCAGATCCTGCGCCTGCCCTCCGGGGCCACCGTGGTCGACTTCGCCTACACGGTGCACACCGACATCGGCAACCGCTGCGTCGCCGCCAAGGTCGACCGCAGATTGACGCCGCTGCGCACCGTGCTGCGCAACGGCCAGACGGTCGAGATCATCACCGCCAAGGGCGCGACCCCGAATCCCTCCTGGGTGAACTTCGTGGTCACCGCCAAGGCGCGCACCGCCATCCGCCATTACCTGAAGGGCCTGCGCCGCACGGAGGCGATCGCGCTCGGCTCGCGGCTCCTCTCCCAGGCGCTGCGCGAGTTCGGTCTGACGCTCGATGACGTCAAGCCCGAGGTGCAGCGGGCGGCGCTCGGGGAGCTCGGCCTGAAGGACCTCGATGAGCTCTACGAGAAGGTCGGGCTCGGCGAACGGCTCGCGCCGCTGGTGGCGCGGCGCCTCCTGCCCGGCGCGCCCACCGCCGACGGCAAGGCGGCCCCGGCGCCGCTCGCGATCGCCGGCACGGAAGGCCTGCTGGTCAACTACGCGCGCTGCTGCTTCCCGATTCCCTATGACCCGATCTTCGCCTTCCTCTCGACCGGGCGCGGCGTCGTGATCCACCGCGAGAACTGCGTCAACGTCGAGGATTACAGGAAGCACCCGGAGAACTGGCTGCCGGTGAGCTGGCAGAGCGCGCCCGACCGGCTCTTTTCCTCCGAGATCCGTGTGCACGTGGTCAACCGCACCGGCGTGCTCGCCGCCGTCGCCGCCGCCATCGCCAGCACCGAGACCAACATCGATCACGTCTCGATCGACGAGCAGGACGCCGATGCCGCCGTGCTGACCTTCGAGCTGCGGGTGCGCGACCGCCGCCAGCTCGCCCGGCTGGTGCGGGTGATCCGCCGCATGCCGGACGTCACCCGCCTCACGCGCACCATCGCGGCGCGCGCCCGCGACGGCCACCCCGGCGAGCACGAGGGCGAGAGCGATGCCAGCGGCTGAAGGCCGCGTGCGACAATCCGCTCGCGAACCGCCCGCACCGCCACCTCTTCAATTCTTCGCAGGAGTTGCGCCGATGAGCCGCCAGAGCATCCACACCGACCGCGCCCCGCAGGCGATCGGCACCTACTCGCAGGCCGTACGCGCCGGCGACACCGTCTATCTCTCCGGGCAGGTGCCCTTCGACCCCGCCACCATGCAGCTCGTCGCGGGCGACATGGAGACGCAGACCCGCCGCGTGTTCGACAACTTGAAGGCGGTAGCCGAGGCCGCCGGCGGCTCGCTCGGGCAGGCGGTCAAGCTCACCATCTTCCTCACGGATCTCGCCAACTTCGCCAAGGTCAACGAGGTCATGGCGACCTACTTCGCCAAGCCCTACCCGGCGCGTTCCACCGTCGGCGTCGCCCAGCTGCCGCGCGGCGCGCAGATCGAGATCGAGTGCGTGCTGCACCTCGGCTGAGCGCCGCGAGCGAGCGTCCGGATCCGGCGGCCGCGCGCGCCGATGCCGGCAGCCGCCCGGTCACGGCGCTGCGCGGGGTCGGCGCGGCGCTCGCCCAGCGCCTCGAGCGCCTCGGCGTGACGAGCGTCGCCGACCTGCTGTTCCTCCTGCCGCTGCGCTACGAGGACCGCACCCGCGTCACCCCGATCGGCGCGCTCACCCCCGGCACGCGCGCCGCGGTCGAGGGCGAGGTGCAGCTCACCGAAGTGACTTACCGCCGGCGGCGGCAGCTGCTGACGCGTCTTGCCGACGGCTCGGGGTTCCTCACGCTGCGCTTCTTCTATTTCTCGGGGAGCCAGCAGCAGAACCTCGCGCGCGGCACGCGGCTGCGCGCCTTCGGCGAGGTGCGCCGCGGACCGCTCGGGCTCGAGATCGTCCACCCCGAGTACCGCCGCCTGGGCGAGGCGGCCGCGCCGCTCGAGGAGACGCTGACGCCGATCTACCCGCTCACCGAGGGCGTGCCGCAGGGCCGGCTGCGCGCTCTCATCGCCCAGGCGCTCGATGAAGTGGCCCGCGGCGGCCTCGTCGATCTCATCCCGCCGCACGCCGGCCTCCCCGCGGGGCTGCCGGCGCTGCATGAGGCGCTCGTGTACCTGCACCGCCCGCCGCGCGGCGCCGAGCTCGCCGAGCTCGCCGCCGGACGTCACCCGGCGCAGCGCCGTCTCGCCTTCGAGGAGCTGCTGGCGCACACCCTCGCGCTGCGCGTGCGCAAGCGCGCACTCAAGAGCGACCCGGCCGCGCGGCTCGACGATGCCGCGCTCGCCCGCCGCCTCATCGGCTCGCTGCCCTTCTCGCTGACGCGCGCCCAGGCGCGCGCGCTGGCCGAGGTCGAGGCGGATCTCGCCACGGGCGTGCCGATGGTGCGGCTGCTGCAGGGCGACGTGGGCTGCGGCAAGACCGTGGTGGCCGCGGCCGCCGCGGCGCGCGCCGCGGGGGCGGGCAAGCAGGCGGCGCTCATGGCGCCGACCGAGCTTCTCGCCGAGCAGCACGGGCGCAACTTCACCGAATGGTTCCGCCCCCTCGGGCTGCCGGTGGCGCTGCTCTGCGGCGGGCAGCCGGCGCGCACCCGCCGCAGCGCCCTCGAGGGACTCGCCTCGGGCGAGATCCGCATCGTGGTGGGCACGCACGCGCTCTTCCAGGAAGGCATCGAGTTCGCCGATCTCGCGCTCGTCATCGTCGACGAGCAGCATCGCTTCGGGGTGCAGCAGCGCCTCAAGCTCGCGGAGAAGGCGCACGGCGCGCGGCTCCTGCCGCACCAGCTCATCATGACGGCCACCCCCATCCCGCGCACGCTCGCCATGACCGCCTACGCCGACCTCGACATTTCCGTCATCGACGAGCTGCCCCCGGGCCGCACGCCGGTGCAGACCGTGGTGCTGCCCGAGGAGCGCCGCGCGCAGGTGGTCCAGCGCATCGTCGCCGCCTGCCGTGCCGGCCGGCAGGTGTACTGGGTGTGCCCGCTGATCGATGAGTCGGACGAGCTGCGCGCCCAGGCCGCGGAGGAAACCGCCGCGGCGCTGGCGGCGGCGCTGCCGGGCGTGCGCGTCGGGCTCGTGCACGGACGCATGCCGCCCAAGGCGAAGGACCAGGCGATGCTCGCCTTCAAGGCGGGGAAGATCCAGCTGCTGGTGGCGACCACGGTCATCGAGGTCGGCGTCGACGTGCCGAACGCGACGCTCATGGTGATCGAGAACGCCGAGCGCATGGGCCTGGCGCAGCTGCACCAGCTGCGCGGCCGCGTCGGCCGCGGCCTCGAAGCGAGCAGCTGCGTGCTGCTCTACCGCTCACCGCTGTCGGAGACGGCGCGCGCACGCCTCAAAGCAATCCGCGCCACCGCGGATGGCTTCGAGATCGCGCGCCGCGATCTGGAGCTGCGCGGGCCCGGGGAGCTCCTCGGCACGCGCCAGACCGGCCTCGCGCAGCTGCGGGTCGCGGACCTGATGCGCGATGCGGACCTCCTGCCGCGCGTGCAGGCGGCGGCCGAGCGGCTCGAGGCCGACGCGGTGCGCAGTGCCGCGCTGACCTCGCGCTGGATCGGCAGCGACGAGCGCTACGGGCGCGTCGGCTAACATAGCCGCCGCCATGTCCGCCGCCGCACCCGAGCTGCCCGCCACGCCGCCCGCACCGCCGGCGCCGCCGCGCTTCCCCGAGGCGCCCTTCTCCTGGCGCCTCGGGCGCCGCCTCACCCAGTACGGCCGCCTCATGCGGCTCGACCGCCCCGTGGGGACGTGGCTGCTCCTGTGGCCGGCGCTCTGGGCGCTGTGGATCGCGGGCGCCGGGCACCCCAGACCTAAGGTGCTGGTGGTGTTCGTGCTCGGCGTCGTGGTGATGCGCGCCGCGGGCTGCGTCATCAACGATTTCGCCGACCGCAACCTCGACCCGTACGTGCGCCGCACGCGCGACCGGCCGCTCGCCGCCCGGCTGGTCTCGCCGGCCGAGGCGCTCGCGCTCTTCGTGTTGCTGATCGCACTCGCGCTCGCACTCGTCACGCGGCTCGATGAGTTCACGGTGAAGCTCGCCGTCATCGGCGGCGTGCTCACCGTCTCCTACCCGTTCGTGAAGCGCTTCTTCCCCATCCCGCAGCTGTGGCTCGGCATCTGCTTCGGCGGCTGGAGCGTGCTGATGGCGTTCGCCGCCGAGAGCGGCGCGCTGCCGCGGGTCGCCTGGGTGCTGTACTTCGCCGCGGTCATCTGGGCGTCCATGTACGACACCATCTACGCCATGATCGACCGCGAGGACGACCTGAAGATCGGCATCAAGTCGAGCGCCATCCTGTTCGCCGACATGGACCGGCTCCTCATCGGCGTGATGCAGGCCATGATGCTGTACGCGCTCTACCTCGTGGAGCACGACATGCATTTCGGCCGCTGGTACCGCGCCGGCGTCGTCGCCGCCGCCGTGCTGTTCCTGTGGCAGCAGTGGCTGATCCGGCGCCGCGACGCGGCGGGGTGCCTGCGCGCCTTCCTCAACAACCAGTACGTGGGGCTCGCGATCTTCGCCGGCATCCTGCTGCAATACGTGTACAAGAGCTGAGAACCACTCCATGCCACTCAAGAACCAGCCGTTTCCCGTGCGCCTCGGCTTCGCGCTCCGGGGTCTCGCCTTCGCGCTGCGCACCGAGCGCAGCGTGCAGCTGCAGGCCCTGGCCGCCGCAGTGGTGCTCGCCGCGCTCCTGAAGCTGCGGCCCTCGTGGGGCTGGTGGGCGCTCGCCGGCCTCGCGAGCGCCGGGGTGATCGCCGCCGAGCTGCTCAACACCGCCATCGAGACGCTCGCCGACCACCTGCACCCGCAGCTGCACCCGAGCATCCGCCGGGTGAAGGACTGCGCCGCCGCCGCGGTGCTGATCGCGGTGCTGGGGGCGCTCGGGGTAGCCGGGGCGCTCGCGCTCGAGATCCTGCGCCAGCACCGCTAGGCTTAATTGTCGACCTGCGGGCCCGCGTTGCGTTGACATGGGCCGACGCGCTCGGGCATGGTCGGACGATGACGCACCCAATGCCCGGGCCGGTCCGCCACGACTGGACGCTCGATGAGGTGGAGGCGCTGTTCGCGCTGCCCTTCATGGACCTGATGTTCCGCGCCCAGGGCGTGCACCGCGCCAATCACCCGCCGAACACGGTGCAGCTCTCGACGCTCCTGTCCATCAAGACCGGCGCCTGTCCCGAGGACTGCGCCTACTGCCCGCAGAGCGTCCACTACGACACCGGTCTCACGCGCGAGACGCTGCTCGAGGTGGCGGCGGTGCGCGCGGCCGCCGTGCGGGCGCGTGCGGCCGGGGCGACGCGCTTTTGCATGGGCGCCGCTTGGCGGGAACCGCGGGCGCGCGACCTCGAGGCGGTCGCCGCCATGATCCGCGAGGTGCGCGCGCTCGGGCTCGAGAGCTGCGCCACGCTCGGCATGCTGAGCCCGGCGCAGGCGCGGGAGCTCAAGGAAGCCGGCCTCGACTACTACAACCACAATCTCGACACCTCCGAGGAGTTCTACGGCGAGATCATCACCACGCGCAGCTACCAGGAGCGGCTCGACACGCTCACCGCGGTGCGCGCCGCCGGCATCCACGTCTGCTGCGGCGGCATCCTCGGCATGGGCGAGTCGGTCACCGACCGCGCGGCGCTGCTGCGCACGCTCGCCAACCTCCCCGAGCATCCCGAGAGCGTGCCCATCAACCGCCTGGTCAAGGTCCCCGGCACGCCGCTCGCGGATGCCCCGGACGTCGATCCGTTCGATTTCGTACGCGCCATCGCGGTGGCGCGCATCCTGATGCCGCGCGCGCACGTGCGCCTCTCCGCGGGCCGCGAGGCGATGTCGGATGAGCTGCAGGCGCTCGCCCTCATGGCGGGCGCCAACTCGATCTTCTACGGGGAGCGCCTCCTCACCACCGGCAACCCGGACGTCGAGCGCGACCGCCACCTCCTCGCGCGCCTCAAGGTGAGCGCCGAGGCCGTGCCTGCCGAGGCCGCGCCCGCCGCCGCCGCGCCCGCCGGGCTCCCGCTGAGCGCCGCCGGCGTGAGCGCAACCGGGGACGCCGGCCATGAAGCGAGCCGCGCACGCGCTTGAGGCCGAGCTGTCGCGGCTGGAGGCCGCGCAGCTTCGGCGCCGTCGCATCACCGCCGAGGGCTTCGCCGAGCCCGGCAGCCGGGCGCTGCTCACCGTGCGGGGACGGACGCTCGTCGACTTCAGCAGCAACGATTACTTAGGGCTCGCACGCCATCCGGCGCTCGCCGGGGCCATGCGCGCCGCGGCCGACGCCGCGGGCGCGGGCAGCGCCGCCTCGCACCTGGTGACCGGGCACGGCGCCGAGCACCAGCAGCTCGAAGAGGAGCTCGCCGCCTTCACGGGCCGCGCGCGCGCCCTGCTCTTCTCCAGCGGCTACATGGCGAACCTCGCGGTCATCGGCGCGCTCGCCGGCCGCGGCGAGCGCGTGGTGCTCGATCGCCTGAGCCACGCCTCGCTCATCGACGGCGCGCGTCTCTCCGGGGCCGACCTCAGGCGCTACGCACACGCCGACGCGCGCGCCGCCGCGCATTTCGTCGACGAGGACCCGGAGCACACCGCGCTCATCGGCACCGACGGCGTCTTCAGCATGGACGGCGATCTCGCGCCGGTCGCCGAGCTCGCGCAGCTCGCGCGCCGCGCCGGCGCCTGGCTGGTGGTGGACGATGCGCACGGCCTCGGGGTCGTCGGCGCGGGCGGGGGCGGCACGCTCGAGGAGCAGGGGGTGGAGAGCTCCGAGGTGCCGGTGCTGATCGGCACGCTCGGCAAGGCGTTCGGCTCCTTCGGCGCCTTCGTCGCGGGCGAGGCCGCGCTCATCGACTACCTGACGCAGAAGGCGCGCTCCTATATCTACACGACCGCGCTGCCGCAGCCGGTCGCCGCGGCGAGCCGCGCCGCGCTCAAAGTGGCGCAGAGCGAGGGCTGGCGCCGCACCCATCTCACCGCGCTCATCGGACGCTTCCGCCGCCGCGCACTCGGCTGCGGCGTGCCGCTCGCCGCCTCGGGCACCGCCATCCAGCCGGTGATGCTCGGCAGCGAGGCGGCGGTGCTCGCCGCGCAGCGCGCGCTCGAGGCGGCCGGGTTCTGCGTGGTCGCGATCCGCCCGCCGACGGTACCGCCGGGGAGCGCGCGGCTGCGCGTGACGCTCACGGCGGCGCATACCGAGGCGCAGGTCGACCGGCTCACGGATGCGCTCGGTGAGGCCTGCACGGGGCTCGCCGGCCCGGGCGCCGCGTGAGCGCGCTCAACGCCGAAGTGACGGGGCAGGGCCGGCGCGATCTCGTGCTGCTGCACGGCTGGGGCATGAATCTCAAGGTGTGGGACGGACTCGCCGCGGCTCTCGGGCGGCGCTTTCGCGTGATCGCCATCGATCTGCCGGGGCACGGCGGGAGCGAATGGGACTCGAGCGCGCCGCACCCCGCCGCGCAGGTGTTCCGCGTGCACGAGACGCTCGCGCCCCTCACCACACGCTATCACCTCCTCGGCTGGTCGCTCGGCGGGCAATTCGCGCTCGATCTCGCCGCGGCACTGCCGGCGGCCGTCGAGCGGCTGGTGCTGGTCGCGACCACGCCGCGTTTTCTCGCCGGCCCAGGCTGGCGCTTCGGACTCAAAGCCGCCGCGCTCGAGAAGCTCGCCGCGGGCGTGCGCGCCGACCCGGCACGGGCGGTGAGCGGCTTCATCGGGCAGCAGGTGCGCGGCCTCGCGCCGCGCACCGCCGCGCGGGTGCGCGCTGAGCTCGAGGCGGCGCTGGCGCACGGCGGGGCGGCGCAGCCCGAGGCGCTCGCCTGGGGCCTCGAGCGGCTGCGCATCGGGGACCTGCGCAGCCAGCTGGCGCAGGTGAAGAAGCCGGCGCTGGTGATCGCCGGCCGGGACGACCGGATCACGCCGCCCGCGGCCTCGCGCGCCCTTGCCGCGGCGCTCCCGAAGGGCCGCTACCACTCGCTCGCCGGTGCCGGGCACGTGCCGTTCCTCTCGCACCAGCAGGCGTTCGCCACGCTGCTGCGCGGATTCCTGCGTGGCTGAGGGCGCGGAGCCCTTCCGGCTCGACCGGCCGCGGCTGCGCGCCTCGTTCGACCGCGCGAGCGGCAGCTACGAGGCCGCGGCGGCACTGCAGGCGCGGGTTGCCGGGGAGCTGCTCGAGCGCCTCGGCGCCTTCGAGTTCGAGCCGCGCGTGGTGCTCGACTTAGGCAGCGGCACCGGCCGCGTCACGCGCGCCCTCAAACGCCGCTACCGCCGCGCGCTCGTGATCGCCCTCGACATCGCCCCGGGGATGCTGCGCGAGGCGCGCCGCCACCAGGGGCTGCTGCGGCGTTTCCGGCGCGTGTGCGCCGACGCCGAGCGGCTGCCGCTCGCGGATGCGAGCGTCGATCTGGTGTTCTCGAGCCTGATGCTGCAGTGGTGCGAGCCGCCCGCGCAGGCGCTCGCCGAAGTGCGCCGGGTGCTTAAATCCACCGGCTTCTTCGCCTTCAGCACCTTCGGACCCGACACGCTCAGGGAGCTGCGCGCCGCGTGGGCCGCGGTCGATGACTTCAGCCACGTGCACCGCTTCCTCGACGTGCACGACGTCGGCGATGCGCTCGCGCACGCGGGGCTCGCGGAGCCGGTGCTCGACGTCGACCGCGTGACACTCACCTACGCGGATACGCTCGGTCTCATGCGCGATCTGAAAGCGATCGGCGCGCACAACGTCACCGCCGGCCGGCCGCGCACGCTCTCGGGGCGCGGGCGCCTCGCGCGCATGAGCGCGGCCTACGAGCCGTTGCGCACGGGCGGGCGGCTGCCCGCGACCTACGAGGTCATCTACGGCGCCTGCTGGGGCACGGCCGGCACCCGCGCCGCTCCCGCGCACCCGGCGGCGGAGGTGCGCATCGCGCCCGAGGCCATCCGCCGCCGCGAGACGCGGATCCCAAGGTGAGCGCGCGCGGCCTTTTCATCACGGGCACCGACACCGGTGTCGGCAAGACGGTGATCGCCTGCGCGCTCGTGCGCAGCTTCGCCGCGCGCGGCGAGCGCGTCGGTGTGATGAAGCCGGTCGCCTCGGGCGCGCAGCGCACGCGCGAGGGTTTGCGCAACGACGACGCCCTGGCGCTCCTGGCGGCGGCCAATGTGCCGCTTCCCTACGCGCGGGTGAACCCTTATTGCTTCGAACCGGCCATTTCTCCGCATATTGCCGCAGAAGACGTCAGAATCGATATAAATCCCGGCACGATAGCGACAGAATATGCAGCGATCGCGTCGATTTGCGACCGGGTGATCGTCGAGGGGGCAGGGGGATGGCTCGCCCCCATCGGTGCGCGCGACAGCATGGCGGATCTCGCCCGGACGCTCGAGCTTCCGGCGCTCCTGGTGGTGGGGCTGCGCCTCGGGTGCCTCAACCACGCCGAGCTCAGCCGGCGCGCCATCGCCGCCGGCGGGGTGGCGTTCGCGGGCTGGATCGCCAACGCCACGGGTGAGCCGATGGAGCGCGAGGCCGAGAATCTCGCGACCCTCGGGCGGCGCCTCGGTGGCGCGCCGCTCGCCGTGGTGCGCCACGCGCCGCAGGCTGCCGCGACGCTCAGGCTCGATGCGGCGGCGGCCGCCCTCGCGGGGCGCGGCTGAGCGCGCCGCGCCGGCTCGCGGGCCGCGAAAGCCGCGGAAATTCCCGCGCAATTTGCATCGCCGCCGCTGCGCGCTACCATCGCCCGACCGCCATGGATGCCGCGCCGCTCTCGATCGAGATCCGCCCGAATTGCTCCCTCACCGTGCGCACCGCCCGGGTGTTCTTCGCGAGCGCCTGCGTCATTCCCTTCGGCATGGGGGGGCTGCTCGCGTACAAGGGCTTCTGGCCGATCCTGCCGTTCGCCGGGCTCGAGATGGCGCTCCTCGCCTGGGCGCTCAAGGTCTCGCTCGAGCGGCGTTTCCACTCCCAGACCATCACCGTCACGGAGGACGCCGTGGCGGTCGAATCGCGCCTGCGCCGCTCCAGCGACCGGGTCGTGTTCCCGCGGCATTGGGCGCAGGTTAAACTTCGCCGCCCCGCCGCAAGCCTGCACCCGAGCCGGCTCACCATTGAGTCGCACGGTCGCCAATGCGAGCTGGGCGCCTTTCTGACCGAAGAGGAGCGCCGCGGACTGGCCGTGCGCTTGACCAGGGTCATCGGCCGCATCAACGAATCGCCATCCTGGCGGTGAGCGCGCGGCGGTAAGGGAAGGTCGCGGAGCTACCGGTTTTTTCGCGTCGCGTCCTCAACGGGCGCGCGCTGTAAGGCAGAAGAATGACGATGCGCAAACAGCTCGCCCGATTTGCCCTCACCGCCGCCGCGGCCGCGCTCGCGCTCCCGGCCGCCGCCGAGGAGTCCGGCTGGGCGCAGCTGAACCTCCCCCAGGGCGTGACCGACATCAGCCGCAAGATCTACGCCCTGCACATGGAGATCTTCTGGGTGTGCGTGTGGATCGGGGTCGTGGTCTTCGGCGCCATGATCTGGTCGATCGTGAAATTCCGTAAATCCAAGGGCGCCGTGGCCGACACCAGCATGGTGCACAACACCAAGGTCGAGGTCGTCTGGACCGTCGTCCCGGTCATCATCCTCATCGCCATGGCGGTGCCGGCGGCGCGCACGCTGGTCGAGATCGAGGACACGACCAAGACCGGGCTCACCATCAAGGTGACGGGCTTCCAGTGGGGCTGGGAGTACGAATACCTCGATGACGGCGTCGCCTACTTCTCGCATCTCGACCGCGCCAGCGACCGGGCGCGCGAGCTCGGCTCCGGGATCGACCCCGAGACCGTGCCGCACTACCTGCTCAACGTCGATCGCCCGCTGGTGGTGCCGAACGGCGTCAAGGTGCGCCTCCTCATCACCGGCGCCGACGTCATCCATTCCTGGTGGGTGAAAGACCTCGGCGTGAAGAAGGACGCGATTCCGGGCTTCGTCAACGAGGCCTGGTTCAAGGTCGACGACACCTTCACCGGCATGCTGCGCGGCAACTGCGCCGAGCTCTGCGGCCGCGATCACGGCTTCATGCCGATCGTCGTCGACGTACGCTCCAAGGCCGATTTCGACACCTGGCTGAAGAACACCGCGGCGGAACAGAAACAGACCGCCGCACCCGCCGCGACCACGGCCGCCGCACCGCCGGCCTCCGCGGGCTGATTCACACTAAGGAAATCTCCGACATGGCCGAGCATCAAGCCCACGCCGCTGCCCACGACGATCACGACCACAAGCCGCACGGCTGGCGGCGCTGGGTGTTCGCGACCAACCACAAGGACATCGGCACGATGTACCTGGTGTTCGCCGGTACGATGTTCTTCGTCGGCGGCGCGATGGCCATGGTCATCCGCCTCGAGCTCTTC
>JAGWMP010000031.1 GCA_028871705.1 Gammaproteobacteria bacterium
CCGGTCAGCGAGGAGGTCCGGCTGCGCTACCGCTACATCGACCTGCGGCGCGAGGAGATGCGCGAGCGGCTGCTGCTGCGCCACCGGATCACGCGCGCGATGCGCGGCTACCTGGACGACGCCGGCTTCGTCGACATCGAAACGCCGATGCTCACCAAGGCGACGCCCGAGGGCGCGCGTGACTACCTCGTTCCCAGCCGCACGCATCCGCGCAAGTTCTTCGCGCTGCCGCAGTCGCCGCAGATCTTCAAGCAGCTGCTGATGATCGCGGGCTTCGACCGCTACTATCAGATCGTGCGCTGCTTCCGCGACGAGGACCTGCGCGCCGACCGGCAGCCGGAATTCACGCAGCTCGACATCGAGACCTCGTTCCTCTCGCAGGACGAGATCATGGCGATGATGGAAGGGCTGGTGCGGCACTTCTTCCGCGAGGTGCTGGACGCCGCGCTTCCGGACCCGTTGCCCCGCATGAGCTACGCCGAGGCGATGCGCCGCTACGGCTCCGACAAGCCGGACCTGCGCATAGCGCTCGAGCTCACCGACGTCGCCGACCTGGTGCGCGACTGCGACTTCAAGGTGTTCGCCGGCCCCGCGAAGGACCCGGCCGGAAGGGTCGCGGCGCTGCGGGTGCCGGGGGGCGGCACGCTGCCGCGCTCGGCGATCGATGAATACACGGCGTTCGTGGCGCGCTACGGCGCGAGGGGTCTCGCCTACATCAAGGTGAACGAGCGCGCGCGCGGCCGCGAGGGGCTGCAATCGCCGATCATCAAGTTCCTGAGCGATGCGGCGCTCGAGGGGATCCTGGCGCGCGCCGGGGCCGCCGACGGCGACGTCGTTTTCTTCGGCGCCGACCGCGCGAGCGTCGTGAACGATGCGCTCGGGGCGCTGCGCCTGAAGCTCGGCCACGATCTGAAGCTGGTCGAGAGCGGCTGGCGGCCGCTGTGGGTGTTCGATTTCCCGATGTTCGAGTGGGACGCGGAGGCGAAGCGCTGGGTGGCGATGCACCACCCGTTCACCTCGCCCAAGGACCCGGACGCGGCGGCGCTGCGCGCCGCGCCGCAGGAGGCGCTCGCCAAGGCGTACGACATGGTGCTGAACGGCTCGGAGATCGGCGGCGGCTCGGTGCGCATTCACCGCGAGGAGATGCAGTCGACGGTGTTCGGACTGCTCGGTATCGAGGCCGAGGAGGCGCGCAGGAAATTCGGCTTCCTGCTCGATGCGCTCAGGTTCGGCGCGCCGCCCCACGGCGGCATCGCCTTCGGGCTCGACCGCCTCGCCATGCTCATGGCGGGCGCCGACAGCATCCGCGAGGTGATCGCCTTCCCCAAGACGCAGACCGCCGCGGATCCCCTCACCGATGCGCCGACCGAGGTGAGCGAGGCGCAGCTGCGCGAGCTGCACGTGCGGGTGCGCGTGCCGCCGCCGGCTTAGGGAGCCGCGCCATCGCGCACGTCGTCTACGTGCACGGACTGTGGCTGCCGGGCGAGGAGTCGCTCGTCCTGCGGCATCATCTGGCGCAGGAGTTCGGGCTCGAGCTCGACTGGTTCCGCTATTTCGGCGCGTCCGAGTCCATGAGCGACGTCGTGGCACGCCTAGCCGCCTTCGTGCGCGCCCTCGATGCGCCCGAGGTGCATCTCGTCGGCCATAGCCTCGGCGGCCTGGTGATCTACCGCCTGCTCGAGCGATTTCCCGAGCTGCCGCCGGGGCGCGTCGTGTTCCTCGGGGTGCCGTGCGTCGCGAGCCGCGCGGCGCAAAGCGCCGCATCGTTCGCCCCGCTGGCGCAGCTCATGGGGCCGACCGTCGCGGAGGAGCTGCTCACGCCCCAGGAGCGGCGCTGGCCCGGTGCCCGCGCGCTCGGTGTCATCGCCGGCAACCAGCCGATCGGTCTCGGACAGCTGCTCGCCCACTTCGATGAGGACAACGACGGCACGGTGGCGGTGAGCGAGACACGCCTGCCGGGCGCCACCGACCACGTCGTGCTGCCGGTGAGCCACCTCGGCATGCTGGTCTCGGCGCAGGTGGCGCGCGAGACCGGCCACTTCCTTACCCAGGGCCGCTTCGCCGGCGCGCTGTAGGCTTCAGCGGCCAGCCAGGTTCTTCAGGCGATAGAGCGCCTCGAGCGCCGCCTTCGGCGAGAGCTCATCGGGCTCGACGGCCGCGAGCGCCGTGCGCAGCGCATCCGGCACGGCGCAGGACAGCGGCAGCTCCCCCTGGGGGGCGGGCGCGCCGGCCGAGCGTGCGGCGCGAGCGCGATCGCGCTGCGCCTCGAGCGCCTCGAGATAGCGGCGCGCTTCGGCGATCACCCCGCGGGGCACGCCCGCGAGCTGTGCCACCTGCAGCCCGTAGCTGCGGCTGGCGGGACCGGCCTTCACCGCGTGCAGGAACACGATCGATTCGCCGTGCTCGGTCGCATCGAGATGCACGTTGGCGCAGCCCTCGAGCTCGGCGGCGAGCGTGGTGAGCTCGAAGTAATGGGTCGCGAAGAGGGCGAAGGCACGCACCCGGGTGGCGAGATCGCGCGCCACCGCCCAGGCGAGCGACAGGCCGTCGAAGGTGCTGGTGCCGCGGCCGATCTCATCGAGCAGCACCAGGCTGCGGGCGGTGGCGTTGTTGAGGATGTTGGCCGCCTCGGTCATCTCCACCATGAAGGTGGAGCGGCCGCCAGCGAGATCGTCGGCGGCGCCGATGCGGGTGAAGATGCGGTCGACGGGCCCCACCGTGAGCGCGGCGGCGGGCACGTAGCTGCCGATGTGCGCGAGCAGCACGGTGAGCGCCGCCTGGCGCATGTAGGTCGACTTTCCGCCCATGTTGGGTCCGGTGATGATCAGCATGCGCCGCGCCGCATCGAGCTCGAGATCGTTCGGCACGAAGGGCGTGGCCGCGAAGCGCTCCACCACCGGGTGGCGCCCGGCGCGGATCGAGAGGCGCGGCTCCTCCACCAGCACCGGTGCCGACCACTCGAGCGCCGCGGCACGCTCGGCGAGCGCAGCGAGCGCATCGAGCCCCGCGAGCGCGGCGGCGCTCGCCTGCAGCGGCGCGAGCGCTTCGATGAGCTCGCTCAGCACCGCCTCGTAGAGCTCGCGCTCGCGCGCGAGCGCCTTATCGCGCGCGCCGAGGACGCGGTCCTCGAAGCCCTTCAACTCCGCGGTGATGAAGCGCTCGGCGGAGCGGACCGTCTGGCGGCGGATGTAGTCTTGCGGCACCTGCCCGGCGTCGCGCCGCGAAATCTCGATGAAGAATCCCTGCACGCGGTTGTAGCCGAGCTTCAGGCCCGCGAGCCCGGTGCGCTCGCGCTCGCGCCGCTCGAGGTCGAGCAGGAACTCGTCCGTATGGGTCGCGATGCGCCGCAGCTCATCGAGCCCGGCGTCGTAGCCGCTCGCGATCACCCCGCCGTCGCGCACCATGGCGGCGGGCTCGGCGGCGATGGCCGCCGTCAGCAGCGCGAGCTCGGCGCGATGCTCGCCGATGCGCCCGTCGAGCGCGCGCAACAGCGGTGAGTCGAGGGGCGCCAGCGCCGTGCGCAGCGCCGGGAGCGCGGCGAGGGAGCTGCGCAGGCCCGTCAGGTCGCGCGGCCGCGCGGAGCGCAGCGCCACCCGCGCGAGGGTGCGCTCGATGTCGCCGATACGCCCGAGCTGCTCGCGCAGCGGCACGAAGCGTCGCGCGTCGATGAGCGCGCCGAGCGCCTGATAACGGGTCCGCAGCAGTGCGTGCGCGGTCAGCGGCCGGTTCAGCCAGCGGCGCAGTTCCCGCGAGCCCATGGCGGTGACGCAGCTGTCGAGCACCGCGAGCAGCGTCGCCTGCGGGTCGCCGCCGAGACTCGTGTCGAGCTCGAGATTGCGCCGCGTCGCGGCATCGAGAATCAGCGCCTCACCGCGCTCCTCGACGGTGAGGGAGCGCACGTGCGGCAGCGCCGAGCGCTGCGTGTCGCGTACGTACTGCAGCAGCGCGCCGGCGGCGCGGATCGCGAGCGGCAGCTCGTCGGCCCCGAAGCCCTTCAGATCGAGCGTCCCGAGCTGATCGGTGAGCAACCGCGAAGCGCTCGCGAGCTCGAAGTGCCACGGCGGCCGCGGGCGCAGCACCACGCCCGCGGCGCCGGGCGGCTCGGCGGCGCCCTCGGCGAGCAGCAGCTCGGCGGGTCTGAGCCGCTCGAGCTCGGCGGCGAGCGCGCCGGCGCCCTCGTTCTCGAGCACGGTGAAGCGGCCGGCGGCGAGATCGATCCAGGCGAGCCCGAAGCGCTGCCCTTCCCGGGCCAGCGCCGCGGCGAGCGTGTCGTGGCGCTCCTCGAGGAGGGCGGCATCCGTGACGGTTCCGGGCGTGACGACGCGCACCACCTCGCGCTCGAGCGGGCCACGGGTCGATCCCGGCTCGCCCTTCTGCTCGCAGATCGCGACGCTTTCGCCTTTGCGCACCAGGCGTGCCAGGTAGGCATCGACCGCGTGGAAGGGCACGCCGGCCATCGGGATGGGCTGACCGGCGGAGGAGCCGCGGGCGGTGAGCGTGATGTCGAGCAGTGCCGCCGCACGGCGCGCGTCGTCGTAGAAGAGCTCGTAGAAGTCACCCATCCGGTAGAAGAGCAGGGTGTCCGGGTGCTGCGCTTTGATGCGCAGGTACTGCTGCATCATCGGGGTGTGCGGGGACACGGGCTCTGCGCTCATGAGGGGCGAAGGCTACCGTAAGTCGGGCGGGTCGACGACCGGGGGCGCTTGCGCGTAGCCTCGTGAGCCATGGTGAGCGAGCGGGAACTCGACGCGCTCGCCGCCCGCGTAGGCGAGCGGCTGCACGCGGCCGGCCGGCGGCTGGCGACGGCCGAGTCCTGTACGGCGGGCTGGATCGCCAAGGCGGTTACCGACATCGCCGGCAGCTCCGCCTGGTTCGAATGCGGCTACGTCACCTACTCCGATGCCGCCAAGCAACGCGACCTCGGCGTGGCGGGGCATACGCTCGCGGAGTTCGGCGCGGTCAGCGAGCAGACGGCGCGCGAGATGGCCGGCGGAGCGCTGCGGGTGCCGGGCGTGAGCGTGGCGATCGCGGTCACCGGCATCGCCGGTCCCGACGGCGGCACGCCGGCGAAGCCCGTCGGCACGGTCTGGTTCTGCGCCGCGGCGCGCCTCGCGGCCGGCGCGAGCGTGCTCGCCGAGCGGCAGCAGTTCCCGGGAGACCGCGTGGCGGTGCGCGGCCGCGCCGTGCGCCATGCGCTGGAGATGCTGCTGCGCCTGCCGCTCGAGGGGGCTTGAGCGCCGAGCCGACGCGGCGGCTGTTCTTTGCGCTCTGGCCTGATGCCGCGCAGCGCACCGCGTTGGTGCGCGCAACCGCCAGGGCCGTACGCCACGGCGGCGGCCGGGCGGTGCCCGAGGCGAGCCTGCACGTGACGCTCGCGTTCCTCGGCGCGGTACCCGGGAGCCGTGCAGGGCTTCTCGGCGCGCTGGCGGCGCGCGCCGCGGCCGCCGTAGCGACAGATGCGCTGCCACTCACGCTGCGCTTCGCGACGCTCGAGCACTGGGCCAGGCCGCAGACCCTGGTCGCGCTCGCGCGCGAGGCTCCAGGAAGCGGTGGCGCGGTTGCAATGCTCGCCGGGGCGCTGGTCACGGCGGCCGCGGCGGCGGGTTTTGGCCCGGATCTCAAGCCCTTCCGTGCGCATGTGACCGTAGCGCGCAAGGTCCTGCGTCCGCCGCGCGAGCTCGCGATACATGAGGTCGTCTGGAGCTTCGGCGAGCTCGCACTCCTGGAGAGCCGCACACTCCAGAGCGGTCCCGTATACAGTGTCGTCGCCTCGCACCTACTGGGTGGCGTGGAAAATATGCGCACATAGATCGCAAACGGCACCTCGCCTGCGCACCGCGCGGCGAATCTTTGTGGGATAATTCCTTCCCGAAATGTCGCCCGTCGTGACACCACTCCCGGGAAATCCGCAGATGGAAGAGAATCGCAAGAAGGCGCTCGCCGCCGCGTTGGGTCAGATCGAGAAGCAATTCGGCAAGGGCTCGGTGATGCGCCTAGGCGACGCCACGGCCACCTACGACGTCGAGGCGGTTTCGACCGGCTCGCTCGGGCTCGACATCGCGCTCGGCATCGGCGGCCTGCCGCGCGGCCGCGTGGTCGAGATCTTCGGACCCGAGTCCTCGGGCAAGACCACTCTCACGCTGCAGGTGATTGCCGAGGTGCAGCGCGCCGGCGGCACCGCCGCCTTCGTCGACGCCGAGCACGCGCTCGACCCGAGCTACGCCGAGAAGCTCGGCGTCAACATCAACGACCTGCTGGTGTCGCAGCCCGACACCGGCGAGCAGGCGCTCGAGATCACCGACATGCTGGTGCGCTCGAACGCGGTCGACATCGTGGTCATCGACTCGGTGGCCGCCCTGACTCCCAGGGCGGAGATCGAGGGCGAGATGGGTGAGATGCAGGTGGGCCTGCACGCGCGCCTCATGTCGCAGGCGCTGCGCAAGCTCACCGGCAACATCAAGCGCTCCAACACCATCGTGGTGTTCATCAACCAGATCCGCATGAAGATCGGCGTGATGTTCGGCAATCCGGAGACCACCACCGGCGGGAATGCGCTGAAGTTCTACGCCTCGGTACGGCTCGACATCCGCCGCATCGGCGCGATCAAGAGCGGCGAGGAAGTCACCGGCAACATGACGCGCGTCAAGGTCGTGAAGAACAAGGTCGCGCCGCCGTTCCGCGAGGCGGAGTTCGAGATCATGTACGGCCAGGGAATCTCGCGCGAGGGCGAGATCATCGAGCTCGGCAGCTCGCTCGGCATCATCGAGAAGTCCGGGGCCTGGTACGCCTACAAGGGCAACCGCATCGGCCAGGGCAAGGACAACGCCCGCACCTACCTGCAGTCGAACCGCGAGGTGTCGCGCGAGATCGAGGACCAGATCCGCGTGCGGTTGCTGCCGCCGCGGCAGCCGCGCAACGCGGAGCAGGCTCAGGCCGCAAACACGGCGTGAGCGCCGCTACGCGAGAGCCGCCTCAGTGCGGGCTGCTCGAATTCACACGCTGAGTGTCCTGCACCGACCTCTTGGCTTCGTCTTCCAGCAGCTTCAGCTCCTTGACCGTCCCGCAGGTCTTCACCGTGGACAGACGCGAGCCGAGGACGCCGTCCTTGCGGCAATAGACCTCTTCCCCGTGGTGCATCTCGGGCTTGTAGCCCTCCGCGAGCAGATGCCGCACGTCCGCCTCGTCCGCGGGCTTGGCGGCCGCGGGAGTGGATGCGGTGCTGGCCGGCGCGGCGGCCGGGCTCGCGGCCGTGGGTGAGCTCGCGGCGGGCGGGTCCGCGAAAGCGGCACTCAGGGCGGTGGCGCTCAGGCACGCCAGCAATCCGACAACAATGCGCATGATGTTCCTTGTGGTGGCCGTGACGGTCGACGGTCCCTGAGGGAACCGCCGGGCCACGAACTATACTGAAAAAATGACCGTGCGCCGAGCGCCTGGACCTGTCAAAGAGGGGGCCGCCGACCCCGCGGCAGCGCGCGCCGCGGCGGTGGCGCTGCTCGCGCGGCGGGATTTTGCGAGCCGTGAGCTCGCCGACCGGCTCTCCGCGGCGGGTTTCGAGGCGCAGGCCGCGGCAGAGGCGCTGGCTGCGCTCACGACCGAGGGCGCGCTCGACGATGAGCGCTACGCCCACAACTATGTCGCATTCCACGCGGGGCGGGGCCGGGGTCCCGTCCGCATTGCCGCCGACCTGCGCGCGCGCGGTCTGGCGCCGGAGCTGGTCGAGACGGCACTCGCGGCGGGGCCCGACTGGCGTGCCCTTGCCGCGGTGGTACGCGCGCGCCGATTCGGCCGGCCTGCGCCCGCGGACTATCGCGACAAGGCACGGCAAGCGCGCTTTTTGCAGTATCGTGGCTTTTCGGCCGATCATATCCACGCGGCGACCGGCGCCGATTCCGACACGGACTGAGGAAACTTGGCCAAACCGACCTACATGAGCGCAGCGGACGTACGCGCCGCGTTCCTGGAATTCTTCCGCGTGCACGCCCATGCCGTCGTGCCCTCGAGCTCGCTCGTGCCGGCCAACGATCCGACGCTGCTGTTCACCAACGCCGGCATGGTGCAGTTCAAGGACGTGTTCCTCGGGCGCGAGACGCGCGATTACCTGCGCGCCGCGAGCAGCCAGCGCTGCGTGCGTGCCGGCGGCAAGCACAACGATCTCGAGAACGTCGGCTACACCGCGCGCCACCACACTTTCTTCGAGATGCTCGGCAACTTCTCCTTCGGCGATTATTTCAAGCGCGAGGCGATCCGCTTCGCCTGGGACTTCCTCATCTTCAACCTGGGACTGGATCCCGCGCGGCTGTGGTGCACGGTCTACAAGGATGACGACGAGGCCGCCGACATCTGGCTGAAGGAGGTCGGGGTGAGCCCGCGCCGCTTCGCGCGCCTCGGCGAGGCCTCGAATTTCTGGGCCATGGGCGACACCGGACCGTGCGGGCCGTGCAGCGAGATCTTCTACGACCATGGACCGGAGGTCGCCGGAGGGCCGCCGGGCTCGGCGGAGGAGGACGGCGACCGCTACGTCGAGATCTGGAACCTGGTCTTCATGCAGTACAACCGCAGCGCCGACGGCACGCTCGCGCCGCTGCCGAAGCCCTCGGTCGACACCGGCATGGGACTCGAGCGCATCGCCGCCGTGATGCAGGGCGTGCACTCGAACTACGACATCGACCTCTTCAAGAACCTGATCCGCGCCGCCGGCAAGCTGGCCGGCACGCAGGTCCTCACCTCGAGCTCGCTGCGGGTGATCGCCGATCACATCCGTGCGAGCGCCTTCCTGGTGGTCGACGGCGTGCTGCCCGCGAACGAAGGGCGCGGCTACGTGCTGCGGCGGATCATCCGCCGCGCCATCCGCCACGGCTACAAGCTCGGCATCCACGACCCGTTCTTCTACAAGCTGGTGCCGGTGCTGGCGCAGGAGATGGGTGCCGCCTACCCCGAGCTCGTGTCGCGCCGCGCCGTGACCGAGCGCGTGCTGCGCCAGGAGGAGGAGCGTTTCGCCGAGACGCTCGCCAACGGCATGGTGCTCCTCGAGAGCGCGATCCGTAATCTGCGCGGCGGCAAGACCATCGACGGCGAGACGGTATTCAAGCTCTACGACACCTACGGCTTCCCGGCAGACCTCACTGCGGATGTGGCGCGCGAGCGTGGCCTGACCATCGACATGTCGGGCTTCGAGGCGGCGATGGAGCAGCAGCGGCGCCGCTCGCAGGAATCGAGCAAGTTCGGCGCCGACCAGGGCAGCGCCGCCAGGGTCGACGCGCACACCGTATTCCGCGGCTACGAGGAGCTGCGCACGGTGGGCCAGGTCGCGGCGCTCCTCAAGGACGGCGCCGCCGTCAAGGCGCTCGCCGCCGGCGACAAGGGCGAGGTGGTGCTGGATCGCACGCCGTTCTACGCCGAGTCCGGCGGCCAGGTCGGCGACACCGGCGAGCTCACCGGTAGCGGCGTGCGCTTCGTGGTCGCCGATACCCAGAAGCGCGGCGCCGCGCACGCGCACCTCGGTGAGCTCCTGGAAGGCGCGATCCGCGTGGGCGATACGCTCGAGGCGCGCGTCGATGCGGCGCGCCGCCAGGCGACCGTGCTCAATCACACGGCGACGCACCTGCTGCACGCGGCGCTGCGCACGGTGCTCGGTACCCACGTGCAGCAGAAGGGGTCGCTGGTGGCGCCCGACCGCCTGCGCTTCGACTTCGCGCACTACCAGCCGGTGACACCCGCTGAGCTGCTCGAGATCGAGCGGCTGGTGAACGCCCAGGTTCGCGCCAACGCCGCGGGCGAGATCCGCGTGATGGACTACGACGCGGCGGTCGCCGAGGGAGCGATCGCGCTGTTCGGCGAGAAGTACGACAAGGAAGTGCGGGTCCTCAAGGTCGGTGATTTCTCCATGGAGCTGTGCGGCGGCACGCACGTCGAGCGCGCGGGCGACATCGGGCTCTTCAAGATCACCAGCGAGAGCGGCGTCGCCTCCGGCGTGCGGCGCATCGAGGCGCTGACCGGCGCGGCGGCGCTCGCCTACGTCGAGCAGAACGATGCGCTGCTGCGCGATCTTGCCGGGCTCGTGCGTGGCTCGCGCGAGGAGCTCTCCGAGAAGGTGCGCGAGCAGCTCGAGCGGGTGAAGCAGCTCGAGCGCGAGGTGCGCACGCTCAAGGACCGGCTCGCTTCCGGGCAGGGCGTGGATCTCGCCGCCGGCGCCCTCGAGGTAAAGGGCGTCAAGGTCGTCGCCACGAAAGTGGACGGGGCGGATGCGGGCGCGCTGCGCAGCGCCGTCGATCAGTTGAAGGACAGGTTCAAGTCCGCGGTAGTGGTGCTGGCGAGCGTCGAGAGCCCGACGAAGGTGGTGCTGGTGGTCGGCGTCACCGACGACCAGACCGCGCGCATCAAGGCGGGCGAGCTTGCCGGGGCGGTGGCGGCGCAGGTCGGCGGGCGAGGGGGCGGCCGGGCGGATTTCGCCCAGGCCGGCGGCAGCAAGCCCGAGGCGCTGGATGCCGCTCTCGCCTCGGTGCCTGAATTCGTGCGGGCGCGGCTCGGCGGCTGAAGCGGTGCCCGCGGTGCGCGGGCCGCGGGCTTTTGCCGCCCGCGGGGGGCTTCAGTATCATGGCGCGCCCCCGGGGGCCGACCGGCCCGAGAGCAGCCCGTCGGATTTGCACGCGCGGAGAGATGGCCGAGTGGTCGAAGGCGCACCCCTGCTAAGGGTGTAAGGGTCAAAAGCCCTTCGAGGGTTCGAATCCCTCTCTCTCCGCCAAATTCAGATACTTGAGAAGGATTCGCGGCTCCAAAACAGAAACGATATTTCTTTGTACGGAACGCGTACGGAAAATCTTGGGCAGACGTCGATGGACCCGCTGCGACGTGCCCGCAGCTACTTCCCGCCGGACTGCCTTCTGGCCGCGGCAATTTTCTCCGGTGACGTGGAAGGAGTGATCTCGATTCGGTAGCTGTGTAGGCCGCCGGGCTCGTTAGTCTCAATCGTGCCCGTCTTCCCATCGCCCACGATGACCGCGGGCCTTTGCATCGCCTTGCCATCGCGGCGAATCGCGCAATCCAGGAGGATCTGATCAGAGCGTGGAAGCGGAATACCGCGCGCCTTCTGGTCACTCCAGTCGGTCGGGTGCCCGGGCTGGTCGGCGAGGTACGGCGTGCAGGCGAGGTCGAGCGGCGGCGCGTCCGTCGTCTGGATGGACTCGCCCGAACGTACGAGGTACTGATAGTTCAGCACGTGCACGTTCGTTTTCTGAGGGTCGGAGACTGTTACCTTCAGACCTATGAGGATGGCACGGTCATCCTGGCTGACGGCTTGTCCCGCCCAGGCCGCGTAGCCCGAGATGCCAGTGAGAAAGGCGATGAAAGCCAAGCCGGAGAGACGACGCAGTCGCCCCGGAAGAGGACGCTTGAGCATGGATATTCTCTCATTCAGCGGATGGGTGGATTGCCAATGGCACCCTATGGGCTGCCTCAAAGCGGATTCAGTGGCGACCTGAGCCTTGAGCAGTGCGTCGGCATAACGGCGCCGCTCGCCGCGGCGCTGCGCCAACACCAACGCATCGCATGCGAGTTCCTGATCGATACGCAGCCAAGCCAGCGCGCGGTAGATCAGCGGGTTGAACCAATAGACGCATAGCGCGAACGATGCGGCCAAATTGATGGCAACGTCACCGCGCGACTCATGTGCACGCTCGTGTGCGAGAACGAGCTCGCGTTCCTCGGGTGAGTAGCGGGATTCGAAGTCCGTCGGTACGACAATTTTCGGACGCCACGCGCCGAGCAGCATGGGGGCAAGGACGGTGTCGGACCGGTGGAGTCCATTTGCATCACGGGTGAGGGTTCCGAGGGATCGCAGGAACGATCGCTGGCGCGCGAGCATCGAGAGACACATCGCGCCGGCGCCGACCGCCCAGGCGATGAGCGCGAGGTTTACGAGTTCCGCGTGGTAAGAAATGGATTCGCTCGCCGTCGCTGCCGCGAACGCTGTGCGAATCTGTCCCGGCAGGGCCACTTGCGCTGATGCAAGTATCGGTGACGGTGCCGGGAGAAGGACGGCAAGCACTGTTGTCGGGACGAGAATCCATACCCAGTACGCGGTGCGCGCACCAACGGTGGCCTGCAATGGCTTTCGCAGTAGCCGGACGATCAGCACCGCCGCGCTCAACGCGAGCGTCGTGTCGATCACTGCTTGTAATATCTCAGCCTTCATCGTCGAGCTCCCTGATCACTCGCTTGAGGTCTTCGATATCTTTCTTGCTCAGCTTCTTTTGCTGGCTGAAGTGAGACACGAGCGGCGCGACGCGACCGCCGAACAGACGATCGAGGAAGCCATGACTTTCGCTCGACAACCACTCGTTACGGGTCAGTACGGGTGAATACACATAGCGGCGGTTGTCTTTGCGAGCACGCAGCGCACCCTTCTTAAGCAGCCGGTTGAGCAGCGTCTTTACCGTGGGCGCCTGCCATTTCCCGAGGCTTTCCAATTCTGCGAAGACGTCCTCCGCCGCAAGTGCGCCGCGCGCCCAGAAGACCTCCATGACAATTGATTCCGCCTCGCTAATCGGCACCGGTCCCTTTGCTGGCATCGGCAGTTCCGCTAACGATTACTGATGTAATCGATTTGAAGTTTACGGATGTAAACGCAAAATGCAAGTGCCAGATGGTTCAAGTGAGGATCAGGCGAGAATAAGGCCTCGCCGCTGGGATCGTTTGCGCTCATATGCGGCAGCAACCGGCCAATACCGGTCGTTCGGTCGCCTGAGTAAACTGTCTCGGAAGCGGACATTCCCGCCAGCCGTCCTAGCATCGCTTCTGGGATACCAATATGCCGCGAAGGGTAGCAGCTCATTCTCATTTGGCCGTTAAATGCGCTCATTTATGACCCCGCGTACGCGCACGTGGATAGTGCTCCTCCTAATGAGCGGATGCGCATCAACACCGCCGCCACACGAGGCGAAGTTCGAAGTCGGACCTGGACCATATGACATTGACTTGGACGCCGCCGCGGGTAATTACGAAGACCGCTTTCTTCACGTTCCTAACGGCTCCTTTACAGTAAAAGGGTCGATCCAATTCTTAATGATGCGGGCAGATGCGAAGTGGGCGCCCATGGCGGCAGTCGAACTCATGGGCCCCAAAGACTCCTATCACGTGGGACTCATCGCATTTGAACTGCCTAACGATCCAGGGCGGATTCAACTTGCGGTTCGAGACAAGATCGGGGTACCAGACGAGACATTTGCGCAGGTGGTTCTCGGCGGCCAAGCGGTTCCTTTCGAGCTGCGTTTTTTTAGGTCGGGAGTGCTGCAGGTGTCCGCCGCGGGTACGGCCAGAACCCTTTCGGTCAGTGGATCTGAGATAACGCGTGTGCGCGCGCTGAGTTCAACCGGACACGTTAAGTTTTCCGGCGTGGAGATAACGGCTTCCGCGGACGAAGCGACGGCCGCGCGCAACGCGCCAGAAATAGCAGCGAAGGCGGCTGGTCCTGCCACTGCCCCCGGTTTTGGGCGCTCTTCGGTGCGACTCAGCGGCGAGAACTACCCATCTAAGGCGAGACGCGAGGGTATTACTGGCCGTGTTGGACTTGAATGTTCGGTCGACGCGAGAGGGTATGTGCATGACATCGTCGTCTTGGAGTCTAGTGGCCCGGTTCTCGACGATGCAGCGAAGGCGATCTTCTCTGACGCGCGCTTGCTAGTACCGCCCGACTGGGCGGTTACTGGAGGTCCGACAATGCGATTCCGCTACGGAGTCATCTTTCGCATGGTAGGCAAGCCCGAAGTTGCTCGATTCGATGACAACCGACAGACCGTCGTCGTCACTGCTACCTCTCTTGAATGAGCTGGTCGGCGCGAGCGGTGCGACAGCTTCGGAATGTCAGCTTCGCTATTTCCGAATGACTCCTTTGGAGCGAGATCATTGGCGCTGAAGGGTCGTGAGCGGCAATCCGTTCGCGACTCGCCGACTGCTACTAGCCCGCCAGCAGCACCGACTCGGCGCGCTCGAGCTCCTCGGGCTGGCCGTAGATGACGACGATATCGCCTTCGTGCAGTACCGTTTCGGGCGCCGGCTCGCGCCCGAGGATTCCGAGGCGGCGCACGCCCGTGAAGGTGGCCTCGACGCCCCGTTCGCGGACCTCGCCGAGCGTGCGGCCCACCGCCCAGGCGCCCGGCGGTACCACCACGGATCGCAACGCCTCGCGCGGCCCGCTGAGCTCCTCGAGCGGATGCGCATCGTCGCGGCGCACGATGTTGCGCAGCACGGCGTAACGGCTGCTGCGGATCTCGCCGAGCGTGCGCAGTACGCGCGGCACCGGCACGTGCAGCAGCATCAGCACGTGCGAGACGAGCATGAGGCTCGCCTCGAAGGTCTCGGGCACCACGTCGGTGGCACCGGCGTCCTGCAGCTCCTTGAGGCGGGCGTCGTCCGCGGTACGCACCAGCACCGGCACCTCGGGCCGCAGGCGGCGCACGCTGCGCAGGATACCGACCGAGGTGGCGGGATCCGAGAAGCTGATGACTACGGCACTCGCCGCGCTCAGACCCGCCTTGGCGAGCAGCTCCTCGTCGGCGGAATCGCCATACATCACCGGATCGCCCGCCTGGCGTGCGGCGCGGATGCGGGCCGGATCGAGGTCGAGGGCGATGTACTCGAAACCCTGCGACTCGAGCACGCGCGCCACGTTCTGACCGACGCGCCCGAAGCCGCAGAGGATCACGTGCTCGCGCCGCGCGATGCCGCCCGTGGCGGCGTCCTCGCGCTGCACCGCCGTCAGGCCCGGCGCATGCTCGCGCAGCAGCAGCCGCGCCACCCGCTTGTTGTTGTTGAGGATGACCGGCGACAGCATCATCGACAGCACGATCGCGATCAGGAGCGGCTGTCCGAGCCGTTCGGGCACCAGTCCCGCCTCCAGCAGGATGGTGCACAGCGCCACGCCGAATTCCCCGCCGATGGAGATGACGATGCCGGTGCGCAGCGCCTTGAAGCGCGAATTGGTGAAGGGACGGGCCACCACCGCGGCGATCGCCGCCTTGAGGGGCACCATCGTCACGAGCAGCAGCGATACCAGCGGCAGCTCGTGCACCAGCAGCTTCAGGTCGAGCAGCATGCCGACCGAGATGAAGAACAGTCCGAGCAGGATGTCGCGGAAGGGGCGGATCACCGCCTCGATCTGATGCCGGTACTCGGTCTCGGCGAGCATCATTCCGGAGAGGAACGCGCCGAGCGCGAACGACAGTCCGGCGACGTGCGACACCCAGGCCGAGGCGAGCGCCACCAGCAGCACCGTGAGCGTGAAGAGCTCGCGCAGGCGGCTGTGGGCGATCTCGTGAAACAGCGGACGCAGCAACCAGCGTCCGGCGGCGAGCACCGCGCCGATCGACAGCACGCCGCCGACCATGGCGAACAGGCTCTCGCCGAGATTGAAGTGGTCCGCACCCTCGGCGAGGGCCGCGGCGAGCGCCAGGAACGGCACGAACGCCAGATCCTGGAACAGCAGCATGCTGAAGGCGAGCCGCCCGTGGGTGCGGTTCAACTCGGCGCGCTCGGTGAGCTGATGCAACAGGATCGCAGTCGAGCTCATCGACACCGCGCCGCCGAGCACGATCGCCGGCAGCCACTCGACCCCGAGCGCATGCGCGATGAATGCGCACAGCGCGCCCGTGGTCCCGACCTGCAGCGCGCCGAGACCGAACACCTCGCCGCGCATCGCCAGCATGCGCGGGAGCGAGAACTCGAGTCCGAGCGTGAAGAGCAGGAACGCCACGCCGAGCTCGGCCAGCAGCCGCGTGGTGTTCGAGTCCGACACCACCCCGAGCGCGTGCGGCCCGAGCATGAGTCCGAGCGCGAGATACGCGAGAGTGGTGGGCAACGCCAGCCGCCGCGCCAGCGTCACGAGCAACACCGAGCCGGCGAGCAGCAGCAGGACCTGGGAAAGCGGGGCGATCATCGGCGCCAGCCGGCAGGCGCACGAACGCCGTGCGCGGCGTCGCGGCGCTCGAGCTCGGTCAGATTCCCGACTGCCAGGTGCTCGGCATGCCGGCCTTGCCGATGGCATCCTCGATCAGCAGGCACGCTTCGCGCGCCTCCGCCTGCGCCCTCAGGCTGCGCGCGATGGAGTTGAGGAAGCGGCACATCAGGGCCAAATTCGGATGGCTCGTGTGCATCTGCTCCTCGACGCTATCGATGGCTTCGATCAGGTCTTCCTGATCGCAGATCGGGAATGTCATGCTCGTCACGGCATGTTGTACGGACACCAGCGCCTGATGTATTGCGGCCTGTTGCTCCCCGTCCATGGGATAAATTTGCACCCTTTGGGCGCCCCCTTGCAAGCCCCGCCCCGCAAAGCAAGAAGCCCCGCCGTTTGACGGGCGGGGCTCCTCGAATCGACAGGGAAAAGCTTACTTCGGCGGGGTCGCGGACGACTCCGTGCTCGACTTCTTTTCCGTGTCCTTCTTCTTGTGGTGCTTCTTATGGGTGGCGGGCTTGGCCTCCTTCGACGCGTCCGCGGCGGGCGCCGCCGCCGGAGCCGCGGCCGGGGCTGCGGTCGACTGGGCGAAGGCCGGGCCGGCGATCAGGGCCAGGGCGATGACGGGAATGAGCTTCTTGAACATGTGGTCTCCAGAGGAAATGAGTGTGCGCGTGCGTGCGCGAAGCGGGCGTATTATTACCCGATTCCCCGCGCCCAAGGCCCATATGACCGCAAAGTAATGTTACGGTCTGTGGCTTCGTAAGAGTTTGAATAATAAGCTTTATTTAGTCTGAACGGCGGCTGAAGAACGCTCAGTGTCCGGAAAAGGAGACGAGCGTCTGCACCCGCACACCGAGGGCTTCGAGCTTCGCCGAGCCGCGCAGATCGGGCAGATCCACGATGAAGCAGGCGGCGAGCACGCGCGCGCCGAGCGCACGCAACAGTTGCACCGCCGCCGCGGCGGTGCCGCCGGTCGCGATCAGATCGTCGACGAGCACGATGCCCTCGCCGGCGCTCACGGCGTCGCGGTGCATCTCCATCTCGTCGACGCCGTACTCGAGCGAGTAGGCGACCCGCACCGTCGTGTGCGGCAGCTTGCCCTTCTTGCGGATCGGCACGAAGCCCGCGCCGAGACGCTGTGCCAGGGCGCCGCCGAGAATGAAACCGCGCGCCTCGATCCCGGCGACGCGGCTGACGCCGGCGTCGAGCCACGGCTGCGCCAGGCGCTCCACGACGCTGTGGAAGGCGCGCGCATCCCCGAGCAGTGTCGTGATGTCGCGAAACATGACGCCGCGCTTCGGATAGTCGCTGATCGTGCGGATCGCGGCGCGGATCTCCTCGGGGGTGAGCGGCTGCATGGCCGGAAACTCTACACCTCAGCCGGGGCGGCGCCACACGAGCGTGCGATTGTTGGCCGGCATCGCGTGATCGGCGCTGAGCTCGAGTCCCTGCGCGCCGGCGAGCCGCACGAGCGCCTCGAAGTCGCGGATACCGCTCGCCGCATCGCGGCCGCGCAGCAGCCGGTCGAACTCGGCGTTGCTGTCGCTGGTGTAGGCGCCGCGATAACGGAACGGGCCGTAGACGCACAACACGCCGGGCGCGGCCAGCACCCGGCCCACCCCGCGGAAGAAGTCTTCGACCGCCTCCCACGCCATGATGTGCAGCGTGTTGGCGCTGAACACCGCGTCGCAGAAGGCGACCGGCCAGGGCTGCGCACGCACGTCGAGCTCGAGCGCGGCGGCGAGGTTCGGCGGGCCCTCGAGCGCGATGCGCGCATCGAGCGCGGCGAGCCCGGCGGCGCGCTCGGTCGGCTGCCACTTCAGGTGCGGCAAATGGCGCGCGAAGTGCACCGCGTGCTGCCCCGTGCCGCTGCCGATCTCGAGCACCGCACGGCTCGCGGCCAGGGCGCCGGTGAGCACCTCGAGTATCGGACCCTGATTGCGTTCGCAGGCTTCGGAGAAGGCGAGCACGGGTGCGAGTCTGCGACAATGAGCGCATGCAAGCCATAGACGCCCTGCTGACGCGCCGCTCGGCGGTCACCCTCACGGAGCCCGCCCCGGATGCGGACGCCCTGCAACTCATGTTCGCGAGCGCGGTGCGCGCGCCGGACCACGGCCGGCTGCGCCCCTGGCGCTTCGCGGTGATTCGCGGCACCGCGCGCGAGCGCTTCGGCGAGCTGCTCGCCGGGCACCTCGCGCGCACCCAGCCCGGCGCCAGCGCGGAGTCGCTGCAGCGCGAACGCGCCAAGGCCTTGCGGGCGCCGCTCATCGTCGTGGTGGCGGCGCACGTGAACGAGGCGGTGAAGAAGATCCCGCCGCTCGAGCAGCAGCTGGCCGCCGGGGTTGCGGCCGGAAACATCATGCTGGCCGCGGTGGCGCTCGGTTACAACGCGATGTGGAAGACCGGCACCGCCGCCTACGATCCGGCCGTCGCGGCGGCGCTCGGCTTCGCCGCCGCCGACAGCATCGTCGGTTTCCTCTATCTCGGCACCGAAGCGGGCAAGGCGCCCGTGGCGCGCGGTGAGTGGCGCGATCTGGTGCGCGAGTGGCCGGGGGCCGCCGTATGATCGGCCGCCGGGTCGCGGTGTCCTACGGCTTCACGACGGCGAGCACCACGATCGCGATCAGCAGCACCCCGGGCACCTCGTTGAAGAAGCGGTACCAGC
>JAGWMP010000278.1 GCA_028871705.1 Gammaproteobacteria bacterium
AGCGCCTCCTGGCGCTGCGCCCGGCAGGTGAAGCCCCCGGTGCAGCGCGCCACCGCCTCGCCCTCGGCGCGCAGCACCACGGAGTTGCACACCGGGCAGCGCGCGGGCAGCTCGATCCGCGGTGCGAGCGGCGTCGGACGCTTCTCGGGCACCACGCTCACCAGCTCCGGGATCACATCGCCGGCGCGGCGCACGACCACCGTGTCGCCGACCCGCACGTCCTTGCGGTGCACCTCGTCGATGTTGTGCAGCGTGACGTTGCTCACGGTCACACCGCCGACGAACACCGGTGCCAGGCGCGCGATGGGCGTGAGCGCGCCCGTGCGGCCGACGTTGAACTCGATGTCCCGCACGACCGTGAGCGCCTCCTCGGCCGGGAACTTGTGGGCGATCGCCCAGCGCGGCGCACGCGAGACGAAGCCGAGCCGCTCCTGGTCGGAGCGCGACTCGAGCTTGTAGACGACGCCGTCGATCTGGTATGGCAGCGAGGCGCGCCGCGCGCCCATGGCGCGGTAGTACCCGAGGCAGCCGCTCACCCCGCGCACCGGGTGCGCATCCGGGGACACCGGCAGTCCGAGCCCGCGCAGCCACGCGAGCAGCTCGATCTGGCCGCCCGGGTGCGGCGCGCCCTCGAGTGCCCCGATCCCGTAGAAGAAAGCATCCAGTGGCCGCGCCGCGCTGATGCGCGGATCGAGCTGGCGCAGGCTCCCCGCGGCGGCGTTGCGTGGATTGACGAATACCTACTCGCCGCGCGCGCGCGCGCGCGCGTTCATGCGCTCGAAGCCCTTGAGCGGCATGAACACCTCGCCACGCACCTCGATGAGCGGCGGGGCGCGGCCGCTCAGGCGATGCGGCACCTGCCGCACGGTGCGCACGTTCGCGGTGACGTCCTCGCCGGTGACGCCGTCGCCGCGGGTCGCGGCCTGCGCGAGGAGTCCGCCGCGGTAGAGCACGGCGATGGCGAGACCATCGAGCTTCGGCTCCGCCATGTACTCGAGCTCGCCCTCGACCCCGAGACGCTCGTGGATCCGCCGATCGAAGGCGCTGACGTCCTCATCGCTGAAGGCGTTGTCGAGCGAGAGCATCGGGATACGGTGCGTCACCTCGCCGAAGGCGGCGCTCGGCGTGCCGGCGACGCGCTGCGTCGGCGAGTCGGGAACGATCAGCTCCGGATGCGCGGCCTCGAGCGCGCGCAGCTCGCTCATCAGCCGGTCGTACTCGGCGTCGGGGACCGATGGCTCGTCGAGGACGTAGTAGCGGTAGTCGTGCTGCTTCAGCTCGGCGCGCAACTCGGCGGCGCGCGCCGCCGGGCCGCGTGTCACGCGGGCGCCCCGCTGTTCAGCCGCGCCTTGAGGCTCGCGATGCGCGCCGGCGTGAGCGGCGTGCCACCCTCGTCCTGCAGCACACCGCACAGCCGCTCGTTGAGGCTGCGTGCCGTGGAGACCAGCTCCTCGAACGCCTCGGGCGGGGACTTCGGTCCCGGCAGTACCGCGAACAGCGACAGGCCCCCGAAATGCTGCGAATCCATGGTCGTGGCGTCGAAAGTTCCGGGCTGACTCAGGCTCGCGGCGCTCAAGATCGCGCGCCGCGCCTCATCGCCCTTGTGGAAGATGTCGAAGCGCCCGAGCACGAAGCCCTCGGCGGCGAGCGCCTGGCGCAGCGAGCGGCCGGCGAAGCGCTCCGGCTGCGGCGCCACGAGCCGCAGCGCCACCACGCGACGCTCCGAATCCGGCGGCCAGTCGACGAGCGGCTCGCCCGTCCCGGGGCCTTCGGCCGGCGCGGCCTCCGGCGCCACTTCAAAGTGGGCTTCCGCGGGAGCTTCCTCCCATTCCGCCTCGGCCGCCTCGGCCGCCTCGGCCGGCTCGGTCGGCTCGGTCGGCTCGGCCGGCGCTTCCCGTGCCTCGAGCGCTGCGTCCGCGTTCTCTCTCTCCTCTTCCTCCTCTTCTTCTTCCGGCCGCGACGCGCCCGGCACCGCAGCGTCCTCCTCGGGCGCCGCCGCCTCGAGCACCGGCAGCTCGTCCGCGTCCGCCGGCAGCTCGATTACCGGCAATGTGCGGTGGGTGAGCGGCTCGTGCGCATGCATCTCCGGCAGCTGCAGCGTGGGATCGCGCGGCCGGGTCGGCTCGAGCGGGGCGTCGCCGCGGCGCGCCTGGCGCGGACGGCGCAGCTCCCACACGGTGAGCGCGGAGAAGAACACCACCCCGAGGATCAGCAGCCACCAGCGCAGCGCGGACATGGGTGCACCTAGACCGCGGCGAGCCTGACCGCCTCGTCGACGTCGACGGTGACCAGCCGGGACACCCCCGGCTCGAGCATCGTCACGCCGATCAACTGCGAAGCGAGCTCCATCGTGGATTTGTTGTGCGTGATGAAGACGAACTGAATACGCGCGGACATCTCGCGGACGATATCGCAGAAGCGCCCGACGTTGTGCTCATCGAGCGGCGCGTCGACCTCATCCAGCAGGCAGAACGGCGCCGGGTTCAAATCGAAGATCGAGAATACCAGCGCCACCGCGGTGAGCGCCTTCTCGCCGCCCGAGAGCAGATGGATGGTGCTGTTCTTCTTGCCCGGAGGCCGCGCCATCACCGCCACCCCGGCGGTGAGCTTGTCCTCGCCCACGAGCTCCAGATACGCGTGCCCGCCGCCGAACAGGCGCGGGAACTTCTCGCGCAGCCCCGCGTTGATGCGCTCGAACGTGTCCTCGAAGCGCGTGCGGGTCTCGCGGTCGATGCGCCGCATGGCCTCGGCGAGCGTCTCGAGCGCGGCGCTCAAATCGGCGAACTGCCGGTCGAGGTACTCCTGGCGCTGGGTGTGGTCCTTGAGCTCGTCGATCGCCGCGAGGTTCACCTGCCCGAGTTTCTCGATGTCGGCGCGTGCCTCGGCGAGCGACAGCTCCCACTCCGCCGCGCTCGCCTCCGGGGCGAGGTTGGCCAGCACCTGGCTGAGGTCGCCGCGCGTCTCGGCGAACTGCTCCGCGAGCGCCGCGCGCCGCACGTGCGTCTCCTGCGCCGCGAGTCGCGCCGCCGCCATCGCCTCGCGCGCCACGCCGACACGCTGCTCGGCGGCCTGACGCGCTTCATCGAGCGCACGCAGCGCCGCGTTCGCCTCTTCGAGCGCGCCGCGCGCCGCGGCGAGCTCAGTCTCGACGGCGAGGCGACGCTCGAGCGCGGCACCGAGCCGCGCCTGCGCCTGGATGATCGGCTCATCGCCCGAGGCGAGCTCCGCCTCGAGCCCGGCACGGCGCCGCGCGAGCTGCTCGCGCTGCTCGAGCATGCGGCTGACGCCCCCCGCCACCGAGCCCTCGGTGGAACGGCGCGTCTCGACCTGCACGTG
>JAGWMP010000279.1 GCA_028871705.1 Gammaproteobacteria bacterium
AGGCGGCCGGGGAAATCGCCGCGGCGCATCTCGCGCTGCTCGAGGACCCGGAGCTGCTCGCCGCGGCACGCGCCGCGCTTGCCGAGGGACGCAGCGCGGGCTTCGCCTGGCGCGAGTCGGTGCGTGCGGCGGCGGCGCCGCTGCGCACGCTCGCCGATCCGCGCCTGCGCGAACGGGTCGACGATCTCATCGATCTCGAGACGCAGGTGCTGCTCGCGCTCGCCGGTACCGCCGCGGCTCCCGCACCCGAGCTCCCGGAGCGCGCGATCGTGATCGCGCGCGAGCTGCTGCCGTCGCAGCTCCTCGCGCTCGACGCCGCGCGCCTCGCCGGACTCGCCACCGCCGCGGGTGGCGCGACCTCGCACGTCTCGATCATCGCCGCGGCCATGGGAATTCCGGCGCTGGTGGCGCTCGGGCCCGGCGTGCTCAAGCTGCGCGAGGGCACCGAGCTGGTACTCGATGCCGAGCGCGGGGTGCTCGAGGTCGAGCCGCCGCCGGCACGGCTCGGCGCCGCACTCGCGGGGCTGGCGGCGCGCCGCGAGCGTCGCGCCGCCGAGCGCGCCGCCGCGCAGCGTGAGTGCCGTCTCGCCGATGGCAGGCGCATCGAGGTGTTCGCCAATGTCGGCTCGGCCGCCGACGCCCTGGCCGCGGTGCGCAATGGCGCCGAGGGGTGTGGGCTCTTGCGCACCGAGTTCCTGTTCCTCGAGCGCGAGTCGCCGCCTTCGGTGACGGAGCAGACCGCCGCCTACCAGCAGATTGCGGATGCCCTCGGCGGGCGGCCCCTTACCATCCGTACGCTCGATGCCGGCGGGGACAAGCCGATCGCCTACCTGCCGCAGCCCGCGGAGGCGAACCCGGCGCTCGGGCTGCGCGGGGTGCGCACCAGTCTCGCCAGTCCGCCGCTGCTGCGCGCGCAGCTCGAGGCGATCCTCCAGGTGCGCCCCGGCGCGCAGTGCCGGATTCTGCTGCCGATGATCACGGACGTCGCGGAGGTCGCCGCGGTGCGCGCGGTGCTCGATGAGCTGCGCGCTGAGCTGAGCGTGACGCGCGCCGTCGAGGTCGGCGTCATGATCGAGACGCCGGCTTCGGCCCTCATCGCCGAACGGCTGGTGGAGGTGGCCGACTTTCTCTCGATCGGCACCAACGATCTCACCCAGTACACCCTCGCCATGGACCGGCTGCACCCGCTGCTCGCGCCGCGGCTCGACGCGCTGCACCCGGCGGTGCTCAAGCTCATCGCCGGCGCCGCGGCGGCCGCGGCCGGGCGCGGCCGCATGGTCGCGGTCTGCGGTGGCCTCGCCTCCGAGCCGCTCGCGGCGCCGCTCCTCGTGGGATTGGGGGTGCAGGAGCTCTCGGCGGTTGCCGCGGTGATTCCACGGCTCAAGGCGGACTTGTCCCGGGTGACGCTCGAGCAGTGTCGCGCGCTCGCGTGCGCCGCGCTGTCCGCGGCCGACGCCGCTGCGGTGCGCGCGCTGGCGCGGCGCGCCCTGGGCGAGGCGGGGGAGGGCACGGCGTGAAGACACTGCTCGCGAGCCTGCAGCGCATCGGCGGCGCGCTCATGCTGCCGATCGCCGTGCTGCCGATCGCGGGCCTGCTGCTGCGGCTCGGCCAGCCGGATCTCATCGACTCCGCCTCCATAGCCGCCGCCGGCGGGGCCATCTTCGACAATCTCGGGCTGCTGTTCGCCGCGGGCGTCGCGGTGGGACTGGCGCGCGAGAACCACGGTGCGGCGGGCCTCGCCGCGGTGGTCGCCTATCTCGTGGCGACCCAGGGTGCGCAGGTGCTGATCGATGTGCCCGCGGCGGCGGTCGCGGACCTCACGGGCCGCGCCCGCGACTTAAGCGTAGCCGCCTACAAGGCCCGCGAGCTCGCCAAGCTCAGCGTGCCGGTCGGAATCCTTTCCGGGCTCATCGCCGGGGGACTCTACAACCGCTTTTGCAACATCGCGCTGCCGAGTTATCTCAGCTTCTTCGGCGGCCGGCGCTTCGTGCCCATCGTCAGCGGCCTCGCCGGACTTTGCCTCGCGCTCGTCTTCGGCATGGAGTGGCAGCGCCTCGAGGACGGCATGGACGCGCTCAGCCGCGCGGTGCTGCACGCCGGCGCGCTCGGGCTCTTCGCCTATGGCGTGTTGAATCGCGTACTGATCGTCACCGGGCTGCACCACATCATCAACAATATCGCCTGGTTCCTGCTCGGCGACTACCACGGCGTCACCGGCGACCTGAAGCGCTTCTTCGCGGGCGACCCGAACGCCGGCGCTTTCATGTCGGGGTTCTTCCCGGTGATGATGTTCGGGCTCCCGGCGGCGTGCCTCGCGATGTATCACACGGCGCTTCCCGGGCGGCGCCGCGCGGTCGGGGGACTGCTCGCCTCGATTGCGCTCACCTCGTTCCTCACCGGCGTCACCGAGCCGATCGAGTTCACGTTCATCTTCCTCGCTCCGGTGCTCTACGCGGTGCATGCGCTGCTCACCGGCGTGGCCTTCATCGTCATGAACGCGCTGCACGTGCGGCTCGGGTTCAGCTTTTCCGCGGGATTCATCGACTACTTTCTCAATTTCAGCCGTGCCACGCGGCCGCTATGGCTGCTGCCCGTGGGTGCGTTGTACTTCGCGCTCTACTACTTCCTGTTCCGCCTGGTGATCGTGCGCTTCGACCTGCGCACTCCCGGGCGCGATCCGCTCGAGGATCGGGCGCAGGCCGCGCCGGCGGACCCCGCGGCGCCCCGCGCGCACGGCTACCTCGCAGCGCTCGGCGGCGCCGGCAATATCGTCTCGCTCGATGCCTGCGCCACGCGCTTGCGTCTGTCGGTCGCCGCCGATGCCGCGGTGGATACCGGGGCGCTCAAGCGCCTCGGGGCGGCCGGCGTGGTGCGCCCCGCCGTCAATACGCTCCAGGTCGTCGTCGGGCCGGTAGCCGACCAGCTCGCGGGCGAGATCCGCGCGCTGCTGCGCGGTGCCGCCGCCGTGGCCGCGACGTCCGCGCCCTCGGGCCCGGCGGCGGGAGCGCCTTGCGCCGCGGCCGCTGCCCGCGCTGCGCAGCCCGTGGATGCCGCGGGGCTGCTCGCCGCGCTCGGTGGCCGCGGCAACGTGCGCGCCGTCGAGGCCGTTGCGGGAAGGTTGCGTGCAAACGTAAATGACGCGGCGTTGATCGATGTGGCGGCCGTGCGGGCGCTCGGCCTGCGCGGCGTGGCGCGCCCCGCCCCGGGGGTGGCGCACGTGCTCACCGGCCCGGGTGCCGCCGAGCTCGCCGCCGCTGTTGAACACCTGCTTAAGTGAAGCCGCAAGCCGCTCTCCCGGCGGGCCGTTTGCCATGGCGGGAAGGTTCAAGGACGA
>JAGWMP010000280.1 GCA_028871705.1 Gammaproteobacteria bacterium
GCGGCACCCGCATCGAGTGGGTGGGAGAGGAAGCGGCGTTGCCGGCGGCGCTCGCGGCCGCGGGCACAGGCGTAACTAAGCCCGAGCAGCACGACCTCGGCGGCGGCTGGGTGACGCCCGGCCTCATCGACTGCCACACGCACCTGGTGTTCGCCGGCAACCGCGCCGCCGAATACGCCGAGCGGCTGCGCGGGGTGAGCTACGCGGAGATCGCCCGGGCCGGCGGCGGCATCCTCTCCACCATGCGCAGCGTTCGTGCCGCGAGCGAGGCGCAGCTGATCGCGGAGAGCGCGCCGCGGCTCGCGGCGCTCCTTGCCGAGGGCGTCACGACGCTCGAGATCAAATCCGGTTACGGACTCACCCTCGAGGACGAGGCGAAGATGCTGCGCGTGGCGCGCCACCTCGGACGCGCCTTTCCGGTCACGGTGCGCACCACGTTCCTCGCCGCGCACACCGTACCCCCCGAGTACCACGGCCGCGCCGATGCCTACATCGACACGGTCGCCGCCGAGTGGCTGCCGGCGCTCGCGGCCGAGGGGCTGATCGATGCGGTCGATGTGTTCTGCGAGTCGATCGCCTTCAGCGTCGCGCAGGCCGAGCGCCTCTACGCCGCGGCGCACGCGCACGGCCTGCCCGTGAAGATGCACGCCGAGCAGCTCAGCAACTCAGGGGCCACGCTCATGGCCACCGCGCACGGCGCGCTCTCCTGCGATCATCTCGAGTACGCGGCCGCGGCGGAGGCCGCGGCGCTCGCGCGCGCCGGCACCGTCGCCGTACTGTTGCCGGTCGCCTTCTATTGTCTCGCGGAAGGGCGCAAGCCCCCGGTGGCGCAGCTGCGCGCGGCGGGCGCGGCGATGGCGATTGCGAGCGACTGCAACCCGGGCTCGGCGCCGGGCACTTCGCTGCTGCTCGCCATGAGCATGGCGACGCGGCTCTTCGGGCTCACCGCCGAGGAGGCCCTGCTCGGCGTCACGCGCCACGCCGCGCAGGCGCTCGGCCTCGGCGGCGAGCGCGGCACGCTCGCGCCCGGCAAGGCCGCCGACTTCGTCGTGTGGAACGTGCGCACGCCGGACGAGCTGTGCTACTGGATTGGTTTCAACCCGCGCCGGACCGTGGTCCGGGGCGCCGAGGTCCTGCGATGGCCGAACACGAACCCCTGAAGCTGGGCACCCGGGCACTGAAGCTCGCGGACCTGCGCCGCGTCTACGAGCATCCCGTCACGGTGGCGATCGATCCGGGCGCGCTGGGGGCGGTCAACGCCGCGCACACCGCGACCGCGCGGCTCGCCGCCGCCGAAGCCCCCGCCTACGGCATCAACACCGGCTTCGGGCTCCTCGCGCAGACGCGCATCCCGAGCGCGCAGCGCGCGCTCCTGCAGCGCAACATCATCCTCTCGCACAGCTGCGGGGTGGGACCGCTGCTCGATGAGGCGGTGGTGCGTCTCACCATGGTGCTCAAGCTCGCGAGCCTGCTGCAGGGTTTCTCGGGGGTGAGCGAGGAGCTGGTGCGCTTCCTCGAGCGGCTGATCAACGCCGGCCTCACCCCGTGCGTGCCGGCGCAGGGCTCGGTCGGCGCTTCGGGCGACCTCGCGCCGCTCGCGCACATGTCGCTGTGCGTGCTCGGCCTGGGCGATGTACGCCGGCACGGCGAAGTGCTGTCGGCCGCCGAAGCCCTCGCCCAGGAAGGCCTCGCGCCGCTCACGCTCGGGCCCAAGGAGGGCCTCGCGCTCCTCAACGGCACCCAGGTCTCGACCGCGCTCGCGCTCGCGGGACTTTTCGAGCTCGAGACGGCGTTCGCGGCCGCGGTCGTCAGTGGCGCGCTCTCGGTGGACGCCCTCGCCGGGAGCGATGCGCCCTTCGATCCGCGCATCCAGAGCGTGCGCGGCCACAGCGGCCAGGCGCGCGTCGCACAGGTATACCGCGAGCTGCTCGCCGGCAGCGCCATCCGCGAGTCGCATCGCGACTGCCCGCGAGTGCAGGATCCGTATTCGCTACGCTGCCAGCCGCAGGTGATGGGCGCGTGTCTCGATCTCATCACCGCGCAGGCGGCGACGCTCGCCACCGAGGCGAACGCGGTGACCGACAACCCGCTCATCTTCGCCGACTCGGGCGAGGTGCTCTCGGGGGGCAACTTCCACGCCGAGCCGGTCGCCTTCGCCGCCGACATCCTGGCGCTCGCGGCCACCGAGGTGGCCTCGATCACCGAGCGGCGCATCGCACTCCTGGTCGATCCGAAGATGAGCGGCCTGCCGCCGTTCCTGACACCCGACAGCGGCGTCAACTCCGGCTTCATGCTGGCGCAGGTGACCGCGGCGGCGCTCACCGCCGAGAACCGCATGCTGTCTCATCCGGCGAGCGTCGACAGCATCCCGACCTCCGCCAACCAGGAGGATCACGTCAGCATGGCGACCCACGGCGCGCGGCGCCTCATCGGCATGACGCGCAACACGCTGTACGTCGCGGCGATCGAGCTGCTCGCCGCCGCCCAGGGCGTCGATATGCGGGCGCCGCTCAGGACTTCCGCGAAGCTGGCGACGGCCTACGGTGCGCTGCGTCTCAAGGTGCCGTTCGCCAGAAGCGATCGGCTGCTGGCGCTCGACATCGAGGAAGCCGTGAATACCGTGCGCCTGCCGGAAGTGCAGTCGCTGGCGCGCTCGCTGTTGCCGAGTACCCGCTGAGCCCTAGAAGGCGGCGTACTGCGCGGATTTCGCCGGGGTGTTGTCCGGGTCGTCCTCCGGCCCGCCGCCTCCCGATTCGCCGCCCTGTTGCTCGCGCTTGATGCGCTCGTAGATTTCCTCGCGGTGCACGGCGACGTGTTTCGGCGCGTTGATGCCGACGCGGACCTGGTTCCCCTTCACCCCGAGAACCGTGATGGTCACGTCGTCGCCTATCATTACCGTCTCACCGACCCGTCGCGTGAGAATCAGCATCTCTTGACCCCCAGATTATATTTCTGCGTCTGCGACGACGACCCGAGCCAGAGGTACCCCGTGCGCATCGCGGAAGGGTACGCGGAATTGACCCCAAAGAAAAACTTTGCCGCGTCGCAATATGGCTCGTCCTTGAACCTTCCCGCCATGGTAAACCGTCCGCCCGGTACAGGGGCGCCGGCTTCACTTAAGCAGGTGTTCAACAAGCGCGGCGAGCTCGCCGGCACCCGGACCCGTGAGCACGTGCACCACCCCGGGAGCGGGCTGCGCCAGGCCCCGCAGGCCGAGTTCACGCAGCGCCGCGGCGTCGACCAGCGCGGAATTGTTTACGGTTACACGCAGTCTTTCCGCCACGGCCTCGACCGCGCGCACGTTGGCGCGTCCGCCGAGCGCGGCGAGCA
>JAGWMP010000281.1 GCA_028871705.1 Gammaproteobacteria bacterium
GGCGACCGCGCTAGGCGCGCCTCACGGCGGCGCGGTGAAGAGCTCGGTGGTGCGCACGAACGACAGCAGGAAGGGCGCGAGCGTCAGCATCTGTGTCGGGTAGGCGCGCAGCGCCGCGAGCTTCGCGTCCTCCTCGGCGGGCGTGAGCGCGAAGGCCGCCACCGGCAGGTCGCCGAGGAGCGGTGCGCGCGTGAGCGGCACTCCCGCGGAGAGCTCGCGCGGGCTCGGCCAGCCAGCGCCGCCGTGCACGATCCAGCAGCGCACCGCGACGCCACCGCCGCGGCGCGCCAGCACGCGCAATGCCATGAGTCCCGCCGCGGCATGGTCGGGGTGCGCGTCGCGCGGGCTCGGCACCAGCACCAGCGTGGGCTGCACGCGCGCGAGTATCGCGGCGAAGTCGCGCTCGAGACTCGCGGCGGTGTAGGGATGGCCGGCGAACGGTGACTCGGAGTAGGGCACCGCCGCCACGCCTGTGAAGGGCGAGGCGTAGGGCTGGTCGCCGGGCGCGGCCGTGAGGCGCGCGAGGCCCCGGTCCGGATAGCCGAGGAAGAGTTGCGCGGATGACGCCACCCCGAGGAGCGCGGTGGCGGCGCGCGCCTCGCGCATGCGCCGCACGCCGAGAGCGCGCAGCTTCGCGGCACTGCCGAAGACGCTGCGCTCGATGAGCAGCAGATCGAGCAGCGAGGCATCGCCGCTCGTCAGCCACACGACGCTCGCCCGCCCCCCGGCGCGCAGCACGCGCTGGATGACCCCGGCGCAGCACAGCGTCTCATCGTCCGGGTGGGGGGCGAGCACCAGCAGCGCGGTGCCGGCATCGAGCGGCGGCAGCTGCGGCGGGGCGGGGGCGGCGCGCGCCGCCACGGCCGCCAGACTCGCGAGTACCGCGGACAGGAGCGAGGCGAGCGGTCTGCCATGAGGACGCAACACGACGGCCGTAGCGTAGCGCAGCAGGATGCGCATCGTGTGCGGTCAGGTCCACGAGTGCAGGCGCGGGTGAGCGCTACGCCGGGTGTGCCACACTAGGCACCGGCGCGGTGTAGCGCCGCTGCCCGGAGCCGCCCTTCATGGCGCACAGCCCCCCGCTCGCCTACCACGATCCCCGCTTCATCGATTCGGACGAGGGGCGCCCCATCCGCATCGTGTCCGAGTACCTCTATCCGATGCGCACCTTCTCGGAGGCCAGTGTCACCGCCACGGTGGTGTTCTTCGGCTCCGCCCGTGCGCGCAGCGGCGGCGTGCTCGGCCGCTACGTGGACGAGGCCACCGAGCTGGCGCGTCTCGTGACCGAGTGGAGCCGCAGCCTTCCCGGGGTCGGCGAGCGCCTCATCGTGTGCTCGGGCGGCGGCCCCGGCATCATGGAGGCGGCCAACCGCGGCGCGGCGCTCGCCGGCGGCAGCAGCATCGGCCTCAACATCGGCCTGCCGCAGGAGCAGCGCCCGAACTCCTTCATCACCCCGGGACTGTCGTTCGAGTTCCACTACTTCTTCATGCGCAAGCTCTGGTTCGCGCACCTGGCGCACGCGCTGGTGGCCTTCCCGGGCGGGTTCGGCACCTTCGATGAGCTGTTCGAGATCCTGACGCTCGCGCAGACGCGCAAGCTCGACCGCGATATCCCGGTGCTGCTCTACGGCTCCTCCTACTGGAAGGAGGTGGTCAATTTCGAGGCGCTGGCGCGCCACGGCACCATCGCACCCGAGGACCTCACGCTCTTTTCCTTCGTCGACGATCCGCAAACCGCGCTCGCCGAGCTCAAGCGGCGCATCGTGCTGCCGCACGAGTCCGAGCGCGCGCCGTGCTTCGCCAAATCGCGCGTCCCCGGGGCGGGGTAACCGCCGCCAGCGGCGGCGGCGCTTCAGGCGACCGGGAGGCCGGGCTCGAGCTGTGCGGCCCAGCCGAGCATGCCGCCCTCGAGGTTCGCCGGTGAGGCGACGCCGGCCGCGAGCGCCAGCTTGCAGGCGCGCAGGCTCCGTCCGCCGCTGCGGCAGATGAACACCGGCGCGCCGTCGCGCGGGATCTCCGCGAGGCGCTGCGGCAGCTCACCGAGCGGGATGTTGCGCGCGCCCTCGAGATGGCTCACCTCGAACTCGTACGGCTCGCGCACGTCGATGAGCGGCGGCGGCGGCCGGCCCGGGGCGATGAGGCGCGCGAGCGCCGGCGGCGTCAGGCGGCGCACGCCGTCCTCGACCGGTGCGGGCGGCGGGGGCGGCGGGGCCGGATCGCGCGGCTCGGTGATGGTCGGCGCATCGCCGCACACCGCGCAGTCGCGCCGCCGCGCCACCCTGAACTCCTGGAAGCGCAGCTCGAGCGCGTCGTAGGTGAGGAGCTTTGCCGTGAGGGGAGTGCCGACGCCGGTGATGAGCTTGATCGCCTCGGTGGCCTGGAGCGTCCCGAGCACCCCCGGCAATACGCCGAGCACGCCCGCCTCGGCGCAGTTCGCGACCATGCCGTCCGCCGCCGCGGGGAACAGGCAGCGGTAGCAGGGGCCCTGGCCCGGTACGTAGGTGGAGAGCTGCCCCTCGAAGCGATGGATGGCCGCCGACACCAGCGGCTTGCCCGCGATGACGCAGGCATCGTTCACCAGGTAGCGGGTCGAGAGGCGATCGCTGCCGTCGATGACCAGATCGTAGCCTTCGAGCAGCTCACGCACGTTGGCGGCGCGCAGCTCGAGCGCATGCGCGAGGACGCGGATCCCGGGATTGAGACTCATGAGGCGCGCCCGGCCCGCCTCGGCCTTCGGCACACCGAGCGCGGCGGTATCGAACAGCACCTGGCGCTGCAGGTTCGAGACCTCGACGCGGTCGAAGTCGACGAGGCCGAGCGTGCCGCAGCCGGCCGCCGCGAGATAGAGCGCCGCCGGGGACCCGAGCCCGCCGGCGCCGACGATGATCACGCGCGCCGCCTTGAGCTTCTCCTGCCCGGCCGTGCCGATTTCCTTCAGCGACAGATGGCGCTGGTAGCGCGCGCGTTCGGCGTCGGTGAGCGCCATGGTCCCGTCAGCCTCCCGAGAGCGCGCAGATGACGTGCACCGTATCGCCGCCGCGCACCGCGGCGGTCAGATCGCGCGCCTCGTCGCTGTTGACGAACAGCCGCAGGTGCGGACGGATGCGGTTCTGCTCGTCGATCATGCGAAAGCGGATGCCGGGAAAGCGCGCCTCGAGATCGCCGAGCACGTCGGCCAGCGTCTCGCCGCGGCCCTCGACCGCGGCGCGGCCCCGGGTGTAGGAATGGAGCGGACTCGCGATGCGCACGGTACAGCCCATGGAGCGCCT
>JAGWMP010000282.1 GCA_028871705.1 Gammaproteobacteria bacterium
TGAGTCCGACCGAGTTCATGTGCGCAAAGGCGGCGCGCAGCGCCGCGCGGCTCCCGGCAGCGGTGGGCGGCGGCACGACGCGCTCCACCAGGGCCATCGCCTTGTCGACCAGCACGCCGGCCGGCTCGCCGTCCGCGTTACGCTCGATGCGTCCGCCGACGGGATCGGGTGTCGCGCGCGTGATTCCGGCCAGCCGCAGAGCCCGGGTGTTGAGCCACACGGCGTGACCGTCGACGCGCCACAGCGCGGCCGGCCGGTCGCCGGCCGCCTGGTCGAGCTCCGCCGCGAGCGGGAAGCGTCCGAGCTTCCACAACACCTGATTCCAGCCGTCGCCGAGCAGCCAGGGCATCTGGCGATGAGCGCCGGCGTAGGCGCGGATGCGCTGCTGCGCCTCGGCGAGGCTCGCCGAGCCGACGAGCCGGATCTGCGTGCTCTCCATGCCGAGATCGAGCACGTGCCCGTGCGCGTCGATGAGGCCGGGCAGCAATGTACGGCCCCGGCCGTCGAGCCGCGTCGCCTGCGGATAGCGGCGCGCGAGTGCCGCACCGTTCCCGGCCGCGAGCACACGGCCCTGATCGAAGGCCAGCGCGTCGAACCGGATGAGCGCTCCGCCGCTCAGGGTGTAGCCGTCGACGTGCTGCAGCAGCGTCGGCGCACCGCGGGCAAGCGTCGACGCCGCGAGCCAGAGCGCCGCGAGCAAAGTGGTTCGGGCGAAGCCTCCGCACATGTGTTGCCCCTCCCGCTCCCGCACGCCTGTTACTCAGCCCCCGGTCCCTGCGGGTAGGCCGGCAGGGCGGGCGGCGGCGCCGGCAGCGGCTCGGGCTTCCTCCCGAGCTCGCCGAGGATGTAGCTGATCGCCGCCTCGAGCTGCACGTCGTGCCCGCGCATCCAGTCGGCCGGGGAGTCATCGACCGTGATGTCGGGCGCCACGCCGCGGTTCTCGATCACCCACTGCGAGTCGAGCCCGTAGATCGCGTCCTCGGGGATCGTGATGTAGCCGCCATCGAGCAGCCCCCAGTCGCCGCGGATGCCGCGCACTCCGCCCCAGGTGCGCGTGCCGAGCAGCGGCCCGAGCTTGTACTGGCGGAAGTAGTACGGGAACAGATCGCCGTCGGAGGCGGAGAAGTGATTGATCAGGCAGATCTTCGGCCCGAGCACGAGCTGTTGCGGTACGGTGGCGGCGGCACCCTCGCGGTTGGTGGCCATGCCGGCGAGCACGCGCCGCAGCCGCTCGAGCAGGATCTGGTCGATGTTGCCGCCGCCGTTCCAGCGCTCATCGAGGATCAGCGCCTGCTTGTCCAGCTGCGCGTAGAACTGGCGCACGAACTGGGCGATGCCGAGTGCTTCCATGTCGGAGAGATAGATGTAGGCGACCCGGCCTCCGGTGGCTTTGTCGACCAGCGCGCGGTTGTGCTCGATCCACGCCTGCTCGCGCAGTGACAGCTCGTTCTTCACCGGCTGCACGAGCACGTCGCGGCGTTTGCCGGTGGGGGAGTCGGCGACCGTGAGCCGCACGGTGAAGCTCTGCTTGCCGACCAGGAGGCTGTAGGGATCGACCGGCGCGCGCAGCTCCGTGCCGTCTACGGCTAACAGATAATCGCCCGCCTTCACGTCGATTCCCGGCTGGGTGAGCGGCGCGCGGTAGGCCTCGCGCGTGTTGTCTCCCGGGTAGATGGTCGCGAGGCGGTAACGGCCGGAAGCGGCATCGAGCGCGAAATCGACGCCGAGGAAGGCGGTCGGCACGCGCTGCTCCTCGGGCATCTCGTCGCCCCCGCCGACATAGGTGTGCGAGTTGCCGAGCTCGCCCTGGACTTCGCCGATCAGGTAATTCAGGTCGCCGCGCGAGCCGGCGAGCGGCAGCAGCCTGGCGTAGGCGGCGCGCACCGCGGGCCAGTCGACGCCGTTCATCTTGCCGCTGTAGAAGAAGTCGCGCTCGAGCCGCCAGGCGGAGTTGAACATCTCGGCCCACTCCGCGGGGGGATTCACCAGCACGCGCATATGCGACAAATCGAGCTTCTTCGGACCGTCCTTGGTGGCTTTGACGGCATCCGCCACCGCATCGGCGAGCAGGTAGTCCTTCTCCAGCTTGTACAGGACCTTCTTGCCATCGGCGGACAGCGCGTAGGAGCTCAGGCCCTCGAGCACCGTGGCGTCCTTGCGCTCCTTCAGGTCGTAGACGTGCAGTGCCGGCTTGTCGCCCGGGAGCGGACCGTCGAAAGTCTGATCGGGGGTGGTGTAGTAGTAGACCTTGCCCTTGCGCACATCGAGGCCCGTGATATTCGCCGCCGTGACTGGCAGCGGTACCGCGCGCGCCATCAGACCCTCGAGGTCGATCTCGACCGGCTTGGGGGGCTCGGGCTTGTTCCCGCCATGGGCCGCGTCCTTGCCCTTGTCCTGATCTTTGTCCTTGTCTTCGTCCTTCGGCACGCCCTCGTCCGAGCGCGGCGCGAAGGGTGAGGCGGTATCGCGCTTGAGGGTCGCGATGTAGACGCCCACCATGCGCAGCGTCGCGACGTTGAACTCGGACTGACTGAGGGTCGCATTCTCGTGACGCGTGGAGAGGAACAGGAGGTACTTGCCGCTCGGGTCGAACTGCGGCGAGGCGTCGTTCGAGCGCGCATCGCTCACCAGCGTCGCCTTGCGGCTCGCGACGTTGTAGAGCCAGATGCCGGTCAACTGGCTCGGCGCGGTGACACTGTAGGCGAGCCAGCGCCCGTCGGGGGACCAGGCCTGATCGTGCATTTCGTTGTAGCGGTCCTGCGCGACCAGCACCGGCTCGCCGCCGGCGGCCGGCACGATCCACAGCCGGTGCTCGTTGTCGGTGAATGCCAGGCGATCGCCGGCCGGCGACCAGCGCGGGCGGTAGAAGAATCCGCGCTCGAAGTGCGTCAGCAGCCGCTCGGCACCGCCCTCGGCGGGACGCACGGCGATCTGCTGCTCGCCGGAGCTGTCGGTGGTGTAGGCGACCGTCTTGCCGTCCGCGGACCAGCTCGGGTGATCCTCGTCGGCGGATGAGGTTTGCGTGAGATTGCGCGTGTTGCCGTGCTCGGCCGGCACGCTGAAGAGGTCGCCGCGCGCGGAGAAGACCGCGCGTGCGCCGTTCGGCGCGATGTCGTAGTCGGTCTGCTGGGCGGTGTCGGTCTCGCGCAGCGTGTCGTGCGCGTCGACCCACCGCGGTCCGGTGCGGGTACCGTCGTCGGGCACGCTGACGCTCAGGTCGTGCAGCTGCTCGGAGGGCAGATCGATGAGGTGCAGCCGGCC
>JAGWMP010000032.1 GCA_028871705.1 Gammaproteobacteria bacterium
CCCGCGCCGGCCCAACCCACCGCGCCGGCGCAAGCCGCCGCACCGACATCGGCGCCGCCGCAAGCCGCGGCTGCCGCGCCATCTTCCCCGGCGACCGCGCCACGCGCCGACGCTCCGCCGAAGCCCGAAGCGTCCGTCAGCGGTCTCGGCGACTCCGGCTCGATCCGGGTGAGCGTCGAGAAGATCGATGAGCTCATGAACACCGTCGGCGAGCTCGTGATCACCCAGGCGATGCTGAGCCAGCTCGGCTCGCACTTCGACGGACCGGAGGCGGAGAAGCTGCGCGGCGGTCTCGCGCAGCTCGAGCGCAACATGCGCGAGCTGCAGGAGAGCGTCATGCGGGTGCGCATGTTGCCGATCAGCTTCGTCTTCAGCCGCTTCCCGCGGATGGTGCGTGACCTCGCGCAGCGCCTCGGCAAGCAGATCGAGCTCAAGCTCACCGGCGAGCAGACCGAGCTCGACAAGACCGTGCTCGAGAAGATCGGTGATCCGCTGGTGCACCTGGTGCGCAACAGCATCGACCACGGCATCGAGATGCCGGAGGAGCGCCTCAAGGCCGGCAAGAGCGCGGTGGGCACCGTGCACCTCGAGGCCTTCCACCGCGGCAGCGCCATCATCATCGAGGTGAGCGACGACGGCAAAGGTCTCGACACCGAGCGCATCCTCGCCAAGGCGCGCAGCCGCGGTCTCATCGGCGCGAACGAGACGCCGGGCGAGGAGGCCATCTTCGAGCTCATCTTCCTGCCCGGCTTCTCCACCGCCGAGCAGACCACCGATCTCTCCGGCCGCGGCGTCGGCATGGACGTCGTGCGGCGCAACATCAAGTCGCTCGGCGGCAAGATCGAGATCCGCAGCACCCGCGGCAAGGGCTCGCGCTTCACCATCTCGCTGCCGCTCACGCTCGCGATCGTCGACGGCCAGTCGGTGTGCGTCGGGCAGGAGACCTACATCGTGCCGCTGGTGTCGATCGTCGAGTCGCTGCAGATCCGCGCGAGCGGCGTCAACCGCCTGTCGAACGCCGGCGAGGTCATCTCGTTCCGCGGCGACTACCTGCCGCTGGTGCGGCTACACGATCTCTTCGGCGTCGAGCCCCGCTCGCGCACCGTGCAGGAAGGACTCGTGGTGGTGGCCGAGGGCGACGGCCAGCGCGTCGGGCTCTTCGTCGACGACCTGCGCGGCCAGCAGCAGGTGGTGATCAAGTCCCTCGAGACCAACTACGGCCAGGTCCCGGGCATCTCCGGCGCCACCATCCTCGGCGACGGCTCGGTGGCGCTGATCCTCGATGTGGCCGGTCTCATCCGTTCGGCTTCCCGGCGCGAGGCGGCGTGAGTCCGCGCCGCCCGCCTTCATTCTTCAGGAAAACGCGACATGAGCAGCAACCCCGCCCACAACGCCGCCAACGAGACCGACACCCACCAGGTGCTGACCTTCGTGCTCGGTGAGGAGACCTACGGCGTCGACATCCTGCGCGTGCAGGAGATCCGCGGCTGGTCGGCGGTCACCAAGATCCCGAACTCCCCGCCGCACGTGCTCGGGGTGCTGAACCTGCGCGGCTCGATCGTGCCGATCGTCGACCTGCGCAAGCGCTTCAACCTGGCGCAGGCCGAATACACCGCTATCACGGTCATCATCGTGCTCACGGTGCGCTCGGAGGCCGGCCGGCGCGACTTCGGCGTGGTGGTGGACGGCGTCTCCGACGTGGTCGACGTCGAGGCCGGCGCCGTCAAGCCCACCCCGGACTTGGGCTCGCGCGCCGCGACCGATCACATCCGCGGACTCGTCGCGATCGCCGAGCGCATGGTGGTGCTGCTCGACATCGACAAGCTGATCGGCGCTCAGCTGACGGGGCCGCTGGCGGATGCCGCGGCGCTCACCGAGGCCGCGCGCGCGGCCTGAAGCCTCACGAACGGAAGCCCTGTTTCTCAAAGGATCTGAGCCATGGTCAAGCGTGTCAGTAAGCCAGCCCGTGCCCGAGGCGCCCCGAAGCCCGCGGCGAAGAGCGCGGAGCTCAGCGAGCTGCGCAATCGCAACGCGGCGATCAACCAATCGATGGCGATGGTCGAGTACGCGCTCGACGGCACGATTCTCGATGCCAACGGGAATTACCTCAAGCTCATGGGATACACGCTCGAGGAGCTGCGCGGCAAGCACGTCGACATCCTGCTCGATGCGGCACAGCGCTCGGGCGGCGGCAGCCAGGGGAACCTGGAGAAGCTGCGGCGCGGCGAGCACATCGCGGCGCTGCAAAAGCGCATCGCCAAGGACGGGCGGCGGCTGTGGGTGCAGGCGAGCGTCAATCCGATCAAGGACGCGGCCGGCAAGCCTTACAAGGCGATCACCTACCTCTCGGACGTGACCGTGCAGGTGCAGGCGGCAGCCGAGACCAAGGGCGTGGTCGCGGCCATCAACCGCGCCCAGGCGGTCATCGAGTTCGCGCTCGACGGCTCGATCCTCGCCGCCAACGAGAACTTCCTCGATGCGACGGGCTACACGCTCGAGGAGATCCGCGGCCAGCACCACCGCATGTTCGTCGAGCCCGCGCACGCCGCGAGCGAGGAGTACCGGCGCTTCTGGGAGAAGCTCGGCCAGGGCGAGTACGACGCCGGCCAGTACAAGCGTCTCGCCAAGGGCGGGCGCGAGATCTGGATCCAGGCGAGCTACAACCCGATTCTCGACGCCGATGGCAAGGCCTACAAGGTGGTGAAGTTCGCGACCGACATCACCGCGCAGCGCCGCGAGGCCGAGATGAACGCCGCCTTCAAGGGCGCGCTCGAGAACCTCCTGTCGAACGTCATGGTGACCGACGGCGCTCTCAACATCATCTATCTCAACGCCCCGGTGCAGGCGCTGCTGAAAGAGGCGCAGGGCGACATCCGCCGCGACCTGCCGCAGTTCGACGCCACGCGCCTCATCGGCACGGGCCTCGACTCGCTGCAGAAGGGCGGGGCCGGGGGGCGCGGCCTGCTGGCCGACCTCGAGCAGACCTCGAGCGCGCAGCTCGAGCTCGGCGGGCGCAGCTTCCGTCTCATCGCCAACCCCATGCGCAATGAGGCGGGCAAGCGCATCGGTACGGTGGTCGAGTGGGCGGACCGCACCCAGGAGCTGCGCGTCGAGGAGGAAGTCGCGCAGATCGTCAGCCGGGCGCTGGAAAACGATCTCAGCCTGCGGGTCGATCTCGAGGGCAAGTCGGCGTTCTTCGCCAGGCTCGGCGCGGGCTTGAACCAGCTGCTGGACAACGTCGCCAGCATGGTGCGCGACATCAAGGCGGCCGCCGCCGCCGTGCGCATCGGGGCGGAGGAGATCAGCAAGGGCAACACCAATCTCTCGCAGCGCACCGAGGAGCAGTCCTCCTCGCTCGAGGAGACCGCTTCCTCGATGGAAGAGATGACCTCCACGGTCAAGCAGAACGCCGACAACGCCGGCCAGGCCAACCAGCTCGCCACCGCGGCGCGCGACCAGGCCGAGAAGGGCGGCGCGGTCACGGCCAAGGCGATGCGCGCCATGACCGAGATCAACGACGCCTCGAAGAAGATCGCCGACATCATCAGCGTCATCGACGAGATCGCCTTCCAGACGAATCTGCTGGCGCTCAACGCCGCGGTCGAGGCGGCGCGCGCCGGCGAGCAGGGACGCGGCTTCGCCGTGGTGGCGAGCGAGGTGCGCAACCTCGCCGGCCGCTCGGCCACCGCCGCCAAGGAGATCAAGGGCCTGATCAAGGACAGCGTGCGCAAGGTCGAGGACGGCTCCGCGCTCGTGACGCAGTCGGGGCAGACGCTCGAGCAGATCGTCGCCTCGGTGAAGAAGGTCTCCGACATCATCGCCGAGATCGCCGCGGCCTCCCGCGAGCAGTCCTCCGGCATCGAGCAGGTCAACAAGGCCGTGATCCAGATGGACGAGATGACGCAGCAGAACGCTGCGCTGGTCGAGGAGGCGACGGCCGCCTCGCAGGCCATGGCCGAAGGGGCCGGCGAGCTCAATCGCATGATGGAGCGTTTCACGCTGCCCGGCGCGCCCGCGCCGGCCGCGGCGTCGGCCGCTCCCGCCACTGCGGCCGCGGCACCGGCGGCCGAGCGCCGCGCGGCGAGCCGCCCGTGGAGTGGCAAGGGCAAGGATGCCGTGGAACGGCCGCAGGCGAAGGCGGCGGCCGGCAACGACTGGCAAGACTTTTAGTGGAGCTAAGACCATGGCACGCATTCTGGCAGTGGACGATTCCCCCTCGATGCGCCAGCTGGTGAAGCTGGCGCTCTCCTCCGGAGGCCACGAGGTGGACCTGGCGACCGACGGCGTGGAAGCGCTCGAGGTGGCCGAGAAACAGCAGTTCGACGTCGTCATCACCGACGTCAACATGCCCAACATGGACGGCATCTCGCTGGTACGCGAGCTGCGCCGCCGCACGAACTACCGGTTCGTGCCGCTGCTCATGCTCACCACCGAGTCGACCGCCGAGCGCAAGCAGCAGGGCAAGGAGGCCGGCGCCACCGGCTGGCTGGTGAAGCCCTTCGACCCCGACCGCCTGCTCTCGATCGTGTCCAAGGTGCTCACCTGATGAACCGCGCCGCGGCGGACGCCCCTTGCCGCTGCGAGACGCTCGGCGTCTCGGCGGAGGCGGCCGCCATCCTGCTCGCCTTCGCCATGCGCGAGAGCGAGGCACCGGCCGTCGAGCTCGGCAGCGCGCTCGAGCGCCTCGACCAGCGCCTCAGGCCCGCGACCGCCGAGGCCTCGCGCGAGGTGCTGACGCGCGATCTCGCCGCCTGCGTGCGCGCGCTGCAGTTCCACGACCGCCTGATGCAGCAGCTCGCCGTGATCCGCAACCTCCTCACCCGCTTCGGCGATCCCGCCCATCCGCTGCCGACCATGGCCGGCTTCGGCGCGCAGCGCTGGGAGGAGCTCCTGACGGAGCTGCGCGAGCGCCTCGCGGCCGACACGCACGATGATCTCTTCGAGCTGCTGGTGCGCACCGGCGGCGTCGGCACCCCGGGCGGCACCGCCGCGGGCCAGGCCGAAGGCTCGAGCGAGCTCTTCTGAAGCGTGCGCCATGGACGCCACCGCGGCCGCGAGCCGTGACCCGCAGCTGCGCAAATTCACCTTCGGCGAGGAGGACTTCGCGGCGCTGCGCGAGCTGGTGAAGACCCACACCGGCATCCACCTCACCGAGCAGAAGCGCGAGATGGTGTACGGCCGGCTGTCGCGGCGGCTGCGCGCGCTCGGACTCGACAGCTTCCGCGCCTACCGCGAGATCCTCGAGGGCGGCGACCCGGACGAGCTGGTGCAGTTCTGCAACGCCATCACCACCAACCTCACCTCGTTCTTCCGCGAGGCGCACCACTTCCAGTACCTGCGCGACGAGCTGCTCGCCCCCCAGGCCGATGCGCGCGCCGCGAAGCGGCTGCGCCTCTGGTCGGCGGGCTGCTCGACCGGCGAGGAGCCGTACTCCCTCGCCATGACCGTCCACGAGGCGCTCCCCGACGTGCGCCGCCGCGACATCCGGATCCTCGCCACCGATCTCGACACCGAGGTGCTCGGCCGCGGCGCGCGCGGCCTCTACGAGGAGGAGCGCGTGCGGGGACTCGCGCCGGCGCGCCTCGAGCGCTTCTTCCGCCGCGCCGGCGGCGCCGGCACCCCCTACGCCGTGGCGCCGGAGCTGCGCGAGCTCATCACGTTCCGCGAGCTGAACCTGATGCACGCGCTGCCGATGAAGGGGCCGTTCGACGCGATCTTCTGCCGCAACGTGGTCATCTACTTCGACAAGGACACGCAGCGCGAGCTGTTCGCGCGCATGGCGCAGCTGCAGCGCCCGGGCGACCTGCTGTTCCTCGGCCACTCCGAGAGCCTGTACCGCGTGTCGGATGCCTACACGCTGGTCGGCAAGACCATCTACCGGAGGAACTGAGGTGCCCGCCGCCGCCCGCCCGAGCCACGGCTCGGCCTGTCCGCCCTCCATCCCGGGCTTCCAGGGCATCCATCGGTTCTGGGATCCGGCGAGCGAGCGCTGGACGGCGAAGCTCCTGCCCGGGGAGTTCTACGTCACGCGCCACGACGAGGCGATCGCCACGGTGCTCGGCTCGTGCATCTCGGCGTGCATCAGCGACCGGCGCATCGGCTGCGGCGGCATGAACCACTTCATGCTGCCGGAGGACGGCGGCGGCGGCGCCGGCAACGGCTGGACGGATCCGGCGACGGGTCTCGCGACCCGCTACGGCAGCCACGCGATGGAGTGCCTCATCAACGAGCTCTTGAAGCTCGGCGGCAAGCGCGAGCACTTCGAGATCAAGCTCTTCGGCGGCGGACGCATTCTCGCCTCGATGACCGACGTCGGCGCGCGCAACGCCGCCTTCGTGCGCGCTTACCTCAAGAACGAGGGACTGAAGGTCGCCGCCGAGGACCTGGGCGACATCTATCCGCGCCGCATCATTTACTTTCCGGACACCGGCCGCGTGCGGGTCCGCCGCCTGCAGCCGCTCGAAGCCACCGCCATCGCCGACCGCGAGCGCCGCTACCAGGGCGATCTCGCCCGCCAGAGCGGCGGCGGCGACGTCGAGCTGTTCGGCTGAGCCGCTTAAGGATGCCGGATCAAGGAACGAACACCGTGCCAACTTCAAACACCGCCCCGAACAAGGCGCTCACCCTGCCGCGCATCCGCGTCCTGATCGTGGACGACTCGGCGCTGGTGCGCCGCATCTTAAGCGAGGTGCTGTCGGCCGACCCGGCGCTCGAGGTCGTGGGCACGGCGAGCGATGCCTACATGGCGCGCGACCGCATCAAGCAGCTGAATCCCGACGTGCTCACGCTCGATGTCGAGATGCCGAAGATGGACGGCGTCACGTTCCTCAGGAATCTCATGCGCCTGCGGCCCATGCCGGTGGTGATGGTCTCTTCCCTCACCGAGCACGGCGCCGAGGTCACGCTGGACGCGCTCGCGGTCGGCGCGGTCGACTACCTGCCGAAGCCGAAGATCGACATCGCCGCGACGCTCACGGACTATGCGGACGAGCTGCGCGCCAAGATCCGCTCCGCCGCCACGGCGCGCGTGCGCCCCTACACGGGCCCCGCCACGCCCACCGGCAACGGCGTCACGCCCCGTCTCGGCGTCGATGCGGTGCTCGCGCGGGCCACGCCGCGGCGCCAGTTCCGCACCACCGACCGCATCATCGCCATCGGGGCCTCGACCGGCGGGACCGAGGCGATCAAGGAAGTGCTGGTGCAGCTGCCGGCCGACACGCCGGGCATCGTCATCACGCAGCACATCCCCAAGGCCTTCAGCACGCCGTTCGCGCGCCGTATGGACGCCTGCTGCCAGATGACGGTGTACGAGGCCGCGGACGGCCAGGTGATCCTCCCCGGCCACGTCTACATCGCCCCGGGCGACCGGCATCTCCTCGTGGTGCGCGACGGTGCGCGCTATGTGTGCCGGCTCGACGACGGTCCGCCGGTCAACCGCCACAAGCCGAGCGTGGACGTGCTGTTCCGCTCGGTGGCGCAACAGGCCGGGCGCAACGCCGTGGGCGTGATCCTCACCGGCATGGGCAAGGATGGGGCGGTGGGACTCAAGGAAATGCGCGAAGCCGGCAGTCCCACCATCGCCCAGGACGAGGCGACGAGTGTCGTGTGGGGCATGCCCGGGGAGGCGGTCGCGATCGGCGCCGCCGCCGAGACGCTGCCGCTCGGCCAGGTGGCGGGGCGCCTCTCGGCGCTCGCCGAGTCGATGGATCTCACGCGCGAGCGCTGAGTTTCAGAAGAGGTCGACGCTTCCGGACCTGAAGTCCTCGCTCAACTCCCCGGCGGCCTGCAGCTGCTCGCAGTTGCGCACGCCGTTACGGCCGTGACTCTTGACGTGGTAGAGCGCGGCGTCGGCGCGCGCCAGGGCGAGCGTCGGAATGTCCTGCCGGGTGATGCGGGTGTAGCCGATGCTCGCGGTGACGCGGCCCACCTGGGGGAAGCGGTACCGCTCGATGGCGATCCGCAGCCGCTCGAGCGCAAGACGCGCCCCGCCCGCATTGGAGCGCTCGAGGATCACGATGAACTCCTCGCCGCCGAAGCGAAAGAGCTGGTCGGCGCCGCGGAACACGTTGCGCATCAGCCGGGCGATGAGGAGCAGCACCTCATCGCCGAAGAGGTGTCCGTAGCCGTCGTTGATCGACTTGAAGTGGTCGATGTCGATCAGCGCGAGCCAGCTCGATTCGTGCGCCGCGACCGGGTCCGCGGGATCCTGGGCGGCGTCCGTCATGCGCTGGCGCAGCTTGTCGAACTGGCTGTCGAAGCGCTTGCGGTTGAGGAGCCCGGTGAGCGTGTCCTGCTCGCCGTAGTCGAGGAGCGCGAGATGGTTGCGCACGATGCGCAGGATGCCGTGCAGGAGCTCCACCGTACGCCGCGACAGCGGACGCGCGGTCTCGAGCTGCAGCAGCCCGACGACGTTCTGGGCGCCGGCCACGGGCAGAATGGTCAGATGGCGGCCGTCGGCGGCACCGCGGCGCACCACCTCGCCGCGCAGCGCGCGTTCCTGCCATGCGGCGAAGTCCTGGTGGCTATTGGCGAGCGCCGCGGCGGCGGGCGCGCCGTCGCGCGTTACCCGTACGCGCTCCTCGAGGCGCGGCGCCGCGCCGTCACCGTCGACGAGGCGCAGCAGCGCGAGCGAATGCGGCTCGATGAATTGCGCGAGCAGACCGGCGAGCGCGCGATCCAGGTCGTCGCGATCGCGATGCGTGGTCGCCGCGGCGACGCCGTCGAGGAGCTGGTGTCGCATGGCCCACTCTAGACGTACTGATCGCCCTTACCGCCCAGGGCGATGGTGCCGGCGGCCGCGAGCTTGCGCGCCGTCTGCAGAATGGTCTTCTGCGCGGCTTCGACATCCGCGACGCGCACCGGTCCCTTGGACTCGAGATCGTCCTTGAGCATCTCGGCGGCGCGCTGCGACATGTTCTTGAAGATCTTGTCCTTGAGGGAGTCCTCGGCACCCTTGAGTGCGAGCAGCAGCCCGTCGCCCGGCACCTGCCGCAGCAGCTCCTGCATGCTGCGGTCGTCGAGTCCGCCCAGGTCGTCGAAGGTGAACACCAGGTCCTCGATGAGCTGCGCGAGCGCCTCGTCGGACTTCTTGATCTGCTCCATCACGGCGCTCTCGTGGCTCGGCTCGAGCGCGTTCATGATGTCGGCGGCGGCCTTCGGACCCCCGAGCACCGAGGTCTTGGCGGCGCCGTTGCCGGAGAACTGCTTCTCGATGATGTCGTCGAGCTCGGTGAGCGCGCTCGGCTGCACGCCGTCGAGGGAGGCGATGCGCACCACGACGTCGGCGCGCACGCCGCTCGGCAAGAGCGCCAGCACCTCGGCGGCGTGGTCGGCTTCGAGGTAAGCGAGCACGATGGCGATCATCTGCGGGTGCTCGAGCCTGATCAGCTCGCACACCGCGCGGGCGTCCAGCCACTTGAGCGCTTCCAGTCCCTTGGTCGAGCGTCCGATGCTGATGCGGTCGATGATCGCCGCCGCCTTGTCCGCGCCGAGCGCGTTCACCAGCGCCTTGCGCAGGAACTCATCCGCTCCCACGCCGACGGAGGTCTGCGCCTCGACGTTGGTGGTGAACTCCGACACCACCTTCTCGACTTCCGCGCGCGAGACATTCTTCATCTTGGCCATGGCGCTGCCGACGCGCTGCACCTCCTTGGCACTCATGTGCTTGAGGATCTGTGCGGCCTCTCCCTCCCCGAGCGTCAGGAGCAGGATCGCGGCCCGTTCCGTGCCGTTACGGCTGGCTTCGCGCTCAACCATCCTGGTCCACCCACTCGCGCACCACCTGCGCTACGCGCTTGGGATCCTGGCCGACGAGCGTGCGCGCCTGCACCAGCTGCTGCTCGTGGGCGAGGGCCGCCTGCGGCGTCGCCGCCGGCTGCTCGAGCGCCTGGGCCTGCACGGCCTCGAGCCGCGGGTTGCGCAGCGTCCCGAGGAGCGTGCGCATCAGCGGCCGGACCACCGTCAGCACCAGCACGATGAGCACCGCGGCCCCCATGACGATCTTCAGGAGATCGAAGAACAGCGGCTTCTCCCAGATCTTCGGGGACTCGAGCGTGCCTTCGGGCACCGCCGGCTCCTCGGTAAAGGAGGAGTTGACGACGTTGACGACGTCGCCGCGCGATTCATCGAAGCCCACCGCGTCCTTGACGAGCTGCGTGACGTGATCGAGCTGATCCTTGGTGAGCGCCACGGTGTGCGCCTTGCCGTCCTTGTCCACCGTGTGGGCGTCGTCGATGAGCACCGCGACGGTGAGGCGCTTCAGCTTCCCCGCGGGCTGCCGTGTGTAGGCGAGCGTGCGGTCGATCTCGTAGTTGCGGGTGCTTTCCTTGCTGCTGGTATCGGTGGTCGGTGTGGCGGAGGCGCCCGCGGCACCGGCCGCGCCATTGGCGCCGGCCGCGGCGGGCTTGCCGCCGTTGGCGCCCGCGCCGTTGCCGTTTGCGGCGTTCTGCGCCGTGGCGGGCGGCGCGTTCGCGGGCGGCGCGCCGGCGACACCGGCCGGGGGCGGCTGGTTGCTGAGCGCGCCGGGGACCCCGGCGGAGCCGCCGGCATCGCGCGTGCTCTGCTCGGAGGTCTGTTCGCTGCGTACGATCTGGCTGTCGGGGCGGTACTGCTCGCGCGCCTCCTCGGTGCTCGACATGTCCATCTGCGCCACGACCTGGGCGCGCACGCGGCCCGCGCCGACGAGCGGCGCCAGGAGCGACTCGACCCGCTGGCGGTAGTCGTCCTCGAGGCGGTGCGCCATGTCGAACTGCTGCTCGCGGAGCGAGAATTCGTCGTGCCCGTCGGGCGTCGAGAGGAGCCGTCCCTGCTGGTCGACCACGGTGACCTGGCCGGGCTCGAGCTCCGGGATGCTGGAGGCGACGAGATTGATGATCGCCTGCACCTGCTCCTGCTCGAGGCGCCGGCCGGCTTTGAGCTGCACGAACACCGAAGCGGAGGCGCCGTGATGCTCGTGCACGAAGGGCGACTGGCGCGGCATCGCCAGATGCACCCGCGCGGCCGCGACCGGGCGCAGGCTCGCGATGGTGCGCCCGAGCTCGCTCTCGAGCGCATGCTGGTAGCGCTCGCTCTCGACGAACTGGCTGACGCCGAAGCCCGGATCCTTATCCAGCGCGGCGAAGCCGCCGGCGCTCTCGGGCAGTCCCTGGCCCGCGAGCTTGAGGCGCGCGTCGGTGAGGCGCTCGGTCGCCACCTCGATGGCGTTCGAGCCCGGCTGCACCCGGTAGGGGATCTGCGCGGCATCGAGCGCCTGGGCGATCTGCGCCTGGTCCTCCGCGCCGAGATTGGAGTACAGGAGGCTGTAGGTCGGGCCGTGCCACCAGAGCGCGATGGAAAGGCCGGCCGCGACCGCGGCGGCGAGTCCCACCAGCACCAGGAGCGGCTTCAATCCCCCCGCAAGTCCGCCGGGGACGACGGTGGAGGCTTCAGCGGCCATGACGAATTACCTTGCGAATGCTCATAAGGACATGTTCATGATTTCTTGGTACGCACTGATCAGGCGGTTACGCACCTCGTTCAGGGCGCGAAACGACACGCTGGCCTTTTGCATCTCGAGCATCACCTGCGGCAGCTCGACGCCGGGCGTGCCGCGCTCGAAGGCGTCCGCCAGCTGATCGGCGCGCTGCTGCTGCGTATTCACCTGGTCGATGCCCGAACGCATGATGTTGGCGAACTCGCTCACCGCGCCGGGCGATTTCTGGGCGGCGGGCGTGGAGGGCGACTGAATCTGCGCCGAGAGCGAGCGGATCTGCGCCAGCACCCGGTCGATTTCCATCTGACTCATGGGCGATGCTCCTCTCTCAGGCGACCGGCACTTCGATGCCGGCCTCGCGCAGGCGCGCGAGCTTGTAACGCAGCGTCCGCGCGCTGATGCCGAGGGTCTCGGCGGCCTCGCGCCGGCTGCCGTTGCCGGCCCGCAGCGCGTCCAGGATCAGGTCGCGCTCGTGCTCGCCGAGCGAAGTGGCGAGCGAGGCGGGCGCGATCGGGGTGCGGGTCTCGGGCGCACTTTCGTTCGCGAGCTCGAACTGAATGTGCTCGGGCCGGATGACCGGGCCGTTCACCAGGATCAGCGCGCGCTGCAGGAGGTTGTCGAGCTCGCGCACGTTGCCCGGCCAGGGATAGGTGAGGAGGAGATGCGCCGCTTCGGCGCTCAAGGCCGGAATGGGCGCGCCCGGACGGCAGCGGCCGCCCAGGAGCTGCATCGCGAGCGGCAGCACGTCATCGCGCCGAGTGCGCAGCGGCGCCACCGCGAGCGGAAATACGTTCAGACGATAGTAGAGGTCCTCGCGGAAGCGCCCCGCGGCTACTTCCTCGCGCAGCCGCCGGTTGGTGGTGGCGAGCACGCGCACATCGAGCGTCACGGTGCCGCGGGCGCCCAAACGCTCGACCTCGCGCTCCTGCAGGACGCGCAGGAGCTTGGCCTGGAGCCCCAAGGGCATCTCCGTCACCTCATCGAGCAGCAGCGTGCCGCCCTGGGCCTGTTCGAACTTGCCGGCGTGGCTCGCGTGCGCGCCGGTGAAGGCGCCGCGCTCGTAGCCGAAGAGCATCGCTTCGAGCATGTTCTCGGGAATGGCGGCGCAATTGACCGCAATGAAGGGCGCCGTGGCGCGCGCGGAGTTACGGTGGATGAAACGCGCCAGCACTTCCTTGCCGGTACCCGACTCCCCGACGATCAGCACCGTGCAGTCGGTGGCGGCGACGCGTGCGGCGAGCTCGAGCATCCGGCGCGAGTTTGCCGCGCAGGCGACCGGCTCGGCCTCGGGCCGGGTGCGGCTCTCGGCGGGTGTCGGGGATTCCATCGCAATCTCGCTCATCTCGTATCCTCCCGCGCACTGGACGGTGCGGGCAGGGGGAGAGGTGCAAGAGGCGTGCCTGGAAAGGGGCGGGAATTTGCCGAGTGAGTCACAAACGCGGCAGCGGTTTGCCGCGCCGAGCGTCAATCTTCCGTCAGCGACTCCGCGGTGCCGATGCCGAGCTTGCGCAGCTTCTCGACGAGCGTCGTGCGACGCAGGTTGAGGAGCCGGGCGGCGTGGGCCACCGTGCCGTTGGCGCTCTCGAGCGCCTGCTCGATGAGACGGCGCTCGATGCTGGTGAGAAAGGCGCGAAGGTCCAGGCCCGCGGCGGGCAGGCGCACCGCGGCGGCGGCGAGCATGGTGCCGGCATCGGCCGCGGCGGCCGCGGCGGGCTCCGTGGTGTCGCTGGCGACGCCGGGGACGCCGCTCTCGAGCACCTCGATCACGGCCGCATCGGTCAGCGGCTCGCTGCCGACGATGATCGCATCGTCGGATTCGGTCATGGCGGCGAGTCCGCCGCTCTCCTCGAGCGGGGCGGGATCGAAGTCGGCCGGCTGGTAACGCGGCGGCAGGTCGCGCACCTCGACCACGCGGCCCGCGCACACGATCGAGAGGCGCTCGATGAGATTGGCGAGCTCACGGACGTTGCCGGTCCAGGGATGGCGGGCGAGGGCGCCGAGCGCGGCGGCCGAGAGCTGCACGCGGCCGCGGCCCTCGGCGGCGTTCTGCGCGATGAATTCGCGCACCAGCATCGGCAGGTCCTCGAGCCGCTCGCGCAGCGGGGGCATGTCGATGGGGAATACGTTCAGGCGGTGGTAGAGATCCTCGCGGAAGCTACCGCGGGTGATCGAGTCCTCGAGATTGCGGTGGGTGGCGGCGATGATGCGCACGTTGCAGGGCACGGTGACGTGGTTGCCGACGCGCTCGAACACGCGCTCCTGCAGCACACGCAGCAGCTTCACCTGCATGGCGACGCTCATGTCGCCGATCTCGTCCAGAAAGAGCGTGCCGCCCTCGGCGATCTCGAAGCGTCCTTTGCGCGCGCTGATGGCGCCGGTGAAGGAGCCCTTCTCGTGGCCGAAGAGCTCGGACTCGAGGAGGTCGGCGGGGATCGCGCCGCAGTTGACGGCGACGAACGGGCGGTTGCGGCGCGGGCTCAGCTCGTGAATGGTGCGGGCGGCGACTTCCTTGCCGGTGCCGGATTCGCCGAGCAGCAGCACGGTCGAGTCGTGGGCCGCGACCTGGCGGATGAGTGTGGTGATGCGGCGGATGGCGAGCGAGTTGCCGCTCAGCATGCGCGACGGACGCGCTTCCGCAGAGGTTATGTTGAGTGCCGGTGTCCCGGCGAACGAACCTGCGAGGGCTTCTGCAGCGACCATTCTTCTACCACCTGTCCCTGTGAAGTCCCGCGTACCTGACCCCAGGTGCGCGGCGTGTCTACCATGACTCGACGGTTGTCATGTTGGCGGAACGGGTGTTGGAAATACTGTGAAGCGCTCTGATGTTTCAGAACGGCGACAGGCGGGCCGCGTGACCCGCTTCACGCACTCGCGCGAGTTGTCAGCCGCCGCGGCGTGGATGGCGCGCGCCGGCGATCTGACGGCGGTGGCGCCGGAAGCACAGTTTCTCGAGCAGATCCGCCACCGGCTCGCCGACCGGCACGAAGCGCGCCTTCACGTGACCGTCGGGGCTGACGGTCGTGATGCGCCCGGGTAGGCGCAGCGGCTCGGCGAGCGCATCGTGGAGATAGATCTCGGCGAGTCCCTGCGCGCCCGCCTCCGGCAAGGGGCTCGCGCTCTTCCACACCACGCCCTGCGCATTGAAACGCACCGGCACGGCCGGCGGGCGCGGGCGGCTGGTGGCGAGCACCTGGCCGACGAGGTCGAGGAGCAGGTTGATCTTCAACTCGAGGCGCAGCAGATCCGCCGTGTTGGGAGAGTTCTCGTCCGGCTTCTCCACCGCGACGGGACCCAGCTGATCGAGGGCTTCGCGCGCCTGCAGAACGCGGGCGTTGCGCTCCATGTAGCCGTGCGCAACCTCGGGATCGGCGGCCTGCGCGAGCGGCCGCCAGGCAAAGGGCAGAATGTCCTGGAAGGCGAGCTCTTCGTAGAGCACGACGGTATCGGAGCCGTCGAACATGCGCACCTCCTGTACCACCCGGGACTCCTGACGCCTATCCCTGCCTGGCGGGTGCGCCGCGCGGGGCGGGCGCGGCGAGGGGCTGAACCACCCAGGCACGGCGGATTTCGCAGAGCAGATCATACATGCGCTCGAGGGTGGCGACGCCCGTGGCATCGCGGATCGAGCGCAGCTCGCGGCACATGTACTCGGTGAGATCGGTGAGGCAGGCGAGGATCTCGGCGTCCTCGGGGGGCGCGAGCGCCTCGGGGAGCTTCTTGATGCGGACCATCGCCCAGCGCAGCTGCCGGCGGGGATCGGAGCCGCGGCGGATGCACTGCCGGGCGAGCTCGAGGCACTCGCGCGCACCCTCCACCAGGGCGAGGCTGAGCGAGGGCACCGCCTCGGGCGGGCGCACTTCGGGCGGGCGGCGGCCCGCGTCCGTAAAGCTGAGAGTCGCGACTGGCATGGGTGACTTAAGCGTCCTGGATACGGGTGCCTTCACGTATTGTTTAGCGGCACTTCGGGGTCTTTCTTAAGTCCGCCCCGTTACCCGACCGCAACGGCGGGAACGCCGATCCAGCTCACAAAATCGCCCCCTTTTTGAGGGGGTCGGGGGGTCAGGCCCGGGGCTTGCCCAGGGACTCGTGCCAGGCCTTTAACGTATCGGCCTCCCGCAGCGGGTCGAGCCCCGCTTTGAGCTTCGCCTGGCGCTCCGCGGGGAGCGTTTTGAACCAGGCGAGGGTGTCCCGCACCGTGACCTCGAGCGGCCGGCAGGTGAGGCCGGCCTTTTGCGCCGCGGTGGTGGAGGTCAGCGATGCACCGGCGGAATCGCCCTTCATCGGCGACCAGGGCGGGAGGTCCAGGTCGTCGGGCTTCCAGTGCGCGGCGAGGAAATCCTCGGAAACCCAAGTGACCTGCGTGCCGGCCGCGGGGGAGGCGTTCACGCTCGCGGTGACGAGCGCTCCCATGGTGAACGCACGGGGAGGCGAGTCCGCATTGAACACGCCGTTGGTGCGCGATTCGACGAGCTTCATCATGAAGGCGGCGAGATCGCGTACGTCGATCACCTGGATGGGATCGGCGGGCGTGCCGGGCGCGAGCATCTCGCCGCCCCTCGAGGCACGCACCGGCCAATAGGTGAAACGGTCGGACCCATCGAGGGGGCCCACGATGTAGCCGGGACGCACGATGCTCGCGCGGTCCTTGAACGCAGTCGCCGAGTACTGCTCGCACAGCGCCTTCATCGGTCCGTACGTGTCGTTGGTGACCTTGTCGACGTTCGGATCGTCGAGCTTACCGAGCGGGGAGTGCTCGTCGTTCGGTGACGCGAAGCTCGCGTACGCCGAGATGCTCGAGATGTAGAGGCAGTAGCCGACGTTCGGGGCGAGGAGCTCGGCCGACATCTTCACGTACTTCGGCACGAAGCCCGTGTCGTCGACGACCGCATCCCACTTGCGGCCCTTCAGCGCATCGAGCTGGCCGTTACGATCGCCGATCAGCGTCTCGACGCCAGCGACACCGTCGGGCGCATGCTTGCCGCGATTGAAGTGGGTGACTTTCCAGCCGCGACGCCGCGCTTCATCGGTGAGGTGCGGACCGATGAAACCCGTACCGCCGAGGATGAGGAGGGTGCGCGTCTTTCCGGTTCGAGCGAATGCGCTCGCGACGGCGGCGCTGGCGGAGAGGGCGGCTGCGGCTTTGAGCACGGTGCGTCGGGAAGTCATGGCCAAAGATTGGGCCTTTCGGGGGCCGTGAGGCAAGGGCGGGGTGGGGGAGAACAGCCTTTTGCCGGCCGCATGTTTGAAACGCCCGGGCGCAGGTGAGGAAAGCGCTGCTCGTGATCAGCGGAATCCGCGGCGTGCCCCGCCGGCGCCATCGTCAATGCGGCGGCGGAATCTCCTCGACTTTGCCGTTGATGCCGAAGAATCCCTGCTTGGCCAGGCCGTTGATCTGCAGCTTGTTGGAGACCTGCACGCCGCGCTTCTCGTCCTCGATCCAGACCGCGCTGTGATCCTGGGCAAGCTCGCCTTTGATGACGTACACCCCGTCGGGCTCGGGTGTGAACTCGATATTGCCGCCCACCAGGAGAATCTGGCTGGTGAGTTCCACGATCGGTGCCGCGCAGGTCGTTCGGCCCACGATAAAGAACTTTGCGGTGCGCGCCGGCACCGGGCGCGAAAAATCTTTCAAGACCATGAACATCAAGCCATTGCCGCGATTGTCGCGAGCCGTCGCCTGGAACACGCTGTCGGTGTCCTTGCCGTTGTACTCGTTAAGAAAGAAGAAGTCGCCGCACTTGTCCAAGCGAGCGACCTTGGTGGAATCCTTCAGAACAGCGACGGGCCCAGCGTATCCCTCGGGAACGGGTTTCGGCATCGTGTCGCATCCTGCCAGCAGGCTGGCAGCAACCGCGACAGCGACAGTGAGCGAGCTCTTCATGGCTCTTCTCCCGGGTGGATAGTCGCCCGATCAGGCGGATACGGTACCTGCATTCCCCAGGGAATAACAACGATCGCGGGGTCGCACCCGCCCGAGCGACTCGCTCCTTAGTCCTGGGTTTGAGCTCGGGGGTTGGCTGGCGGATCAGGTGCTCTGGCAGGGTGACATCTGCGCGCGCTTCTGCGCCTCCGTTTGACACCCCAGGGTCCGCTAAGGACAATTCGCGGCCCCGTGGAAAGGTAGCTCAGCTGGTTAGAGCACGGCACTCATAATGCCGGGGTCGAGGGTTCGAGTCCCTCCCTTTCCACTGCCCAATCAAGCAGTTGCTCAGTCCTCCGGCCAGCAGCTATTCGAGCGTGGGAGACCTGCGTGGATGGCTGGCTCGCTTTCACACCATGGTAGCGAGGTGGCTGTGGATCGCCGCGCACGGCGGCATCACGAACTGCGACGGCCGGTGAGGGGCTCGCCCATAGACCCGCCGCTCGAGCTCGGCGTCATCCCACTCCGGCGGCACCGGCCACTCGATACCGGCCGCCCGCGCCGCCTTCTGATACTTCGAGA
>JAGWMP010000283.1 GCA_028871705.1 Gammaproteobacteria bacterium
AGATCGCCGCCGAGAGCCCGGGGCTCGTGTTCGAGCTCGCCACGCAGCTCGCCACCCGCCTCGACCGCACCAACAGGAAGCTCGGCGATCTCGCCTTCGTCGACGTCACCGGCCGCGTGGCGCACGCCATCATGGACCTGTGCGGCGAGCCGGACGCCATGACGCACCCCGAAGGCATGCAGATCAAGGTGAGCCGCCAGGAGCTCTCGCGGCTCGTCGGCTGCTCGCGCGAGATGGCGGGCCGCGTACTCAAGGTGCTCGAGGAGCAGGGGCTGCTGCGCGCCACCGGCAAGACCATCGTGGTCTTCAATGCGCGTCCCAAGATGAAGACGCGCCCGGTGATCGTGCCCGCCAAGTCCGCCGCGGGCGGCAAGGCGGGCGGCCAGGTGGCGGCGGACGAGGACGATGAGGACGACGACGAGGACGACGACGAATGAGCCGCGCCCCGCCGCAAGCGGGACTCTCCTGAATCCGGTCCTTTAGCGGGCCCTGCGGGCCGCGCGGCGCGCCGTACGGCGGGCCGCGAGGGGCGTGACGGCGCTGCGCGGCTTCCCGCCGGCGCGCCCGATCTGCCGGCGCATCTCGGCGATCGTCTCCGTGTAGTCCCGGCTGCCGAAGATCGCCGAGCCGGCCACGAAGGTGTCCGCGCCGGCCGCGGCCACCGCCGCGATGTTGTCCACCTTGATCCCGCCATCGACCTCGAGGCGCACCTCACGCCCGCAGGTCTCGATGCGCGCGCGCGCATCGGCGATCTTGCGCAGCGAGGTCGGAATGAACTGCTGGCCGCCGAACCCCGGGGTGACCGACATGATGAGCACCAGGTCGAGAAGCTCGAGCGTGTAGTCGAGATAGTCGAGCGGGGTGGCGGGATTGAACACCAGGCCCGGCCGGCAGCCATGCTCGCGGATGAGCGCGATGGTGCGATCGACGTGATCGGTCGCCTCGGGGTGAAAGCTGATGAAGGTGGCGCCGGCGGCGGCGAAGTCCGGCACCAGGCGGTCGACCGGGCGCACCATGAGGTGCACGTCGATGGGAGCGGCCACGCCGTGCCGGCGCAGCGCCTGGCACACCATCGGCCCGATGGTGAGGTTCGGCACGTAGTGATTGTCCATCACGTCGAAATGGATGAGATCGGCGCCGGCCTCGAGCACCGCCTCCACCTCGGCGCCGAGCCGGGCAAAGTCGGCCGAGAGTATCGATGGGGCGATCCACGGGGACGGCATGTGGCGGGTCTCCTTAGGCTGCGCTCACGGCCGGGTGAGCCGCGTGAGCGCCTCGCGGTACTTGGCGCTGGTGCGCGCGATGACGTCGGGGGGGAGCTTCGGCCCCGGCGCGCGCTTGTCCCAGTCGAGCGTCTCGAGGTAGTCGCGCACGAACTGCTTGTCGAAGCTCGGCGGGCTCATCCCCGGGCGGTAGGTGTCGGCGGGCCAGAAGCGCGAGGAGTCGGGTGTGATCACCTCGTCGATGAGCGTCAGGGTGCCCGCGGCGTCCAGGCCGAACTCGAACTTGGTGTCGGCGATGATGATGCCGCGCTCGCGGGCGTGCGCCGCGGCGTAGCGGTACAGCGCGAGCGCCGTGTCACGCACCCGGGCGGCGAGGCCCGCGCCGACCTCGGCCGCCATGGCCTCGAAGCTGATGTTCTCATCGTGGGCGCCGCGCTCGGCCTTGGTGGCCGGCGTGAAGAGCGGCTGCGGCAGCTGCCCGGCGAGCGGCAGGCCCCTGGGCAACTCGATGCCGCAGAGTGCGCCGGTCTTCTGGTAGTCCTTCCAGCCCGAGCCGATGAGATAGCCGCGCACCACCGCCTCGATCGGCAGCGCCTTGAGGCGCCGCACCAGTACCGCGCGGCCCTCGAGCTGCGCGCGCTCCTGCGGATCCTCGACGACGCTGTCGACGCTGCGGCCGGTCAGGTGATTCGGCACCAGGTGCGCGAGCTTCGCGAACCAGAAGTTGGAGATCGCATTCAGCACGCAGCCCTTGTCGGGAATGGGGTCGGGCAGCACCACGTCGAACGCCGACAGCCGGTCGGTGGTGACGATGAGGAGCGTCGCGGCATCGACGGCGTAGATGTCGCGTACCTTGCCCTCGTGCAGGCGCTCGAGACCTTTCAGGTGCGTGCGGTAAACGATGGGCGCTGGCATGCGCTTGGTACTATACGTTGACATGGCGGCGGGCATGAAATGGTTCGGCAAGCTCACCGGCGGGCTGATCGGGCTCGCCTTCGGGCCGATCGGGCTCGCGGTCGGGGTGCTGCTCGGCCACCAGTTCGACCAGGCGCAGGCGGACGACGGCGAGGCCGGCGGCGCGCCGGCCGACGTGGCGCAGATCAGCGAACGCTTCTTCCGCGCCACCTTCCACGTCATGGGCTACCTCGCCAAGGCGGACGGGCACGTCTCCGAGCAGGAGATCGCCGCGGCGCGCGCCGTGATGACCGACCTGAGGCTCGATGCCGCTCAGGTGCGCCACGCCATCGCGCTCTACACCGCCGGCAAGCACAGCGACTTCGATCTCGATGGCGAGCTCGCGGCGTTGCGCTCCGCGTGCCGCGGCCGCCCGGACATCCTGCGCATCTTCCTCGAGATCCAGGTGCGGGCGGCGCTCGCCGGCAACAATCTCGACGGTCCGGTGCGCCCGATCATGCAGCGCCTCGCCGCCGCCGTCGGCGTCTCGGGGCTCGAGCTCGCGCAGATCGAGGCGGTGCTGCGCATCCAGCGCCGCGGCTTCGGCGGCGAGCGCCCCGGCCCGGGAGGCGCCGCGCCGGCGAGCGGCGCCGCGGTGGAAGCGGCGTACCGGGTGCTCGAGATCGAGACGGGCGTGAGCGATACGGAGGTGGTCAAGGCCTACCGCCGGCAGCTGAGCCGTCACCACCCGGATAAGCTCAAAGCCAACGGGCTCCCCGAATCGATGGTCGGTCACGCCAAGCAGCGTACCCAGCAGATCATCGAGGCGTACGAGCTCATCCGGGTGCGGCGCGGCATGAGCTAGGGAGCTGTCGCTCCGGCCCATTCCTCAATGACCTTCTGGATCGCGCGCACGCCGTCGGTGAGCGCCGCGGGCCCGGGCTGCAGGATGATCGCCGATTTGATCTCGCGCACGAACCCGGTGCGCACCGCCGCGAGCTCCTGCCAGCCGGGACGTGCGGCCACCTGCCCGGGGCGGAATTTCTTGCCGCACCAGGAGCCGAGCACGATGTCGGGGGCGCGGCGCACCACTTCGAGCGGATCGGCGAT
>JAGWMP010000284.1 GCA_028871705.1 Gammaproteobacteria bacterium
CGTCGTGCCACTCGTAGGCGAACCGCACCGCCAGGCGATCGCCGCTGAACGCCCACAGCTCCTTCACCAGCCGGTAATCGAGCTCGCGCGCCCACTTGCGCTCGAGGAAGGCGCGCACCTGCGCGCGCCCCGCGGGAAACTCGGCGCGATTGCGCCATTGCGTGTCTTCGGTATAGACCTGCACCACGCGGTCGGGCTCGCGGCTGTTCCAGGCGTCCTCCGCCATGCGCACTTTCTGCACGGCGGTCTCGAAGGTGAACGGGGGCACGGGCGGTCGTGTCGGCATAGGGACCTCCGGCCGCCGAATCTACCACTGCGTCACGGTCCGTACGCGCGCCGCTTCACCCGCAGCCCGCGCGGCCGATCCTTGGACCAGCGGTGCCGTCAGCCGTCCGCGGACACTATGTCAAGTCGCGATCGGCGCCGGGCAGGGATAGAAGATGAGCGAGCACAAGCCGATCCCGCGCGTGAGCGGCCGGCGGCCGGTCGGGCCGTGGACGGCGGCGTCGGCCTGTCTGCTCGCGGCGCTCGCGCTCGCGCCGTGGGCGGTCGCGGCGGCGGCCGGCACCACGCGCTGGGAGTCGATGACCTCCTGGCAGTTCAACCGCTATACGGTGGACATGGGACTCGCGAACAGCGCGCTCACCGCGCTCGCGCAGGACCGGGACGGCTTCATCTGGATCGGCAGCCAGAGCGGACTCATGCGCTTCGACGGCTACCGCTTCCGCACCTATCAGCACGACCCGCACGATGCCGGCTCGATTCCCTCGAACTTCGTGCAGTCGCTGTACGCCGACCCGCAGGGCAACCTCTGGGTAGGCACGGCGAACGCGGGGCTCGCGCGTTATGACGCGCGCAGCGGCCGCTTCCACACGTACCCGATCGGCGGACGTTCGGGCATCCGTACGGCGGACGTCGAAGCCGTCATCGACGGCGGCGACGGAACGCTCTGGGTCGGAACCGATGGCGGTGTCGATCGCCTCGTGGTCGCGAGCGGCGCGGTCACGCACCTCGACACGGGCACGGGCCGCGGCCTCTCGCACGACTACGTGCTCGCGCTGCACCGCGAGGACGACGGCGGATTGCTGGTGGGCGACCGGGGCGGCCTCACGCGGCTGCCTCCCGCGGCAGACGCCCACGAGCACGTCCCGGTCACCGATGCCTCGGGTAACCCGGTCGCGACGGGGGTCGATGTGTTCGCCGAGGATGCGGCTCATCGGCTGTGGGCCGGCACCACGCACCACGGCCTGGCGGTGCGCGACGCGCACGGCGACTTCACCCTGCCGCGGCTCAACGGGCCGGCCGCCGCCGCGCTCGCGGAGCAGTCGGTGCGCGGCATCGTGGCGGTTCCCGACGGCACGCTCATCCTGGCCACCTACGGCGCCGGACTCTTCGTCGTCGACCCGGCCACGCTCGCCGTACGGCAGATCTCCCACAGCGACGGCGACCAGGCCAGTCTCATGGACGACCAGACCTACGGCCTGCTGCGCGACCGCTCGGGCCTGTTGTGGGTGGCGACCGAGGCCGGACTGAGCGTCACCGACCCCGCGCAAGGCAGCTTCGAGACGGCGGTGGCCGATCGCATGCGTCCCGACCGGATCAGCGAGGGCAACGCACTCGCGACTTTCGTCGACTCTCATGACCGGCTCTGGGTCGGTCACCACAACAGCGGCGTCGATGTGTTCGGTACCGACGGGGCGCGGCTCATCACGCTGCAACTGAAGGGCGGCGCAGATGCCTCCAGCGCCGATCACAGTGTCTACGGTCTCGCCGAGACCAGCGACGGCACCGTGTGGGTCGGAACCCGGCACGGTCTTTACGGCGTGCGCGGGTTGCACGCCGCGGCCGTGCGTTTCCCCGCGGATCCCGCCGGACCCAACATCCAGCGGCTGCTGGCGGATGGCGCCGGCCTCTGGGTCGGCACGCGCAACGGGCTGCTGCGCTACGAGCCACGCTCGGGACGCTGGCGCAGCTTCGCCGCGCAGGCGCCCGGCGAGCTCTCCGACGCCTTCGTGGTCTCCCTCGCACGGCGCGCCGACGGCAGGCTCTGGGCCGGCACCCGCAAGGGTCTCAACCTGGTCGACCCCGCCACCGGCAGGACCGAGCGCTTCGCCGACGCCGACACCGGCGGCGCCATCCTCGCTGCGGCATTCATCGTCGACCTGTGGAGCGCGCCGGACGAGCGCTTGTGGGTGGCGACCATCGACGACGGCGTCTACGTCCTCACGCCGCAGGCGCACGGCTTCAAGGTCCGGCACCTGACCGAGCAGGACGGACTGCCGTCGATGAACGTCGATGCGCTCGAGCCCGATCTCGCCGGCAGCGCCTGGGTGAGTACCGCCAACGGACTCGCGGCGATCGACACCCGCGCGCTGCGCGCCCGCAGCTACCAGCGCGCCGACGGCGTGCGCTTCGGCGACTACTGGGCGCACGCGGCGGCCCGCACGCTCGCGGGCGACCTGGTGTTCGGCGGTGTCGGTGGTCTCACGGTGGTGCACCCCGCGCAGATCGCGGTGCGGCGCTTCGAGCCGCAGCTGCTGGTGAGCGGCATCGCCGTGGGCGGCCGGGCACTGGCCGCGACGCCGCCGGGCGTGGGCGCGGCTGCGGTGCCGGTGGTCGTGTACCCGAACGCCAACTCATTCCAGGTGGAGTTCGCGGCCACCGATTACACCGCACCGCAGAGCCTGCGCTACGCGTACCGGCTCGAGGGCTACGACACCGACTGGACCGTGGTCGATGCCAGCAAGCGGATGGCGGCCTACACAAACCTAAGTCCCGGGGACTACGTGCTGCTGGTGCGCGGCACCGACCGCGCGGGGATCTACTCCCCCCACATACTGCGCATCCCGGTGCACGTACGGGCCGCGTGGTACCAGACGTGGCTGTTCCGGCTGCTGGCCGCGGCTGCCGCGGCCGGCCTGGTCGCGCTGCTGGTGCAGGCGCGCACCGCGTACCTGCGCCGGGTGAAGCAGCGCCTGGAAGGCATCGTCGCCAGGCGCACCGAGGAGCTGCGCCGCAGCAAGCAGCAGATCGAGATGATCGCCTATCTCGATGCCATGACGGGACTGCCCAACCGGCGGCTGTTCGCCGAGCGGTTCGCCAACTTCCGCGCCTCCGCCGATCGCAACCGCAGCGGCTTCACGCTGCTGCTGGTGGACCTCGACAAGTTCAAGGCGATCAACGACACGCTCGGGCACGCCGCCGGGGATGCGGTACTCATC